>JBJXGJ010000104.1:0-15060 GCA_046153805.1 Ferruginibacter sp. | reverse complement strand
AAAAAAGCTATCAATTTCCATGATAGCAGTTAATATATCGTACAACCAAGTTTTTATTTCATCAACCATAAATCAATTCACGGTCTTTTAAAACTGTTTTTTTAAAATATGGATTTTCCAGCGCTTTTTCTTCTAATAAATCTATTGGTCTATTCAATATATCTTGCAGAGAAAATTTAAAATCAAAATAATTATCTGCGTAATCTTCTACTTCTATATTATTGAAATCCACTATTAAATCAATATCACTTGTTTCATTAAAACTATTGGTGAGTGCAGCTCCAAATACATATAACTTTTTCACTTTATGCTGTTGGCACAAGTAATTTATTTCTTTTAAATAGGTAGTTAGTTGGTTCATTATTTTCAAATGTAATAAATATCAACTACTGCACAGTAAAATTAAATTGAACAGTTACAGTACTTTCATCATCTCCTTTGTCAAACTGCATGTTTCTTAAATAACCAGCAATTGCGTTTGCATAATCTCTGCTAGAACTGGTACTGCCTACGCCAATGCGTAAAAATGTACCGACCCCTAAAGGAGAAACTTTTATGACTGCATTAATGGTAGCTTTTGGTAATTCGCCTGTAAAAGAATAATAACGCACTACTTTTCTGTTTCCACTAATAACTTTTGGTCCTCCCACCTTACCACCGGGCGTATTGCCATAAGAATCTTTATTACCTGTTGGGTCGCCCGCATCTCCTTTGCCATTTTTGTTATTGCCCTGCATTGTGTAACCATTGTCTTCAGTTTTGTTGTTGCCATTTTTTGTACCTGGGCCATTATATACCAACTTGGGCGTTTTAGGTTTTGGTGTTGGTGCTACAACTTTTGTAGGTGTTGGAGTTGTTACTTTCACTGGCGTTGCTTTTTTTACGGTTTTTACAACTGGCGCAGCTTCTGCCTCGGCATTATCATCTGCTGTTATTTTTTCTTCTGCTACTTCTTCGGGCGCAGGGGCTGTAGGTTGAGGTTGCTGGCTTATTTCAGGTTCAGGCTTTCCATCACCTTTTATGAGTGGCTGCTCTTCGCCAAAGCCTTCGTCGTTGTTACCAAGGTTTATTTCCATTAAATCTTGTACAACTGGTAGGGCAGGAGGTAATACTTTCCAACTAATAAAAATGAACATCAGCAACAACGCACCACAAATAATGGCTGTATAGGTTAATGCTTTTTGGTGTCTTTGTCGGTCAAAATTATTTGCCATGGTATAAAGTTATATCTCTCTTTTGTATTAGAGGATACAGTTTTCAAAATTTCATACAAGTGGGAGAAGATTTTAACAAAATGGATTAGCAGTTTTTCTGATATTTTCAATAACCGAAATTTGTAATTTGTATAAATTAATATTATGGATGCTACCCTAATGTCAGCCACATCGCAGGAAATGATTACTTAATTATAAAATTGTAAGCATCTTCAGAAGTGGTTTTCCAAAGATGCTTACTTTTTTGTGTTCCTGAAAATCATTGCACATTTTTATAATGGGGGTAGTATAGTTCCATCAGATTAACTTTTGGCATCATTTTATTCATCATTAAAACCGTTCAACAACTTGATTTCATTCCTGTACAGGATAATTTTTTTATCATTTTCCAAATGTTTTAAAAGCCTTGATATAACTACTCTGGATGTATGCAGTTCATCAGCGATAAGATAGTGTGATGCTTTAACAACACTGGAACCGGATAGGCGTTGTTTTTCTTTAAGGTAAGAAATCAGGCGTTCGTCTAATTTATGAAATGCGATGCTTTCAATAGATTTCAACAATTCTAAAAAACGTTCATTAAAACTCCGCATGATGTAGCTTTTCCAGCTTGGGTATTTACATAACCATTCTTCCAATTTTAAATGCGGTATAGCTATCAATTCAACATCATCTTCGGCAATGGCTTTTACTTCACTTTTTTTCGCTTCCATACAACAGCTATATGCCATCGAGCAACTTTCATTGCTGGATAGATAATACAACAAGATTTCATTGCCAGTTTCATCCATCCTGAAAACTTTAATAGTACCTTTTACAATAATGGGCATCATACGTATGTATTTACCATAGTCCATAATTAGATCACCTTCGGAAAAGTGCTTAACTTCTCCAAACCGCTGCATTTCTATTATCAATGCTGGTTCAAAGGTTGAATCAAAGGTTGCTATCTTATTTTTCATAATTAAAAGTGGTAGTTCAAAACAAAATTATATAACACCATATTTACTTTATTAATCTCAAATCTTTTGTTGTTATAGGTTTCGCCACTATTTAATTTGCCCACCACTAAAAGCTGTGCTTCCAATCCTTTTAAAACTTTATTAAAAGCATATCTTACATCTGTATTAACCTGTGTGTATGAAGGTACACCATACTTATTTAAACGGTAGTCTTTTACATCGGGCAGCTTATAGTAGCCTGCCGCTAATGATGTTTTTACCCTTATTTTGGGAATATTGTAATTTACCTTACCCATAATAGCATGTACATCTCCCAATCCCTCGTTACGTTCACGGGGCAAAAATGTAAAAAATGGTTCCCTGCCCCATTCACGGGGCATAAGGTAACGGCCATCTGCTGTTATGCGGTTGTAATTGCTACTGGCTTCCCATTGCTTATTTTTCCATCCTGCCTTGGCACCAAATGTTATTGCTTTCCCTCCTTTTTCAAAATATGTTTTAGCTGCATCTTCATTGCCACCATTACTTACTGCATCCTGCCTTATAAATTGTGCAGCCGCAAAAATGGTATTATTATCTTTTAATGGCAATGAAAAATCTGTTTGCAACATGGTAGTATTAAAAATATTCTCTGTAAAAACATTCCATCCTTGCAGTGTAACATTTTTATTTAATTCAACATGCGCAGCTGCTAAAAAAACCCCTTTGCTTGTTAAATTATTTGCATGCTGTGATTTAGTTCCATCAATATTTACACCAGTGGGATAAACTCCTATTGATTCACCGATATCGAACAATTTAGTAGTACCCCTTGGAGATATTGCATATAACCAACCGCCTTCTAGTTTCAGTTTTTTAACCTCGTTCATTTCAAACCAAAAACCCTCTACACCAGTTGGCCTCATGCGGCCATCCTGCAAATTTATAAAGGGAGTATTAATGAGCTGCCTGCCATAAACTATGCTTGATTTTTTATAATGGTATTTAATGTAAAATTCTTCCAGCCTGTCAATATCCTTTTTTTTGTATGGGTTTTTTACATCAAAAAGTGCAATTTCATACCGGTTTGACTGGCCGGTTGTAGTATCTGGTTTTGCCAAATTGGAAGAGCCGATATTGAATGTATAAAAACCACCTGCTGCAAAATGAAAGCCGTGAAAATTTGCCGTTTCATACCTTATACCGCCGCCAGCAGCATTGGCATAATAATCGGTAAGTCCGTTTTGGTTTTGGGTACTCATAAAAAAATAACGAAAGTGCCCATTGAAATGCCCTCTTTTAAAAGCGGATAACAAGGATGTGGTATCTTGTTTTTCTACCTGTTTGTCTTTATACATTTTAGGTATCTCTGAAATTTGCTGATTTTGGGCAAATAAAGTATTACCTATAAGCAATAAAAATACTGCTGTAACAATTCTTTTCATTTTTAATTATAAACTTTTATGCCTACCTGCGATTGGCAGGGTTATTAAAAAAAAATTCAGATTTGATATAGCGACAATCTAAATAACCTCCCAGTTGCCCAGAAGACCTAAATCTTAGTCCAATGCATTTAAGATGGGTACCATCCATTGCCTTACCTGTAATTTTTACAGACAGTTCGCTCCCCTGAAACGTATCACCAGTCTCAATCAAAAATGTATTAGCATTTCCCCTTCTTTCCTTTTGCAAGTATGTAGCTAAATGTGCATAGCCGCCTGTTTTAGGAAACACCGCTTTTTCATTTTCCCAAAACAATTCATCATGCGGATGAGCCGGGCAATGTACGTTGGTAGTTTGTACAATAGAAATAGCAAATTGCTTATCGTAACAAGCAATTTCTTTAATTTCTGTGTTGTCTGTTTTTTCAACTAGGGAGGCAATTGGGGTAGTGGCTAATAAGCCTGCATCGGTTACCATACCTAAAGATTTGATGAAATCCGTCTGTTATTGCTCATGATGGCAGGTTTTTTAATGGTTTACTTTTTTACGGAAACTGTTGTTTTATTTTTTGCCACTGCTTCTTTTTTCTTCTGCTCATCAATGATTGGTTTAAAGGGGCCAAACTTATGTTGGGCTTCAGTAAAACTATCGGTATATGGGCCAAATGGATGGTCGAAGGGTTTTTTAGATTTATCTGGCCAATCTTTAGGCACATTGATATGTTGCCTTTTTTGGGAGAGTATATAAGCGGAAACATCCCAGGCTTCTTCATCAGAAAGTTGTGGGCTTAAGTGAGTAGTACCCTGCGGCATATTATATTTTACATACTTTGCAAAATTGCTGATACGATTTAAACCGGCACCATCATTAAAGCTATTTGTAGTCCACAATGCAGGAAAAGTATATTCTGTTTTATCTGCGTTGAATACGCCTTCCCCACTTGCCTGATGGCAACTTTGGCAACTTGCAGTATAAACAGCTAAGCCTTTTGCAGGGTCGGCGGCACGATCTAAAAAAGCCAGGTCCTTAAGGCCTGAACCTTCTGCTTTTTTTCCCTTCTCCACATTTGTGCCTAAGAAATTTATATAGGCAACAATAGCTTGCATTTCTTTACCCGCAGTATCAATTGCTTTACCATTTAAACTGCGTTCAAAACAATCATTTACCCTTTTGTAAATATTTTCAACAGCACCGCTTCTTGCCCTGAACTTAGGATAGAGCGATGCGACAGAACCATAGTTGTTTCCAAAAACAGCTGTTCCTGCCTGCAGGTGGCAGTTCTGGCAATTTAATCCGTTACTAATTTTTAATACAGAACCTTTGGGTCCGAGATATTTTGCAGTATGGGCAATTAATTCTTCACCATATTCAATTTGTTTTTTTTGCTTAGCATCTGTAATGCTATTAACATCGGGTGCTATCCAGTATGCAACTCCATCTTTTTTTGCTTCAGTTTTTGTTGCTTCTGCAATGCTGTTGTCAGTGGGCTTATCGGGTTTATTTGCCTGGTATATAATTACTGGTGTTGCAATCAAAGCAATTATTAAAACTACAATAATCAACATAAGCTTATTGATCACTGAAATTAATACTTCTGACATTTTTTCATCGTCCTGTTCATGGTTCATAAGTAATCGTTTTAAAAATTAGTGTGGGAGTTTTTCTTTAAAATATCCATATAAATAAGTGCCCACTATGGCAAACAGAAATACAATACCCATTGATAAAAAACCATAACCAATATTTACCACCATTGGGCCTGGGCAGGCGCCACTTAATGCCCATCCTAATCCGAAAATTGATCCACCAACGAGATAGCGGGTAACTGCTTTTTCTTTAGGATGAAATAATATCGGGTTACCATGAAAATCCCTTATTTCAAATTTCTTTATTAGTGCAACGCCAATAACACCAACCGTTACAGCTGTGCCAATAATGCCAAACATGTGAAATGCCTGGAAGCGGAACATCTCCTGTATCCTGAACCAGGATATCGCTTCTGACTTTGCCATCACAATACCAAACGCAATACCGAGCAATAAAAATTTTATAAACTTCATTTGATTAAAATATTAATGGGATGATGAAAAATGTCATGATCAGTCCGCCGATAAAAAAACCAACGACTGCTATTAATGAAGGCACTTGTAAATCTGATAATCCACTGATGGCATGGCCTGAAGTACAGCCACCCGCATAACGGGATCCAAAACCAACCATAAGACCCCCTATAGCCAGTACAAGAAAACCTTTTATGGAAAGAATTGCATCTAAACTAAACAGTTCAGCAGGTTGTAACGAAGCGGGTGCTGCAATACCCAGATTACTTAAATCATTAATGGTTGCCTGTGAAATTTCGAGTGGCACATCCGAAGACAAAAATTGCTTTGCAATGAATCCACCAACAATTGCTCCAACTAAAAAAAACAGGTTCCATGTTTGGGTCTTCCAGTTAAAATCAAAAAATTTCGTTTTTTTTCCTAAGCCTGCTGCTGCGCAGAGGGTTCTTAAATTGGAAGAAAACCCAAATGACTGGCCAAAGTATAAAAGGAAAAACATGATGGCCGCTATCATAAAACCTGAAAACCACCACGACCAGGTTTGTGTTATAAACTCTCTCATTTGTTATATTAATTTATATGAAATGAAATAATAGGCGTGAATAAGTGATTAATTAGTTTTTCGGTGGCACTGTGATGGAATAAGCCACCCTTGCCATGTGTACCGATGCATACGATATCCATGGTATTCATCTGTTTGAAATGCACTACACCATTTTCAACATCTTTATCATTTATTAAGTGACTCTCGTAGTTAATGATATTGTTTAGCTCTGCAAACATCTTCATATTTGATTCCACAGTTTCTTTTTCTATATCTACACTTGCTAAAGTAATTTGAAGAAAATGGATTTTTGTGTTAAAAGCTGCAATCAGTTTATGCATCAACTGCAAATCTTCTTTAGCAGGTTGATTGAAATTGTGTACCAGTAGGATATTCTGTACGTTCAGGTCAGAACGATCGCACATTAAAGACAATACAGGAATTTTTGATTTTCGAGCAATTATTTGTGTTTCTGAACCGGACAGTTTTTCCTTTATGCCCCATGCACCTTTAGTACCCATCACAATCAAATCAAAATGATTCGATTCCGCAAAATTTAAAATACGGTCTGTAACTTTTCCCAATACAAAGTGACTGTTAATGTCTTTACCAAACAGTACTTTTAGCTTAGCTAAATTACGTTCAGCTATTTCTTTTTGCTTTGCCACATACTTCACATCAATTTCACCGCATGTTTGAATATTGCCGTTACCATCCACCGTTACAGTATCAGGTACATTCATTACATGTAAAAAATGAATGTCAACACGGATTTTTTCTTCTAACTTTTTCACCATCAGGTAAGCAAACTCCGCCTGCACAGAAAAATCTGTAGGGATGAGTATTTTTAATTTTTCCATCTGCTATTAATTTATAACTGTTATCTATTTGCAGGCAATATTTTGCCAGGCTCCTTTGTTTTCTATTTCTTTAATGCTTCGCTGTTCAAGTAATTCTTTTGCTGCATTTGCCTTGTTATCGCAGCGGCATACCACTATCGCTTTATCATGCGCATTCAGTGTCTCTATGTTTCTACCCAATTGATGCAGCGGATAGTTTACGCTGCAATCCGCGTGGTCGTCATTGTTCCATTCATCCACAGTACAAACATCTACAATACTTGTTTTTCCTGCCTTTGGCAAAACGGTATTGCTATCGGTAGTGCAGTTGTCGCAACTTGCAGATGAATTGGAGCAAGCAGTGATAGACCCCACCAGTACGACGAATAGAGATAAATATTTTACAGCTATCATTTTACAAACTGAGTTATATCTTCCCAGGTTCCACCATTTACAACGTTTTTAAAGCCGTTTTGCTCAAGAATAATTTTGGCCTGCCCACTTCGGTTACCACTGCGGCAGAAAACAACAATATTTTCTTTTCCTTTAAACTTATTTAATTCGGTTGCTACACTACCTAATGGAATATTTACAGCTCCTTTTGCACTGCCTCTGGAAAATTCTTCAGGCTCCCTTACATCTACTAAAAATGCACCCTGGGCAATTAATTTTTTTAAATCGGCGGTTTGCCCGCCACCAAATAAATTTTGAAATAAGTTCATTGTTTAAATTTTATAATGTAAATTTTTTAATTACTCCTAAGCGCCCGCCCTTTGGCACTAAACCACTTTGCCAGCGCAAATGTTTTCCATTTTTAAATAATATCAGTATTGGTACTCCTTGTGCATGGTATTCATTTGCTGGCTGCAGACTTTTATCTACATCTACTTTTATAATGGTAACCGAATCGCCGGTTTCTTTCTTAACCTCTTTGAGAATAGAGCCATCATTTTGCATGGGCCACACCATTCGGCAAAAAATCTACCAGTACCGGTTTATCTGATTGTATAATTTCGTTAAATGTCATTGTGCAGGTTTATCTTCTTGTTTTTTAGTTTGCTTTTGAAATATGCCAAATAATAAAGCCCCCATTGCTGCGCCATAAACAGTACTGTTTAGTGGCTTTGATGTAACGGCACAAGTACCGCTGGCACAGCCAATTTGTTGCCAGTATAAATATCCTGCAACCGCACCTGATATGGCTCCAATAATATAGAGCAGGTTATTACTAAACCACTTCTTCATAATTTATATCTTTTGTTGTTTCAAAAGTTTTCTTTATCGGAGTATTACAACCCCCAGTTCCGCAGCAGCCTATATTAAATACCGGCATTGCAGTAAAAAGTAATCCCAAAATTCCCATTGTCCAATTGCCTGCCAGTGCAGATTGTACAATAACTGCGATGCCTAAACCCAACCTTAAAAGCCGCATAAAATTCCAGTTACTAAATATTATCTGTTTCATGTGTTGTACTATTTAATTTTATCATATCACTCCATGTTTAAGCTTACAAAAAAAAATTCGCTCTGACGATAAGGTTATTATTTTCTTTTGTGGACGGCCCAGATAAAACAACTTTGCCAGCACCAATTCCTTTTCCACAATAATTCCGCTGACACAAACTTTTTGCCCGCCGCCAAATAAATTTTGAAATAAGCCCATGATTTTCATTGTAAGAATGTAAACTGGTATTTGCATTTTATGACACTACGGGTTCCCCTGCATTTACCCATTCATTTATACTGCCTGAAAAGTTGGATATATTTTTAAACCCATTCTTTGCTAAAATAGAATAGCCTATTGTTGCCCTGTCGCCGCTTTGGCAATGGATGATTACTTTTTTGTCTTTGCTCACTTTATCAAGGTTATCTGTTAGTGTACCAACAAATATATTTTCTGCCTGGGAAATATGCCCAGCATTGTATTCTGATGCTCCTCTTAAATCAATCAACTGCACATCTTTGTTAATAATCAATTCTTTGGCTTCTGCCAAAGAAATAATATGGGCTTTTTCTAATAGGCCGCCAGCTTCTGTCCACAATGTAGTAGAACCGACATATCCGTAAATATTATCTAAACCAATACGCATCAATTTTCTTGTCAAGTCATCTAACTGGCTTTCATCAGCTAATAAAATAAATTGTTCATTATATTTTAAAAACCAGCCTGCCCAGGTAGCAAATGCATTATTGCCTTGTATGTTAATGCTGCCAGGAATAAAGCCGGCGGCAAAATCTACTTTGTTTCTTGTATCAATTACTTTCATGCCCTGCGCCATTGCGCCTTTCAATTCTTCAAGTGAAAGTTGTTTCAATTTTGGAACCTCAGTTAACAACGGACGGTCAACCTTATTTAAGTGCTTCATCATGGCAAAATACTTTGGCGGCTCCGGCTGGTCTTCCAATAAATATTTTACAAAACCTTTTTCATTATCTGCATATTGAAATGCCCAGTTTCTTGCCTTTTCATAACCAACTGTAGTGCTGGGTACGGAGCCTAAAGCTTTACCACAGGCACTGCCTGCACCATGTCCGGGCCATACCTGAATATAATCTGCGAGCGCATTAAATTTGTTAATGGAGTTAAACATTTGATGTGCACCAGCATCTGCTGTACCTGTAATACCTGCTGCTTTTTCCAGCAAATCAGGACGACCAATATCACCAACAAAAACAAAGTCGCCTGTAAATAACATCACCGGTTCTTTAGAAGCAGGATTATCTGTTAAAAGAAAACTGATGCTTTCAGGTGTGTGGCCTGGTGTGTGCAACACATCAAAAGTGAGATTCCCTAATTGTACTTTTTGGCCGTCCTTTAAACCAATATGTTTAAACTCATATTCCCAACCCGATCCGCCTTCATCAGACAGGTACAAATCAGCACCAGTTAATGCAGCAAGTTCTCTTGAACCTGCCAAAAAATCGGCATGAATATGCGTTTCAAAAATGTGAGTTATCTTCATGTTATTAGCTTGAGCAATTTCGAGATAGGTATCCACATCCCGTTTTGCATCAATAACTGCGGCAACGCCTGCCTTTTGGCAACCGATGAAATAACTTGCCTGAGCAAGACTTTTGTCGTAAATGTGTTGAAAAAACATAGTTATACTTTTTTATTTTTTAAGTTTATTTGTTTTGCAAATATGGTAAAGTTTTTTACCGATTTTAGTAACATTTGTTACATTAAGCAACGAGTAAGCCATACCAAGAAAGTATGGCTGCTTGTGTTTCGTTTAACCTGTAGCAAGAGTTTTTTTTCATTTTATTCTTTTATCAATGGCCGCCACCTGTTGGAAAGAAAATTTCTTTAATAATGATATAAATACCCATCATTAATACAAACCAGCCAAATACTTTTTTCAACTTATTTCCCGATATTTTTTTAGAAAGATAAATACCTATAAAAATTCCTACAACTGCAAATGCGGTAAAGCTTCCCAGAAGTTTCCAGTCAATAATCTGATCGCCTTGCAAGTCGCCAATAAACCCTATTAGCGATTTTGCTGCTATAATAAACAACGATGTGCCTACAGCCAGCTTCATAGGCATACGGGCAAGCAGTACCAATGCAGGTATAATCAAAAAGCCACCGCCTGCACCTACAAGTCCGGTAAGTAAACCTACCACGGTACCTTCCAGCAAAATCACGGGATAATTATATTTCATTGGGGCATTTTCATCAACCGCTCCTTTCTTTTTGCCTGATTTAATCATGCTGATTGAGGCCATTATCATTACCACAGCAAACAGCAACATTAATGCTATTGGCTTTGTAATAACCAATGAACCAATAGAGAAAAGTTCTTTTGGAATTAATGGTACAAGCCACATACGGGCGGCATATACTGCGGCAATAGAGGGAATGCCAAAAATGAGAACAGTTTTAAAATCTACCTTTTTTTGAATGGCACTTTGCACACCGCCAACCAAAGCAGTTGAGCCTACAATAAATAAAGAATATGCTGTAGCCAATACAGGATTTATGCCCATTATATATACCAAAATAGGCACCGTTAAAATAGAACCCCCGCTGCCAATTAATCCAAGCGATATACCTACAACTGCTGCTAACAAATAACCTAATATTTCCATAATGTCTTTTTTTGGAATTGTAAAGATGTTACGAAGTTTTTTGGCGGATGGTAACAAAGGTTACATTTGGGGGGATAGGTCATAAATTGATATAGGCGCATTCAATTCTAAGTAAAACTTCTTGTACCTGAAAAACCAAATGTACGGCACGGTGTGTTACCTTTAATAGTCAAATAATGAGTAGCCTATTTCAATATTTCAAAAAATTTAATTCGCTTTCCAAAGAAGCGGAAGAAGCCATCGCCGGAATAAGCAATGTTATCTCCATCAAAAAAAATAAAGACCTTCAACCAATCGGGTACACTTGCAAAACAATTTATTTTATCAATAGAGGAGTAGCCCGTATCTATTATCATAAAGATGGCATAGACATTACAGAAGGCTTCTATTTTGAAAACAACATCATTGCAAGAGTTGAAAGCCTGTTTACAGGCACACCAAGCCGTAAGGCAATACAAATTTTGGAAGATGCAGAAATTGTGGCCATTGACGCTGTTGCTTTATTTAAACTGTATGATAAGTTTCCTGAAATTGAAAGACTATTTCGCAAAATATTTGAAGCAGGGCATGTAGAGACTTTAAACCGCATAGAAGGCATACAGTTTCATAGTGCCGAAGAAAGATATAAAGCCCTGTTAAATGAAGCCAATGATGTACTAAAAAAAGTGCCGCTTAAATATGTCGCATCTTACCTCGGCATTACACAAGTAAGCCTTAGCCGCATAAGGGCTCACCGGTAATTATTTATCTTATGATAAAAGAATAGCCGGTTGCAGTAGCCACCTTTGCAGTGTAAAATATTACACAGTAAACATGCAACAAAAGGAAATTAAGTTAGGGCTAAAAGAAAACTGGAAACAGTTTACACTGCTTGTAATCATCAATGCTTTTGTAGGCGGCATGGTGGGTTTGGAACGTTCTATTCTTCCTCAGATTGCCGAAAAAGAATTTGCGATAGCAGCCAAAACAGCCATTCTCTCATTCATTATTGTGTTTGGTATTGTAAAGGCCATTACCAATTATTACACAGGTACTTTAGCAAACAAATTCGGAAGAAAAAAACTGTTGGTAGCCGGTTGGGTAATTGGTATTTCCATTCCATTTATTTTAATGTTTGCTCCGTCGTGGAGTTGGATAATAGCTGCCAATGTACTTTTAGGCATCAACCAGGGTTTAACCTGGAGTAGTACAGTAGTAATGAAGATAGATTTGGTAGGGGAAAAGCAACGGGGCTTTGCTATGGGCTTAAACGAATTTGCAGGGTACATTGCAGTAGCAGCAGTAGCATTTTTAACCGGTTGGATAGCCAGCCAATATGGCATAAGGCCGTATCCATTTTACATAGGCATTGTATTGGTTTTATTAGGTTTATTGGGAAGTGTTTTTTTTATAAAAGATACCAAACATCATGTGGCAAAGGAAAGCATTAATAATACTATACCACTATTGAAAAATATATTTTGGGATACAACTTGGAAAAATAAAAATTTAGGTTCAGTAACACAGGCAGGTTTAATAAATAACCTCAATGATGGAATGGCTTGGGGCATTTTCCCGATTCTGCTTGCAAATAAAGGTTTTACAATTGGCGAAATAGGAATTATTACAGCAATATATCCCTCCGTTTGGGGTCTCGGTCAATTGTTCACAGGAAAAATGGCTGACAAGTTTTGCAAAAAAGATATGCTCTACGTAGGCATGTTTTTACAAGCCATTGCCTTGATTGTTTTGTTTTGGGCTAATACCATGTTTCATTTTATTATTCTCTCTTCCATTTTAGGATGGGGTACAGCAATGGTGTATCCAACATTCCTCGCAACAGTTGCAGAAAGCACAAATCCGCAGGACAGGGCAAAAAGCATCGGCATTTTTCGTTTGTGGCGAGATTTGGGTTATGCAATTGGGGCAATACTCACTGGAATAATCGCAGACTTAATAAGCATTAATGCTTCTATCATTTTCATTGGTTTATTAACATTGGGATCTGCTTTTATAATTCGTTACCGGATGAAGTGCCAAACAGATGGCTCATTAAAAATATGGGATTGGATAACGAATAAAAATAGTCAACAGACAAAAAAAACACAAAACTGCTTTGCGACAATGGAAGTTCAGCTCTCATAAAATCAACGAAAATCCACAGTTCGATAATAAGAAATTTGTATAACTACCCGTTCAAGAAAATTTGCAGGTCTCAACCCGTTAGTTCAAGCTATGCACTTTAGTCCAATACTTTAGCTTCTACAAACATTTTTAAATTTGACAAATGGAAAATATTAGAAAGAGTATTCATAGTGTTTATGAATTGCACGTTCATATCGTTTGGAGTACAAAGTATCGTTTTGGTGTTTTAAAAGGTGATGTACGAGCGGGTTGCAGAGATTTAATACGTAAAACTTGTGATTCGATGGATGTACGAATATTAAAAGAAGTAGTCAGTAAAGATCATATCCATCTTCATTTAAGCTATCCTCCAAAAGTTTCTACAAGCGATTTAGTGAAACGAGTAAAGGGTAGAAGTGCAAGACTGTTGATGGATGAATTTTCAGAATTAACGAAACGGTATTGGGGTCAGCACTTATGGGGAATAGGTTATGGAGCTTGGAGTTCAGGGAATATAACAGATGAGATGATTCAAGAATATTAGGAACACCATAGAGATGGTCCCAATAGTAATCAGAATTTTATTCTTGAGTAATTTCAATAAACTTTAGTTGAAAGTTTTCAATGCTGTTCACGGCACATTCCAACCGACTTTCAGTCGACTGTATTTTCAACCCATGGATTTTTAATCCATAGTATTTTGAGTTTATAAAACTAATACTGTTCCGTTTCATTTGGAAAATCGCTGCTTTTTACATCAGTAATATACTGCTTAATGGCACCTGTAATTTGCTCATCCATGTTTAAATACTGGCGCAGAAAGCGTGGTTTAAATTCAGCATTAATGCCAAGCATATCGTGCATTACAAGCACCTGTCCGTCGCAGCCATTACCTGCACCTATACCAATGGTGGGTACGTGTAAACTTGCCGTGACTTCTGCCGCCAATACCGCAGGAATTTTCTCCAATACGATAGCAAAGCAACCGGCTTCTTGTAATAGCAATGCATCTTTTTTTAACTGTGCCGCTTCTTCATCTTCCCTTGCCCGAACGGTGTATGTACCAAATTTGTAAATACTTTGTGGCGTTAAACCCAAGTGACCCATCACGGGCACACCGCTGTTTACGATGCGTTTGATGGATTCAACCTCATGCTCTCCACCTTCTAACTTGATGGCGTGGCCACCCGTTTCTTTCATGATGCGAATAGCACTGTTAAGTGCTTCTTTTGTATTGCCTTGGTAAGAACCAAAAGGCATATCTACCACTACCAAACATCTGCTTACACCTCGTACCACACTTTGAGCATGGTAAATCATTTGCTCCATTGTAATGGGCAAAGTAGTTTCGTTGCCCGCCATTACATTGCTGGCACTATCACCCACTAAAATAACTTCAATACCTGCTGCATCAAATATTTTCGCAAACGAAAAATCATACGCCGTAAGCATAGAAATTTTTTCGCCTGCAGCTTTCATTTTTTGCAGTGTATTGGTGGTAATTTTTTTTACTTCTTTGTGTATGGACATGGGATAAACAATAAATTTATTACAGTGTAAATGTAAAGATTAGAAAGTGATTTTAAGAACTGGTTTTACATCTTTAGTTGAAGATACTTTATCGGCCTTTTTAAGAAATAAATATGCCTCCGGAATAAGGCAGTAAACAATATTTTTTGTATCGTTATAATACCATTGTTGCGTTATGGAAATTTTATCAAAAGAGCCTGCATTAATTTCTTCTGAAATTAATCTGTTACCGAAAAGATTCCCAACACTATCGTAAACAGGCACTGACACGGTTGCCAAATTAAGCTGGTTATC
>JBJXGJ010000083.1:0-7056 GCA_046153805.1 Ferruginibacter sp. | reverse complement strand
TTCATTTTTTGTTAACCTAGCAAAGAAGCAGCATGTTTCGATTCGATGGTCCCGCAAGATCGCGGGACACGTTTCACCTTTAATTATCTATCTAGCTTTTACTGTGTTTTACTGCCACACATTATACCGATTTTTTTTGAGATAGAAAACCTGCTGCAACAATTGTAATAAGCGCACCCAAAACCAAATTCTTAACAGTTGTTGTGGCAATCATCATGGGTATAAAAATTCCTCTTAACTTTTCAGCATTAGCGGTTACTTCTGCCGGTGTTTTATTTTCATCTTTAGCGTTAAAACTGTTTATTTCCACAAGTGCATTGTCCAAAATTTGTGGATTCATCTTGTAAAACACAAAAGTAAAAGCTGCCATTATTAGCGTTACTACCACAAACACTTTAAAGCCTTCAGAAAAATAATCTTTAAAAGTTTTTTCACCTACATCTATTTGCTTGTATAACACAAGACTTGCAATAATACCAATAGCATACACTGCATAAATGAAGTACTGGTTTTTACCATTCTCGGGAAAATGAAATAAATAAAAAAGAAGGAGGGAGGCTACCACCATAGCCGCAGCTGTTACTAAACCAATATATTTTGGGCTGATATTTTTCATTTAGTTGTTTAACACCACTTTGCTTTTATTGATAATGCCTACTACTTTTCCGTTCATTTGTTTGCCAATAAAAGGACAGTTTTTCGATTTTGAGAGAATATCTTTTTCGTTGAAAATATACGTCGTGTTTGGCTCAAACAAGGTAAGAGATGCTTCTGTACCTGTTTCAAATGTCGGTATGGGGAGTTTAAATATTTCCCTGTTTGTTTCCGTAAACATTTTTACCAACAGTTCAGGATCATTTAATAAACCGTTTAAAGTTCCATACAAAGTTTGCAAGGTAACCATTCCATTTTTTGCATACTCAAATTCGCATACTTTATCATCCAAACATTGTGGTGTATGATGGCTTGCAATGCAGTCTATGTCTCCGTTACGTAAAGCATCTATTAGTGCTGCAACATCTTCCTTTGTGCGAAGTGGAGGGTTCACTTTTAAATTGGTTTCATAGTCAACAAGATCTTCATCAGAAAAATAAAGGTGGAACGGTGTTACCGAACAGGTTAACTGAAGGCCCTCTTTTTTTGCTTCGTTTATTAGGTCTATCGCCTTTTTTGTAGAAACTCCTGTTATGTGCAAATGAGAATCTGTGTACCTGAGCAAAGCAATATCTCTCGCTATCATCAATTCTTCTGCAATGGCAGGGTTACCAGGCAGCCCAAGTTTGGTACTCATTATGCCTTCGTTCATTAAACTCCCTTCGCTTATGCTCTTATCATCTGCTATTTGAATAATAACTGCATTTTTTGCCGAAACATATTGCAGCGCTTTCAGCAAAATTCCTGATTGCTGTATCGCTTTTCTTCCATCACTAAAGGCAACAGCACCACCTGCATACATGTCGTACATTTCGGTGAGCTCTTTGCCATCGCTGTTTTTTGTAACGGCACCAATAGGGTGTATATGAATGGGAAGGGCTTTAGCCCGTTCAATTAAAAAAGATATCTGTGCTTTGGAAGCTACAGTTGGGGTTGTATCCGGCATAAGCATTACATCCGTAAAGCCTCCTGCTGCCGCAGCATTTGCACCGGTTTCCAGCGTTTCTCTGTATTCGTTACCCGGTTCCGCAAAATCTGCAAATACATCTAACCATCCCAGGCTGATGTGCAAATTATTTCCTGAAATTGTTTGGGTGTTTTCGCCAGTAATAGAATCGCTTATTTCTTTTATTAAGCCATCAATTATTAAAATATCTTTTACCTGTAAGTGAAAAGGCGAGGATGAACAAACGATGGTAGCTTTCTTTACTAGAACATTCATGTTTTTGAGAAATTAGGCAAATATCTGTAAAAAATAGCAGAGTATAAAAAAGGCAAATGTTTATTTTACTGTTGAAGTGCATAGAGTCACGCTATTTATAAAAATTTCCTTAACGCTTTTTTAGAAAATAAAGAAATGGTATAAAGGTTGTAACATTTTAAGAAAATTACCTATCAATTAAATATTAAAAGAAACAATTATGAAAATTTTAATGGTACTTACGTCGCACAGTGAGCTCGGCAATACCGGAAAGAAAACAGGTTTTTGGATTGAGGAATTTGCTGCGCCCTATTATTTATTTAAAGATGCAGGCGCAACAATTACTATTGCATCTCCTAAGGGTGGTCAACCGCCAATAGACCCAAAAAGTAATGAGCCCGAAAGCCTTACACCAGCAACCATTAAATTTAATGCTGACGAGGCTTTGCAACAATTACTTGCAAACACGGTTGTTTTAAAAGAAATGAAAGCGGAAAATTTTGATGCGGTATTTTATCCCGGCGGGCACGGACCACTATGGGATCTTACCAACGACGAAGATTCTATCAAATTGATTGAAGATTTTTGGAACAGTAAGAAACCGGTTGCTTCTGTTTGCCATGCTCCATCTGTTTTATTAAATGCAAAAGATGCAGATGCTGAGCCATTAGTAAAAAATAAAAAAGTTACCGGTTTTACAAATGGCGAAGAAGAAGCCGTAAAATTAACAGGTATCGTTCCGTTCCTGCTGGAAGATGAACTAAAAAATAGGGGAGGAGATTATTCTAAAAAAGAAGATTGGACAACGTATGTAGTTGTAGATGGAATGTTGATAACAGGACAAAATCCACAATCATCAGAGGCAGCGGCCGAAGAACTTTTAAAACTATTAAAAGCAGGCTAAAATTGTATCGCATTTTTATAAATGGCGTTTCTTAAGTGAGACGCCATTTATTTTTTAGTGCCTCTAAAATCATTTTTTTTGTGCAAAATGTTTCACTAAATATTTAATACTTCAAAAATTAATGTAACAAGGAAATATCGCCGGTTCTCTTTACTTTTTGGCCATCAACAAACTCAACATCTAATGTATAAGTGTACACATCCATGGGTTGTAATTTCCCTTTGTAAAATCCATTCCACCCGGCTGTTTTAATGTTGCTTCTAAATACTACTTCTCCCCACCTATTGTAAATTTTCCAATCCATTTTGCCAATACCAAAACCCCTTACGTAAACAATTCCATTTTCGCCAAATTTACCCGGGGTGAATGCGTTTGGCACATCGAGCAAGGGTATGATACTCACAATGACGCTCAGGCTAGAGGTATCTGTGCAAATTGATTGGTTGTAGGCATACAATGTAACATTGTAAGTTCCTGTATTGATAAATTCATGCGTTGGCTCAAATAAAGTAGAACGTTGTCCGTCTCCAAAATCCCATAAATAGGTTGTTGCATTAGTTGTAAGGTTTCTAAATTTTACAGGCGTATTTGGCATTGGTGGTAGAGGACTGTAATCAAACAAAGCAATGGGTGTCTTGAAAATGGTAACACTCAGATAAGCAGATGTATCCGCTAAATTGCAGGTGTTTGGGTTGTAAGCAATAAGCCTGTATTTATAGTTGCCGCCCGTAGTAAATGTAAAAGATGGTTCAAAAGCTGTGGATATACCAATGATATTATTTGCAGAATCTAAAAACTGCCAAAGCCATGTAACACCAAGTATAGAATTGTTTTTAAATAATAAATCTGCAGGAGCACATGCTGCGGCTACCGCTGCTGGCACAGACTTTACATTTGGTAATACTGTAATCACGACTGTATCGGTGATAGGAGCGTTGCAATATCGGGGATCTATCACCGTGAGGGTAACAAAATAGGTTCCTAAGCTTGTATAGATATGTTCCCTGTCAGGTAATTTATTGGTGGTATCTTTTGGTGATCCATCACCATAATCCCATACAAAAGAGGTTGGCACAAAACTACTGCCGTCAAATGTGGTTGAATTATTTTTAAAAATGTATTTGTTTAAAGAGCAGGGTTGTACCCGGGTGGCAGTAAACGCAGGATTCACCGTTCTATCAGACATTGTGATGGTGATGTATGAAGTATCTCGAATATTGCAGGTGCTTGAGTCTTCCGAAATGAGGCGCACTCTATAAATTCCAGCTGCGGTAAATACATGAGACGTATCCGGATGATTTGTCACAGCATCTACTGCATTGGGAAATGCCACTGAATTAAAATTCCAGAAATAAGTTACGCCTTTTTGCAGGGTATCTTTAAAACTCACCAAAATAGGAAAACACGCAAGTGTATCATTTAAAACCCCATTTATAGATGATTGCACTTCTGTTGCTACACCGGCAAAGTTCATATCAATTTTAATGGCGGCAAGGTTACAATTTGGGCTTGGGTTGCTTGTACCCCACACATCGCTTGGAAAAATAGGAAAAGCAGCAGGCCCTGCGTAAAGACAATTAGCACAAATGGCCTGGTAAATAACACCGTTGGCGTCAAACCTACTGGTGCCGCCATCAACATGATCTCCGGCGCCACCATTCTGCCCAAAATGCGACCCGAATAATGGTGACTGAGCATTCTTTTTTAATACAAAAAAGTAAAAATCGCTACCGTCTGCCGAAAATATGTTCGTTAAAGGATTTACCTCGGGCAAGCCAGTTGTACCGCTGTTTGAATATCCTCCGTTTACGATACCGCCCCAACCCGATACATAAACATTTTCGCAACGATCTACCAAAAATGCAATGGGCGAAATATTTGGGCTTGGTGCATTTGGTGTACCGAAATTTGTAGTGTATTCAAAGGCAGATAGATCAGGTTGAAGTTTTGCAATAAATTGCTTAGAGCCTGGTACATTATAAAGCGCATTTTGAGGGATCCAAATTCCCATTGTGGTGCCCATGATATAGGGATAGCCATATCTGTCAAATTTTAACCCATACACAAGATCTATATCTGAGGTGCCAATGTAAGTCGTGCGAATGAGCGATGATGTATTTGGTTGCAACTCTGTAACAAAACCATCAATACTACCTACCAAAATTGGATTAATCGTTCCCGAAGTATTGCCGGGTAAATCATTGCTTTCTGTGGCACCGCCAATGTATAAATTGTTTGTAAGAGGATTTATAGCACCCACAAAACAAGCATCGTTTTTATTGCCTCCAAAGAAAGTTGAAAAAATTAATGATGAAAGGTTAGGGGTAAATTTAAGTATTACGCCATCTTGTATGCCTCCGCCAAAAACTGGCTGGCTAGCATTGGCAACCGGGAAATCGGTTGACTGGGTGCATGATGCTAATATGATATTGTTTGAAGCATCCAACAAGACTTCGCTACGGGCATCATCGCCGTAGTTACGACTTAGGCTCGTATCACCGAGACCTAATCCTTTGTCCTTTATGTTTACACCATCATCGCCTGAACCACCAATTTTTACAGAGCCAAGCAACGCAGTACCTGTAGCATTTAATTTTGTTACCACAATATCATACCCAGTACCTGTATTAGGTATGGCGGTAAGTAATGGATAATTGTTAGAAGTACTTCTACCTGCAACAATTAAATTTCCTTGGGCATCGGCAATCATACTATGTGGTTGTTCTTCACCACTACCTCCAATATATGTGGCATAAATTCTAAACCTACCATCGGGCGAAAATTTAAAAATTGATACATCATAGCCAAACTGATTTGAACCTGGAGTCGTGCCCTGGTAAACCGTTTGAAATGCTCCTAATACAGCTGGATACCCATTATCGAAAGCTACGCCACCTGCAAAAAAGCTACCATCGGCACCAGGTGTTGCGGTATAACCCCAATTATCTGAAACGCTGCGGGTAAAAGAAGAAAAAATTAATTGCGGATCAATTATTAGAGTAGCTGCAAGATCGTATTTGCTTATCGCAAAAGATACGACGTTGTTTTTTATGATATATTTCGTAGTAACAGTTTGCTTCGCACTTGTATTTGCCTGATAAGAATATGGCTCGAGTTCTGTAACATTTCCAACAGAAGTGCCAATAACCAATTTCTTATTTTCGATTGATAGTTTCACTCCACCATTATATTGTAGCGCAATAGCAGAAGGATCTCCTCCAGGGTGTACAATAAAATCATACTTAAGCTTATTCTGGGTACTATAATATCTTACGTCAATATTTGGATATATGTTTTTATAAGTCACGGCTGTGTAGATTTTACAATTACCTGCCCATTTTTGTTTGTCACTCCCTATAAAATAATTGTTATAGGTAGGTAAAGCCTTATCAGGAATTTTTTGTGGGTTAGTTGACCCGCCTAGGAAGGAAACATTATATGCAAAGGAGTGAAAGATCAGACTGTCATGGACATTTGTAGCAGACATCTTTTTAAAATGCCCATGTTTTTTTTCTGAAAGTTTTTGTACATCTTCCGGATTATTTAATAAAACGGTAAATCCGCTATTTTCTAAAAAAAACGATCCTGTACCAAAATCGCCTTTGTAATTGATGGCACGTTCCCACTGCCCTTTATTTTCTACAAATTGCATTTGTGCATCAACTGGTTCAATTTTTATGAGCAGCAATAATACAGCGGTTAGATACCGAAATATGTTAAGGTAAAATTTCAATCAAATTTTTTTACAAATTAATCAAAATTTGTGATTGTAAAAATTGTTTGAAGATGGCTTTAACTTATTCTTTAACAAAATGAAAAAATCCTTTGCTACGACTTTCATTCATAAACAGATCTTTTGTTGTTTATTGATTTTTAAAGCGGGAAAAATTTTATTGAACACTGTAAGAAGCCGATTTTACATTTCTGCTGGTGCCATTTTCCTTTTTGTTTAAAGAATGCGTTGTCAATCACGAATAGCTACACAGCTTCTGTGTTGTTTTTTAACCACAGCACTATTTCGCCAAATTTAGTGTCCCCAGTAGATATTTGGATTGTAAAATTATAAATAGCCTCATTGGAGGCAATGATTTTTAAATCTCCAATTTTAACCAACGCAAGCACAGCCAAAAAAACCGGTGCGCTTATTTCCGTCAATAAAAGAATGATTAATGAATGACTATCCGCAATTGAGAGCAACCTAATATATTTAGCATATATTTGCTAAATATATTAGGTGTTATGAAAGTAGATAATTTTTTTAGAGACTACTCAACTGAGAAAGAGTGCAAGGATTATT
>JBJXGJ010000078.1:0-4911 GCA_046153805.1 Ferruginibacter sp. | reverse complement strand
ACATTTTACACTATTAATTATACAAAAAACACCATACCACAATCGGCAACAGGTACGACAAATGCAACCGGCACCTTAACCATTGCTAACCTCACCGCAGGTACCTATGATAATTTTACTGTTACGTTGAATGGATGTTTATCAAATGAAGTTGGCCCTTTTACTTCGGTAGATCCTAATAACCCGCCAATTGCACCAGTTGTTACGGCGAATAATTCATTGTGTGCCGGTGCTACTTTAAATTTAGCAGCAACTACAGCATCGGGTGCAGCTACTTACCAATGGAATGGTCCAAATGGCTTTAACAGCTCACTCCAAAATCCATCAATAGCAAATATTGCAGCAATAAATGCTGGAACGTATTCTGTTATTGCAACAATATCTAGTTGCCCTTCTATAGCGAGTACGATTGTTATTGTGGTTAATCCCCCGGCAGTGCTGCCACAGGTTACAACATCTATCAATTATTGCATTGGTGCTACAGCCTCGGCGCTAACAGCTACAGCTAGCACAGGGCATTCGCTCAACTGGTATAATGTAGCAACCGGTGGGGCTGTATTGGCAAGTGCCCCCACGCCATCAACAGCAGTAGTGGGTAGTGTGTTCTATTATGTAAGCCAGACTACACCGTTGGGTTGCGAAGGACCGAGGGCTTCAATTGAAGTTAAAATAAATCCATCACCGGTAATAAATGCTACAAACAATTTGGTTTTATGCAGGGGTAATTCTGCGCAATTAAATGTGGTTGGTACAAATAGCTATCAATGGACGCCCATACTGGGGTTGAGTTGTACCACATGCCCAAACCCAATAGCTGCGCCAGTTGTAACAACTCCATACTTTGTAACTGGCACCAATAATTTTGGTTGTACTGCTGTAAATACGGTTGTTGTAACGGTTATACAACCTACTCAAATTACAACATCTGGCAACGTAAATATTTGTATTGGAGATACTGCAAATTTATTGGCAAGTGGGGCTGCTTTATATGCATGGACACCTACACAGACATTGAATGATAGTAATGTTTCTAATCCATTGGCTTTTCCTGCGGTAACAACTACTTACAGGGTCGTTGGGTACGATGGTTACAATTGCTTTTCAGATACAGCTTTTATAACCGTAGGTGTAGGAAGATATCCAACAATAAGTTTAGGACCAGATGTTACACTTGCTGCGGGTACTCGCTTTGAACTTGCTTCTGTAGTTACCAACGGCCCTATAGCACAGTGGTTGTGGACTCCAACAAACGACTTAAGCTGCACCAATTGTGCACTCCCAACTGCCATTATAAAAAAGGATATCTCTTACATTGTGAAAGCCACAACAGCATTTGGTTGCAGCGCAACAGATACCATTAAAATAAAAGTATTCTGCGAAAATTCTCAACTATTTATTCCAAATTCTTTTACGCCGGATGGTGATGGGCTCAATGATGTATTGATGGTGAGAGGTATCGGAATTGTATCTGTAAAATATTTTAGAATTTTCAACAAGTGGGGAGAACTAGTTTTTGAAAGAACCAATTTTGCGCCCAACAATATTGCGTTTGGCTGGAATGGAAAAGTGAAAGGAATTGTAGGGCCGCCAGATGTATTTGTTTATACCGCTGAGGTTATTTGCGAAAACGGAACGGTCTTCAATTACAAAGGCAACACATCAATCATCAAATAAAATTCGTTAAATGAAACGCGTCATTTTTATCATAATAGCATTTGTTTTTTCAGCATTTGGCAGTTCGGCGCAGGATGTGAGTTTTTCACAATTTTACGAGTTGCCTTTGCTTCGCAATCCCGCACTGGCGGGTCTTTACAAGGGTGATTTTAGAGCAACAGGCGCATTCAGAAGCCAATGGCAAAGTGTAACCACGCCGTTTGTTTCGCAGGCTTTGAGCGTAGAAACGAAATTTGGAACCAACGAAAATTCAGATAACTATTTAGCAGTGGGCGTGCAGGTGCTCAATGATATGGCCGGCGATAGTAAGCTTGGTAAAACATCTATATTACCCGTTCTTACTTATCACAAGTCGCTCAGCCAAGATAATGATACCTACTTATCCCTCGGCGTAATGGCAGGACCAGTTCAACAGCGTTTCGATGTAGCAAAACTTAGTTTTGATGATCAGTTTGTAAACGGCTCTTACAGCGAAACAAATCCTACGAGGCAAAGCTTTAGCAACAGCAATGTAACTTATATTGATGCAACGGTCGGTTTGGTTTTTAGCAGTACTTTTTCCGATGGAACTAAATATTATGTAGGTGGATCTTACTTTCATTTTAATAAACCGAAAGTAGCATTCGACCAGAGTAAAGATGTAATTCTAAATAAAAAAATCATCA
The DNA here is from genome assembly GCA_046153805.1 of Ferruginibacter sp. Classification (GTDB taxonomy): domain Bacteria; phylum Bacteroidota; class Bacteroidia; order Chitinophagales; family Chitinophagaceae; genus Ferruginibacter. The sequence continues at coordinate 2,572 of JBJXGJ010000078.1, read as the reverse complement.
TAAATGCGGGTTTATCTGCAGCTACAAGCGATAATGACAAAATAATACTATACGGCGATTATTTTGAACAAGGTGGTAGTAGCCAGTTTCAGGGTGGGTTTATGTTTAAACATGATTTGATACAGGAGAGTGAAGATGAAACCATCAGTTTATCTGGCGGTACCTTTTTAAGATGGAATGATGCAGTAATACCTGTTGTAAAACTTGATTATTATAACTTCGGTGTTGGTGTAACATACGATGTAAATATTTCTAAATTAAGTGCTGCAGCAAAAGCCAGGGGAGGTTTTGAGATAACAATGTCTTATAGAAATTTTTTAAATATCAGAAATAGTTCGTTGACTAAAACGAGATGCCCTGTAGATTTTTAATTTGATTAACAAAAGGCGTTTTTACGCTGTATCGTTTAATTACTTCGCTTTGTATTATATTGCCATCCAAAATAACCACGATGGCTGAAACCACTACAGATGACTTTAAACCCTCATTGGGATTGTTGGATGCAACCATGATTGTTGCAGGCTCGATGATTGGCTCCGGAATTTTTATTGTAAGTGCAGATATTACCCGCAACGTAGGCAGTGCAGGCTGGCTTATAGCCGTTTGGCTTATTACAGGTTTTATGACTTTAACTGCTGCCTTGAGTTATGGCGAACTAAGTGCCATGTTTCCAAAAGCCGGTGGTCAATATGTTTATTTAAAAGAAGCCTTTAATCCGCTGGCAGGATTTTTATATGGCTGGAGTTTTTTCGCTGTAATTCAAACTGCTACGATTGCTGCGGTGGGTGTAGCATTTTCAAAATTTGCCGGGTATTTTATTCCTGCTTTAGAACTCAACGACGCAAATGTATTGTTCTCCATTTTTGGTTTAAAAATTCATACTGCTCAACTTGTTTCTATTTTGCTAATTGTGTTGCTTACATGGATAAATAGTGGTGGTATAAAAAGCGGTAAACTTATTCAAACAGTTTTTACTGTAGTAAAATTATTGTCCCTTTTTGGGTTAATTATTTTTGGATTTCTATTAGCTGCCAAAAGCGAAATATGGAATGCCAATTGGCAAGATGCATGGGGAATGAAAACAAGAAATGCGGATGGAAGTATTTTTGGAGGCGTAGCCGGAAGTGCAATATTAGGTGCTATTGCAGCATCTATGGTTGGCTCCATTTTTAGCAGCGATGCGTGGAACAATGTAACCTTTATTGCAGGTGAAGTAAAAAATCCCAAGCGAAATATTGGGCTGAGCTTATTTTTTGGAACTTTAATTGTGACCCTTATTTACGTAGCTGCAAACCTGATGTATATAAGTGTTTTACCTCTTGCAGATATTGCATCTGCTCCGCAGGATAGGGTAGCAGTGAGTGCCAGCAAAACTATTTTTGGCGATATTGGAACCTATGTAATTGCGGTCATGATTATGATCTCCACATTTGGTTGTAACAACGGTTTAATTCTTGCAGGTGCAAGAGTATATTATACCATGGCAAAAGATGGTTTGTTCTTTAAAAAAACTGGAACGCTTAATAAAAATGGCGTGCCTGAATTTGCTTTATGGATGCAATGTTTTGTAGCATCCTTGCTTTGCCTTAGTGGTAAGTATGGCGATTTGCTTGACATGATCTCATTTGTGGTTGTACTGTTTTATGCGCTAACTATTGCGGGCATATTCATTTTAAGAAAAAAAATGCCCAACGCAGAAAGGCCTTACAAAGCCTTTGGATACCCGGTATTACCTGCTGTTTATATTTTAATGGCAATTGCTTTTTGTGCTTTATTAATTTTTTACAAGCCAGTTTATGCCAGTTGGGGGTTAGGCATCGTACTTATAGGTATTCCTATCTATTACATTGCAGTAGCAAACAATAAAAAATTGAACTGATTATGAATGCTGCAGAATTTGATAAACTATTTGAATCATTTTCCTATTTAAACATAGGCGTAGTTGGGGATATAATGCTTGATACTTACTGGTGGGGAAAGGTGGATAGAATTTCACCCGAAGCTCCCGTGCCGGTAGTCGCTGTAAGTAAAAAAGAACAGCGTATTGGTGGTGCAGGCAATGTGGCATTAAATATAGCTGCATTGGGTGCGCACGTCAGCATAATCAGCCTTACAGGCGCGGATGATGAAGGCAAGCAGCTTCTTTCGTTACTGGAACAAAACAATATTCAAACAGAATTTATTGGTAAAAGCAACCATCGTATTACCACCAACAAAATAAGAATTATCAGCCGTAACCAGCACATGATGCGGTTAGATGCAGAAATAACCACAACGCTGTCAATTTCAGAAGAAGAACAACTTATTTCATCTTTTGAAAAATATGTTTTGCAGGAAAATCCGCAGCTCGTCATTTTGGAGGATTATAACAAAGGTGTATTAACGGAAAATTGTATTGAAAAAATTATTGGCATCTGCAAAAGAGAAAATATACTTACAGCTGTCGATCCAAAAAGGAAAAACTTTTTTGCATATAAGAAAGTGGATATTTTCAAACCTAATTTGCAGGAGGTAAAAGAAAGTTTGAATATTTTGGGCGACAGCGTTTCAGTTGAATTATTGAGAGATATGC
>JBJXGJ010000077.1:0-10214 GCA_046153805.1 Ferruginibacter sp. | reverse complement strand
CCATTTTATCCATGGGATTTGTTTCACCGGAACAGTACGTTATTAATGAATAACAATACAATTACTTTTTTCATGCTTCAAATTTAGCGATTTGCAGGTTCATAAAAAAAGCAGTATTTGCCGGCGGGTAGTATGGCAAAGTACACTGAGGTGGTTTGTGGTATTATTGGCAATTATATCAATATTTTTAAGCCGTAGGTTTATCTTGGTTTTTACGAATTCTATTGCGAGGTAGATTTAGAAGTTTAAATTTTTATTTGTGTAGAAAAAAAATAAATTGCTCTATTTCATATTTTATAAAAGGTATCAGATTTCTAGGTAAAAATGTTAGACACAAATACCGACTTTTACACAAAATACATAACCTACGATTTTCGTAATTTGAAGTATGAAAAAAATTACCCTCATTTTAATAACGGTTCTTTTCCTGTTTTTACATTTTAGGTATAAACCTGCAGCCATCAACAGTATTGTACATATACAATGGACTGCGCTTTTAAAAAAGCATGTAAATAATAATGGTGACGTAAACTATAAAGGTTTTATTAAAGATTCGCTGAAACTAAATAAATATTTAAACCTGCTCAGCAACAATGCGCCCGATAGTTTGTGGAGTAAAAATGAACAGTTTGCATATTGGATAAACGCCTACAATGCCTTTACTGTAAAATTAATTATACAGAATTATCCGCTAAAAAGCATTAAAGACCTTGGTAGTACTGCCACAAATAATTCGCCATGGGATAAAAAGTTTTTTACCATTGGCGGCAAACAAATGACGCTTAATATTATTGAACATGAAATATTGCGCAAGCAATTTAACGATCCCCGCTTGCACTTTGCCATTAACTGTGCATCGTACAGTTGCCCCAAATTGTTAAACAAAGCTTTTGAAAGTAGTAGATTAGATGCACAGCTAAACGAGCGTGCAAAAGACTTTATGAATGATACCAGCAAAAATATTTTGGCAAAGAAAAATGCGCGGCTGTCCAGTATCTTGTTGTGGTATGGTACCGACTTTACAAAAACGGGCGTTTCAAAAATTGAATACATAAACAGGTTTAGCAAGATAAAAATTGATACAACTGCCAATGTTACGTATCTCAAATATAACTGGGCGCTAAACGAACAGAAATAGAAGTTTTCCTTTTTTGTTAAAACTTTATCCGCTTTTTTAACGTACTTGCATTTTCATGTTGAAAGACACCGCGATATTAATTTTTAGCAGAACCGCCGGGCAGGAAGTTTTGCATAAGCAACTAGCTGATAATGGGCAGACAAATGCATCTTTGTGCCAAGCTTTGCACAATCAAACCATTAATACCGCTGCAAAAACAAATTTGCCCATTCTCGACTATAGCAAGCAGCAACAGAGCGGCAATTGTTTTGCCCACAACATCACAGAAGCAATAGCAATGGGTTTTTCAAAAGGCTATAAGCATTTAATTGTAATAGGTGCAGATTGCCCGAACCTTACAAAAAATCATTTAACAACAGCTTACATTGCTTTACAGCAGGGCAACAATGTTGTAGCAGGGCAGGATAGAAGGGGTGGCATATACTTACTTGGCATATCGAAAAATGTATTTGAAGCTGCGTCTTTTTTACAATTCAGCTGGCAGACAAATAAGCTTTTTGGCGAAATAAAAAATTATGCTTCTCTGTATAATTTTCTCAGATTGAATGCTGTTCTGTCAGATATTAATTCGAAAAATGATGTTGTAAAATCAATGTCTCTTTTTCAATGCAATATCGCCTGGAGGTCTTTGTTGCTTGAGTTTTCTCTTTTTGTAAAAGTCATACAGTTCAAAAATGCTTTATTTATAGATGCTTTCACTTTCACTTCAACACAAATATTGAGGGGCCCTCCATCTGTCTGCCAGTAGTTATTTTATTTCAACCTATTTTCTTTTGTCAAAACAATTACATGAAAAAGTATATCATGTTGGGCATTTTTATATGCACAGCAATGTTTGCCAATGCGCAAATAAATTTCTCTATTAAGTTATCAGATGGGTTACAGGATCAACCTGTAAAAAACTATAGAATCATTTTGAAAGAAGTAAAAACCGCTAAAACCATTGAAGCTTCTACCAATGAAGAAGGTGTTGCAAGGTTTAATGATGTGCCTGCTTTTGGAAATTATGTAGCAACTGCAACGGAAAATAATAATTATCTCACGCTAAGCGAAAATATTATTATCAATAAAAACAACCAGTCAACAACCTTGATTTTAAATTCTCAAAAATCATTAAGGTTAGATGAAGTTGTCGTGGGTTCTCGTAAGAAAACAGCCATCAACAGCAGAGATGCAACTGTAGCGTCGGTAATTACCAAAAAAGAAATAGAGGCCCTGCCGGTAGAAGGTAGAGATATTACCAAAAGTTTTATTCGCCTGCCGAACGTAACGTTGGCTACGCTTGGGTACAACGAAGCTCCCCAGATTTCAATAAATGGTGGCAACCCTATTTTCACCAATTATTTAATTGATGGGTTAGATAACAACGAGCGCTTTTTAGGAAACGTAAAGTTTAATACTCCTTTTGGGTTTACAGAAAGCGCTACCATTCTCACAAACAATTACTCGGTTGAATATGGAAATACTAGCAATGGTATTGTTAATGTTACAACCCGCTCAGGTACAAATAAGTTTGGCGGCGAAGTATTTTATTTAACAAGGCCTGGTAAAGTAATTGACAGTAAATCTTCTTTTGCGGCACTTGATCTTGCAGGAAACCCGGTAAAAGATGGGTTTCAGCGCCAGCAACTTGGTGTAGGTTTTGGTGGTGCTATTAAAAAGGATAAAACTTTTTATTACATAAATTTTGAACAGACGAATGATATAAAAGACAATCTTTTAAACTCGCCGGTTTTAGGTATTAATGAAACGGTAAGAGGAAAAAATTATTTCAGTTATGCTTCTGCTAAAATAGACCAGTATTGGAACAAAAATATACACAGTAGTTTAAGGGCGAATTACGGTTCGTTTGATATTGATGTGCAGGCCGGATCTTTAACAGGTGGTGTATTATTTCCATCTGCCAGCTCTACACAAAAAAACAGAACCTATTTGGTTGCTTTAAAAAATGATTACAAACTTTCGTCTAAACTTACCGGGGAAACCAATTTTCAAACCTCATGGTTTAAGTGGAATTACCGAGATAACCCCGAATTTGGAAAACCCGGCGTTAACGTTCAGGGGCCTACTGGCGTAAGTATCGCATTGCTGGGACCGCAGGATTATATTTTTATTGATAATGAATATACACAGCAGTTTCAACAAAAGTTTAAATATACGACAGGTAAACATACCTTAAAAGCCGGCGTTGAATTTACAAGTTCTGATTTTAAATTATTAGGTGCTGGTAATTCAAATGGTTTTTATACGGTTAGGTTAACGCAGGCCCAGGTAGATGCCATTAAAGCACAAAACCTCGGCAGTAAATTAGATATTCAAAATATTCCTGCCAATGCGAATGTTACCCGTTATACTGTTGACCTCGATAAGAAAGTTTTTGGCGAAACACAAAACGTTTTCAATCTGTATGTAGAAGATAATGTGGAAATAACAAAAAAGCTGAATATCAGTGTTGGCTTACGTTTTGACTATGACAATTTATCAAAAGCAGGTGGTACAAGAGGAGACTGGAACAATATTGGTCCCCGCACAAGTTTTAATTATAAAATAGATGAAAATAATATTATTCGTGGCGGTTTCGGTGTTTTTTACGACAAAATAAAATACTCTGTAACGAGCGATAACTTACAGTTTAGCAACAACTCACCTAATTTTAAATTGCAATTGCAGGAGTTACAACGCTTGGGTATTTTAAACAAAAATGCAGATCTTAACCGCATTACAAATGCAGGAAATTTACGTGCGGTATTTGATCAGCCGGGTTCTATCCCTGCTTACCTTCAGGGGCCATCTTCAGAGCAGTCGCAGGGAAACAGAGCGTTACAGTCATCTGCTAATTTCAGAATTAAAAATCCTGACGGTTACCAAAATCCTTTTAGTTACCAATATACATTGGGCTACCAAAGAAAAATCACAGAGGAGCTTAGTTTTATCACTGACCTTAGTTACATAGATACAAGAAATCTTTTTAGGATAAGAAATCTAAATTCACCAAGTTCATATCCACTAAATGACCCTGCTGCAACTGCTGCTAGTGTGCGTACCACAACCGCCGCTAATGCAACAAGACCAGTTCCCATTCAAGTTGTAAACGGCCAACCGGAAGCAATCATTGGTGGTGTTAGTTACAGAGGCATCGGGCGAGATGTATTTATGACAGAAACAAAGGGCAGAGGAAAATACAGAGCAATGAATTTATCATTGGTGAAAGCTCGTGGCTTAAACGACAATATTTCTTTTAGATTGGTGTACACATTATCAGAATACAAAACAGATGTAGAAGGAATAAATGCGAGAGCAACAGATAACAATAATTTTGGTGCAGAATTTAATTTTGGCGATAATGACAGAACCCACGTGTTTAGCGGTTTGCTTACCTGGTATGCAGTAAAAAATCTTACGCTTACGCCTACCATTTTATTTCAAAGTGGGCAGCCTATTACCCGTTATGCAGACCCAAGTAAGTTTGGCGGCATAACAGATCTAAACGGTAATGGTGAACAGGCTTATGCAAATGCAGGACCGTCAGATTACCAACCCGGAGAAGTAAGAAATGGCGGCGGTAGGTTACCAGCTGCAACTACCTTTGATTTTTCTGCAAAGTATAAAATCAGCATAAACAAAAAGCCAACTTTAGAGTTATCTGCAGATATTTACAATCTTTTAAATACAGAAAATTTAACGGGCTATGCAACGGGCAGGGCTAGTAACAATACTGTACAGATAGGTCCAAGCAGCAGCAACACGATTGTAAAAAGAGGCTCAGCACCTCCACGCCAGTTTCAATTTGGTGTGAGGTATTTGTTTTAAAAAACATTATAGAAATTACAGGTGCAATTACCATTTATTGCGCCTGTAATTTTTTATTAACGGGTGGAATAATCCATTAACAGGTTTTGTAAAGATGTTAAATATATGTTTGTATTAAATGAGAGTAATTTATCTGGGTTAAACGATTACCTTCTACATAAAGGATGGCTGCCACAAGATGAAAGGGTATTTGGTATAACAAAACCGGGTGAAGGAAACATGAACTGTGTGCTGCGCCTAACAACAAATCTGGGAAGCTATATTATTAAACAATCCCGAGATTATGTTGAAAAATACCCGCAGGTAGCAGCCCCAAAAGAGAGGGCAAAATCAGAGGCGGCATTTTATCATTGCATCAAGCAATATCCTTTTTTGATGGAACATACGCCTGCTTTATTGAGGGTAGATAATGAAAATAATATCTTGCTTATTGAGGATTTGGGCAACAGCAATGATTACACTTTTTTGTACGCAGGCAAAAAGCAATTGGAAGAAACAGATGCGCAAATACTTAGCACTTTTTTGAGTGAACTTCATGGTACTGTTATAAAAAACAACAATCCCCTGTTGCAGAATACTGCCATGAAAAACCTCAACCATGAGCATATATTTGTTTATCCTTTTATGGAAAATAATGGGTTAGATTTAGGTACGGTTACTGAAGGATTACAGGCGGTTTCTCTTCCCTATAAAACAGATGATGTTTTAAAAGAAAAAGCCGGAAAGCTTGGCTTGACATATCTGGAAGAAGGAAATTATTTATTACACGGCGATTTTTATCCCGGCAGTTGGTTAAGCACTAACGGGGGTATAAAAGTGATAGATCCAGAATTTTGTTTCTACGGCTATGCAGAGTTTGATGTAGGCGTAATGCTTGCACATTGCTATTTATCGGAACAGCCACAAAATACTATTGATGCTATTTTAAAAGCGTACAAAAAAAGAGACGATCTTAATTTGGCCTTATTAAACCAGTTTATAGGCATTGAAATAATGCGACGTATTTTGGGATTGGCCCAGCTGCCATTGGTTGCTACATTAAAAACCAAACAGGATTTATTGCAAAAAGGCTATGAACTCATTATGTCATAAAAAATAAAATATGAAAAAATACTTTCTTAGTTTGTCTGTTTTGCTTGGTTCATTTTGCACCAACGCGCAAACAAAAGTTTGGTTTGATACAGATATAATGATTGGTTTGCCTGAAAGAGCACCACGAGAAGTAGATGATGGCGTTACGCTTATTATGGCATTGAAACAACCATCAATACAAATTGTTGGGGTAAGCACCGTTACCAATATTGCCTATGCGAGAACGGTAACAGAAAAGATTTTACACTGGCATAACATAGGGGCAAAAATTCCTATATACGATGGCAGCCCCGATGCAAAGGATTTAGGAACGGAAAACGATGCTGTACAAGCAATGTACAAAGCATTAAAAAAAGAAAAGCTAACCATTCTTGCATTAGGTCCTGTTACAAACGTAGCCACCTTAATGAAAAATCATCCAGATATTATACCGCAGATAGACAGCATTATTATGTGCATCGGACGTACAGCAGGTTTCCATTTTAGACCAGGTTTAGAACAAGTAACGGTGTATGATTATAATTATGAAAAAGATACCGCTTCTATGCGTGTATTGCTTAACAGCCCCACAAACCTTGTGTATGCAGGTTTTGAGTCAAGTTCATCTTTACTCATTAGTAAATTCGACGTCGCATTTTTAAATAAAAACGGCAGCGAAGCAGACCAGTGGCTCTACGATGTATTGAGGCCTTGGCAACAACGTGCTAAAACACTTTTTTCGGTAGAGGGGTTTATTCCCTATGATTGCACACCACTTGGCGTACTTACCCACCCACAATTTTTTAAAACGTACCGTGATATTCCAACGCAGGTAAATTTTAAAGAAAACGACAGCCAGCTGAGACAGCCGGGCGTAAAAATCAAACCCTACCTGGATGTTTCTTACGATTTCAGTCCTGCCAAGAAAGTACAGTATGTTTACAAAACATTACCAGGTTTTGAAGAAATTATTTTGGAAACCCTCGCACAAAAAAAATAAATAATGCAGTTTAAAAAACAGTTTTTCTTTTTAGCGTTCATTTTATTTACAGCCGTTATCAGTTTTGGACAAAGCATTGCCTATAAAAAAATGCTGGATACGCTTTTACAACATACGGTAAAAGAAATTTCGCCAACGGAAGTTGCTGCAAAAAAGAAAACTATCTTGTTAGATGCAAGGCCAGCAAAGGAATACAATGTGAGCCATTTGCAAAATGCGATACGGGTAGGTTTTACAGACTTTAGTTTTGATAAGTTGCGAGGAATAAAGAAAACGACAGCTATAATTGTTTACTGTTCTGTGGGCTACCGCAGCGAAAAAATTACAGAAAAATTAAATGCCGCTGGTTATACAAATGTTCAGAATATGGTTGGCGGCATTTTTGAATGGGCAAACGAAGGAAGACCGTTGAAAGACAGTACTGGTTTTACCAAAAATGTGCATGCTTATAACGAAGCTTGGGGCAAATGGTTGCTGAAGGGTAATAAAGTTTATTAATTCTCGCTAAGTTCACTACACCATTGCAAACTTTTACCTCCCAATTTCTTGCCTATTATGTTTGCCGTGACTTTTCCAGTTGCGTATTTATAAACTGTGGTGGTTTTACGATGTTGGCAATTGAGCAACGTTTTGCAAAGGACGAAGCCCTGACATTAATAAACTTAATACTAAATTTATAGATTTAGTTACTTCAATTTCTTTGAGATTTTGTTATTCATTTGTCCCCATAAAAAGAGACTGCCTCGCACCACTAAACAGCCCCTTGAAATGTCAAAAGAGTATTTTATTTATTTATTTTACTTGTATCCATTTCTTTTTTTACCTCCTTCATCAGCGAATCCACGTTTACATTTTTCATTTCATCCATGGCTTTGTTAAGGGTATCGTTCATGTTCATTTTACTGTCTTTCATTTTCTCCATTCCCATTTCAATCAAGCTGCTTTTATCAAAAGCTACTTTCCATTTTCCATCTTCCTTTTTCATCAGAAAATTAACCGTCTCACTGCTAGCTTTGTCTTTTACAGGCACTTTTGCATTGTCTCCGTCTATAATAGCGGTACCAAATTCCATTTTTGTTTTATCGTATTTTTCTAAGTCTTTTTTCGAGTCTGCCATTGACATTCCCATCTTCATCATACTAAGCATTTGTTCACTTTCTTTGGTAGAAAGCACTTTAATTTTAACTGTGTCTTGTTTTGCCATGGCATCAAAAAATGCAGAAAGAACCTCGTTTGGGTTGCCGGTGTTGTCATGTTTACAACTTACAAAAACAGCAAGGCAAACGACAACGGCTGCCAGTAATAATTTTTTCATGAATCGGTTTTTAATTTTATCAACAATATTAATATAATTTGTAATTAAGCACGGCAATTTTTTTAGATGATGGGTGCATCGTAATATCATCTACCCCAATAAATTCAAAATCTTTAATAAAACTATGGTTAAACTGCACGGCGCTATCCGTAGCTACTAAAAACGATTTGTAAATAAACTCTGCACAATACATCTTATCATCGGTTTTTAAATTAAAATCCATATCAAATGTGAGGTGACTGTTGTAATAATCTTTAACTGTTTTGCTTAATCTCGCCTGCATGTGTGGCAACAAAGCAAGCCTGAAAATACCTACAGCATTGTTATCTACAGGGGAAGCGAACAGCTCAAAACTTTCCCGCTTTAGTTTCTGGTCGGGGTTCCATTCGCCGCCCAATGCATGGTACACAAACAAACCGTCATGGTCAATTTGTGCAATGCCACAATGCGAAAATGTTTTATCCTTCCTATTGAGCTCTTTTAAACTCTGGCTGGTAAAGTCGTTACCCGTTCTTGTTATTACGTCGGCATCTTTAATTGTCTTTTTTAATAAGCCGAGTTGTACATTAATAGAAGCTACTTTTTTTATAGCCTGCAAAGAATCATTTACATTCAATTGTATATTCCGAAGCTGCCTTTCGTTACAACCCAGTATAAAAAAACAAAGGCAGCCATAAAGCCGCCTTAGTTTTAATGTATTCTTTTTTAAAAACATATTTTAGGAACGATCTGTTTTTGTTCTGCTTTTTTGTGCTGCTTCCTTTTCTTCCATGGTTGACTTATCATCTTTGTTATAAGCCTTTATAATAGCTTTTACAAGTTTGTGTCTCACCACATCTTCTTCATCAAGTTCAATGTGTGATATGCCATCAATGTTTTTCAACAAACGTGTTGCACGCCACAAACCGCTCTGCATATTTTTTGGCAGATCTACCTGTGTAGGGTCACCGGTAATAATGGCTTTTGCATTGGGGCCAATTCTGGTTAAGAACATTTTTATCTGAAGGTCATTTGTGTTTTGCGCTTCATCTAAAATAATAAATGCATTGTCTAAGGTACGACCACGCATGTAGGCAAGTGGCGCAATTTCTATTATACGTGTGCTCATATAATAGGCAAGTTTATCTGCAGGTATCATATCGTCAAGCGCATCGTACAAAGGACGTAAATATGGATCTATTTTTTCTTTTAAATCGCCCGGTAAAAATCCCAGACTTTCGCCTGCTTCTACCGCGGGGCGTGTAAGAATAATTTTTTTAACCAACTTGTTTTTCAGTGCCCTTACTGCAAGTGCAACAGCCGTGTACGTTTTACCGGTACCTGCGGGGCCAATGGCAAATACGATGTCATTTTTATCACAGGCTTGCACCATTAATTTTTGGTTGGCAGTTCTTGCCCGTATTGTTTTCCCGTTAGGGCCAAAAACAAGTACATCATTGGGGTTGCGGTCTATAAAGTTATCAATACTCTTCTCGTCGTCGCCGCCTAATATTTGCGAAAAATAATTTTCACTCATGTGGCCACTTCGTTCCAGATACTTTAACAGGAGATCTATTTTTTCTTTTGCTTCTTCAATTTGTTCGGCAGCACCGCTTAGTTTAATTTGTGTGCCCCGGCTTAAGATTTTTAAAAGAGGAAATTTCTTTTTCAGAATGTCGAGCTTGCCGTTGTTAACTCCGAAAAATTCGATAGGGTTTACATTTTCTAAATTGATGATGGTGTCTGTCAATTTTATTTTACATTTATTTTAGGTGTGAAACCGCTGAAAAATTTCAACTGTTTGTCTAATTCAAATTTAATGCATAGCAGCCGTTAAAATGGCAAACAAATTATTCACATTATTAAAATATTATGTGAAAAAATAAATTAAAATTTCCCCA
>JBJXGJ010000070.1:0-8118 GCA_046153805.1 Ferruginibacter sp. | reverse complement strand
TTCTGCACCATACAGGCAGGGTACTTTTGTTAAGGCTGGTGGCTACCAGGCCTCTGGAAACGCTACGTTGGGTGTTGAAAATGGTAGATTAATTCTTAGACTTCAGTCTAATTTTGTAACAAGTTTTGCATTGGGTACATTTATTTATTTGGCAAATTCTACAAATGCTTCGGCTGTACGCTCAGGTGGGTTAGAAATCGCACAGATTACAACAAACGGGGCACATACTTTTGATGTTAGTTCTGTTAGTAATAATGCTAATATTAACACTTATAGGTATGTAGTAATTCTATGCAAACCTGCCACAGTTACATTTGGTTTTGCAGATCTTAATTAATGTATAAATTATCAAGTATGCACTTTCGTATAGGATTTGTTTTTTTATTGCTGAATTACACCACTACAGTTAATGCACAAGGCTGGGCAAAAGGTAAAAATGAAGGGTACTTTAATTTGGCTCAATCTTTTATTCAATCTTCCGAGTTTTATTCGCCAGAAGGTAAAGTAATCAATATTAGAACTACAGGTTTATATGCTACAAGTTTTTATGGTGAGTATGGCATAACATCGAAGTTAACTGCAGTAGCCAATGTTCCTTTTTATGTTCGTAATACATTTACAAAAATTCAATACATACAAAGCGGTAGGTCTGTCCCGGCAGATGAGTTAAATTCATTAGGCGATATTGAACTAGGATTTAAATATGGTTTTTTTCAAAAAAAACCTATAGTTCTTGCGGTTACTTTTCTTGCAGGAATACCTAGTGGTAATAATGCTGGTGGCGATAGTAAGATTTTACAAACAGGTGACGGTGAGTTTAACCAATTGTTGCGTGTAGATGCATCTCATTCCTTTTACCCAAGGCCATTCTACGTGTCTGTTTATTCTGCATTCAATAATAGAACCAGCGGGTTTTCTGATGAATATCGTTACGGTTTTGATTTTGGCTATACGGGTAAAAAATTCAACGCAATTTTTCATCTTAACTCAATTATGACGCTTAATAATGGAAAAACAACCGGGGCAAATGTTAACAACGGCATTTTTTCCAATAATCTTGAAATGGTACTGCCTTCAATAGAGCTGGCTTATGATGTGTATAAAAACTTTGGAGTAAGTGTTGCCGCAGGTTATCCTATTAGCGGGCAAAATTTACTTAACTCCGCCAGCTACAAAGGAGCAATTTATTATAAACTAAAAAAGAGATAACCTTCTTTAACTATTCTTTTTCAGGTTGTTAAAATTTTTTAATCGTAGTCCCTCCACCTCGTTTAGACTGTCGCCACTTAAACATTGGCTAATACATTACTGCAAATAAAAAAGGATTAGCTTTTGAAATTTAGACATTTAGAGCTCTATTGTACAACGGTTTTGGCAACAAGCTTTCGTCAAAATTTATAGTTGATGTTTGCGAAAATCCCGCAAAGACAGAAAATAACAATGTACAAATTATTAAATGAATCAGCTCAACCCTACTGTATGAATAATGCTCAATTTCTTTGCTAATAAACCTAGCCGTTTTCAAACCTGTCATTTCTTATTAATAACGACTTACTACCACTTTTCGGCGTCGAGCGCTTTCCGTTAGGCAGACACGGTTTCAACGATAGGCCTTTATACTTTTAAAGAATATTGTTATGAAAGCCTCTTCGATACTGAATTTTGCATTATAGGTACATTGCATTATAAGCACGGGGTGCAGCCTGCAAAACAGCTTAACGCAGTATACAAAAGCTGAAACACCATTCATCATTACCACAGTTTTTCCATTTATGCTGATGTTTTAATGCATAATCAATAATTTTTTATTTAGCGTATTTTCGCCGCTGGTAATTTTTACTTGGTATGTGCCAGAAGGAAAGGACTGAAGGTTAATATCGTCATTAGCTGTGGTCGCATTGGAATACGACTTAGAAAACATCACTTGACCGAAGCTGTTAAACAGTTGAATTAGTGTTTTACCTGCAAGCAGTTTACCCGAAATGTGTACCGTATTCTGAGCCGGATTAGGACGGAGTTGTAGGTCGAATACGGGATTGAATTTAGCGGTAACAATGTCGGAGTATTTAAATGTGCCGTCACTATCAACCATCCTCAGGCGGTAATAATTAATACCGCTTAATGGATTATTGTCAGTAAATGAATATGCTTTAACTATTGATGAATTACCCGCTGCTGGTAGGGTGCCGATACTTGAAAAATCCCTACCATTTGCTGAGCGCTCCACGATGAATTTGCTGCTATTTATTTCCTGCGTTGTTTTCCAATGTGTAAGTACGTAGGTTTTTTGTGTAGTTGCAGTAAAATCAAGCAAAGTTACTGGTAGGATGAAGGTAATGGTAAAGTTGGCATTTGAAATATCAAAGAAACTGTAATTGGAAAAAACACATTCAACCCTTATTCTTGCCGTGGTGGTATTTACATTCGGTACTACAATATTTTGAGTTCCGTCATTAGGTGTGCTTGCAAGAATAGTGGTGGGGTAAGTAAGCCCTCCGTCAGTTGATAGAAGTATCCTCACATTGGTACAGTTTACAGGAGCGATATCGGTACTGCTTACATCCCAGGTTACTAACTGCGTACTATTGCCAGGCCAGCTTACAGCAGTATTTGGAGCCGTTACAGAAAGAGGCCCGGCTGTACCACTTACAACAAATGATAGTGGTGCATATTGCACACCACCTCCTGCTGCTCTGTTATCTCTGGCAGTAAGCCTGAAGTTGAAAGTGCGGTTAGTACCACCATTGTACAATCTTTCCCTGAAAGTGCTGATATTATTGGCAACATCACTGATGCGTGGAAAAGTACGGGTAGGCGAAGTAACCGGCGCATATGACCTAAAATTAGGTCCAGATGTACTTGTTGAAGTATTAATCCCGCCAGCACCAAGATCAAATTGTTCCCAGCAGTAAGTGAGTGCATCTCCATTGGGGTCGGCAGCCGAGCCCGTAAGAGTAAATGGCGTGTTTTTGGGAATGGTAAAGCCTCCTGTGCCGGCATTTATCGTGGGAAATCCATTGCCTGTTGCGGTAGTTACCGGGCAGCTATTGCCACCCCCGGTATTGGTAAAAGCCACAATCTGGTCGTAACTGATGGTATGAAAAAAGGGGTCGCTATTGGGTTGTAGGTCATCACTTCCGCAAATGCCTGCATAGGCCATGATAGTGGAGCCGCTGCCTACTTCGTAGGCCGTAGCCGCATTGCGATTTCCTCCGCCACAACTACTGGTGACTCCGTTAAAGGAATGGTCTCCGTCAAACTGGTGCCCCACTTCATGGGCTACATAATCAATGTCATAAGGGTCGCCCACTGGTGCACCGTTGCCGGTAACGCCGCTAGCCTTTTGGCCAGAAATGCACACCACACCCAACCCGGCAAGCCCGCCTCCACCTGTGCTGAATGTGTGACCCACATCATAATTAGCATTACCTATAACATTGTCAATAACAGTCTGGCTTTCGTCAATGAGCGTAAATGAATCATCATTACCTGTAAAAGGCTGAGTAGCCGGGTTGGTGAAAATAATGTTGTTGTTATTGGCAACAAGTACCAGCCTTACTGCAACTTCTTTTTCATACACGCCGTTTACCCGGTTTACACTTGTGGCAATGGCCGAAGCAGTAGCTGAAAGCGTACCGCCAAAAAAAGCAGCATATTCTGCCGTAGCGGCTACAGCCAACCTGTAAGTACGCAGTTGTGTGCCATTGCCTGCCAGCACAGCATTGGGACTTGTGAGTGCGTGCGGATTTTTAAGCCCTTCGCAAATGTTGCGGGGTTTATTTAAGGGGTTATAGTCTTTTTTATAGTAACTAAGATAATAATCAAAGCTGTTTTTAAAATAGGGGTCTATAAACACAGCCCCGTTTGCAGAAAGTATCATGGCATGAAAACCACGGTAAGTAAAATCAATTTTTACAGTAGCTGTTGGGTCATCAAGCCCCTGCCCGGTATAAGTTTTAATTTCTGGCAACTGGGCTGCCAATGCAGGTGCCATCATGGGCGTTTCCCACACTTTAAACTTGGCCATACCTTTATTCGGCATTGGAAGTTCAATTAGCAATGGACTAGTTGCGGCAGCAGCGAAAAACTCCATGGGTGCGCCCGCAAAATGGTCTCTATACTGTTGTAAAGCAAGCCTGTATGTTGTAAAAGTGTCAGGTACAATTACCCTTTCACGGGCAGTTGCTATAGAAGCCTCCGGTGTCAAAAACCAAAAAGTATTTTGGGCTGACAATGCATAAGAGGTCAATGTAAAAGCAAATAGTAGGTAAATTTTTTGCATAATTGTAAATATAAAGTTGATGTAGTTTTTTGTTTAACAAATAAATATTTAATTAAAAATACTTTTTTCTGATTTTTGTCCAACATGAACAATAATAGAGTAATGAGTCGTTACAACCCTCCACCCTGTTTTTTGTTAGCCTTTTTCTTAGCTCGCTTTTCGCAATAATAATTTACCGAAAACATTACAGAATTCGACGAAATCCCGAGTCGTAAAAAAGGCTCAATTTCTTTTCAAATAAACTTACCCTTATTAGAAACGGTGTTGGGTATTAAATAATTACTACTACTTTTCTTCGACTGAATTCAAAGGTAAGACTATAGAGCAATTTTTTTGTGAAAGCCTCACTGCAACAGTAAAATAAGCTTTAAATTTTGGGAGTATTGATACTTAACTGGAATCCTTTATTTGGTTCTGCTTTGTCACCTAAAAATTTAAGCTCCATTAAAGGTCTGGCTTGGCTGCCGGTAGGCAGGGTTTTGCAAAAGGTTTTCTTTCAAATTTACAGTTTATGTGTTGGAAAACCTAGGCGAGACAGAAATTTTCCAATCTACGAGTGTGCTGAAATAAGTTTGAAGGCGGCTTTTACCTGTTTTAAATTGCACAAATTTTCAGTAAAACCACTCTGGATCTTGGCTGTTCTGTTTGTATATTTGGCGGGAAACAAAAGGGCTTTTTACAAGCTAGTGTTGTTATCAATTTTATAACTGATTTTACCAAAAACTATGAAAAAATTATGCATCTGTTATCTGATACTATTTGTTCAAAATAACACTCGTGCGCAAGATACCTTGTATATCAAAAGTTTTGATGATTACTTTAAGATTAAAACGGGTTTGTCCTATCGTGCTTTGAATTTTACTTTAAGTCCACGTATAAATGGTATTACACAATTTCTGAAACCCATTTTGTACAGGCCAATTGTGAGAAGTAGTATAAGTGCAGATGTAGCATTTAAGGATCTATCTATAGGTTGGAGTTTTGGATTGGCTCAAAATAGACTTTTTAGTGGTAAGCAGACTGAGAGTAGATATTTAGATTTTCAGCTGCACTCCTCGCTCACTAAAAAATTAACATATGCCTTGTATTATCAGGATTATCAAGGCTATTTTATCGAAAATATCACCAATAGACTTGCTGGTAATGCACTCGAACAAAGAGACGATATAAGACTAAAAAACGTTACGGCAAATGTTTCCTATATTTTTAACGGAGAACGATTTTCTTATAGTGCGGCTTTTTCTCAAAGTAAAAAGCAATTAAAAAATGCAGGCTCTTTAATACTAACAAGTTCATTGGGTTATTTTCGAGCAAATGGAGATTCCAATTTTATATCTAAAAATACCTCTGTGGCTTTTGAACCCCAAGTATATGCTAATAATGTAAGTTTCTATACCATTGCTATCTCACCGGGATATGCTTATACTTTTTTGTTGGGTAATAAAGGTTGGCAGATTAGTGCAAGTGTTTCAGGATCGATCGGCTTACAATACAACGAAAATGTAGGCAATAGTTCCTATCAAACGGACTTCAACTATTTTCTAAAAGCAATTGCCAGGGGATTTGTGGGTTATCATGGAAATATTTGGGTTGTTGGTGTTTCAGGCTTAACAGACATTCAGGGATTAAATACTAAGTATGTTCAGTATAGAACTAATAATTTGAATGCTACATTTTTTTGTATTTATAAGATAAAATCGGAGTGGATGCAAGGGAAAAAGTCGTTTTTTGAAAAGAAGAAAAAATTTGTTTAGCCAAACTAAAAATAAACCGAGCTAATGAATGTGTTATAATACATAAAAATTGGGGTTCTCGGCCTGTACTAGCAAGGGGGCTAGCCATTAAAACTTTTTACACAATCTGCTTTATACTAGCTAATTATTATCCAACCCTGTTTCTTAAAATTTAAGACAAAGTCATTTTTTTATTTTAAATCATAACAGATGCGTCGCTTAACTGTAAGGATAATGAGACCTAGGGCCTATCACGGTTTGTAGATTGAGTACCCACAAAAGCAAGGATGGTGCTTTTATACTACAAGGTTTGTGTTAGTGAAAACTCCGATGGGACAACAAATTAAGCCGTACTATATTTCTTCAATCCTTAGGAGAAAAACTATGCGTTAACATAAAAACCTTATTACCTTATTGGATGAGTAAGGTAATAAAGTTGGGCAATTTATTAGAAAATATTTCTACTCAGGTTTAAGTGCATTTAAGGCAAAGAGAAAGTAAGGCACATTCATCTTCACCACGTTGCTGCCAGTAGGCGGGTATATTTTAGCGAACGTTGCGTGGCGACACTCACCTAGGCGGAGCTGTCCGAGATAATTTGTAGATTTGTTCATATCAAACTTTATTGTGTTGTAACTACAAAGTTGATAAAGGGTGGTCATAAAACCACCCTTATTTTAGAAAAATTATCTCGGACAACAATAATTTTTTATGTTTTTGAAAAATCTTTATTAATTTCGTTAAATCAATGCTACCAATTATTATTAATTCTAAAAGAAAATGAAAAAAACTATTGCTCCTATCTCATTACTATTTATTGTGATTTTTTTTACATCCTGTAATCAAAAAGCTGCTGATACAGAAAACAAACAGGTTGTTGCAGATGCGCCAAAGCCATCACACCCTGTTATTAATACACCAGACGACGCACTTGAAGAATTAAAAAACGGCAATCAGCGTTACTTTGATAACAAGCTAATTAACACCAACTATAAAGAAGAAATGGAAGAGACAAAAGATGGCCAACATCCTCATTCAATAATTCTTAGTTGCATAGATTCTAGGGTGCCACCAGAGATTATATTTGACCAGGGTTTGGGAAATGTATTTGTAGCACGGGTAGCTGGTAATATTGTAGATCCTAATGAATTAGGTAGTTTAGAGTTTGCCACTCAGGTAAAGCATTCAAAATTAATCGTGGTGTTGGGGCATCGTATGTGTGGAGCAATTGATGGTGCTGTAAATAATGTACAATTGGGCAGCTTAACCCAATTGCTAAGCCAGATAAAGCCAGCTATTACGGGTGATAGCACTAACAAGCCCTTGATGCTCGAACTTACTACTAAGAAAAATATACAACTTACCGTTGAAAATATTCTTAAAGGCAGTCCTATTATCAGCAATCTGGTTAAAGAAGGTAAAGTAAAAATCGTTGGTGCGTATGACGATATTAACATTGGGAAAGTAATTTTTCTTTAGTAGTGGAAAGTGATAGCCAAAATTTTAGACATTTATGAAGAATACTAGACCATTGCATATTTTTCTAGCTGTTTTTTTGATAGTTATTTCAAATACTAGCAAAGCTCAAAATACAAGAATAGATGACCGTAATTCAATTGGATGGTACACATACACAGGTACTTTCAAATTGAATAATAAGTTTGGCATACATACTGAATATCAATTTAGAAGGGATAATTATATCAAAAACTGGCAGCAAAGTTTAGCGCGGGTGGGAGTAAATTATCAGGCTACACCAAAACTTCACTTGAGGGTAGGTTATGCCTCAATTGAAACCTTTCCGTATGGTGATATACCTATTAATTCTTTTGGTAAAGATTTTTCAGAAAATCGATTGTATGAAGTGGCAACTATTACAGACAAGATTGGTAATGTAGAACTATCTCACAGGTTTATGCTGGAACAGCGGTGGGTAGGCAGGTATTCGTCGCCCACACTCACAAAAGAGGATTTAACCGTATTTACTAACAGGTTACGATATTTATACAAAATGCAAATTCCAATTACTGGTAAAGCAATTGTGGACAAAACGCTATACGCGGCAGCTTACGATGAAATAATAATTGGGTTTGGAAAAAATGT
>JBJXGJ010000068.1:0-3477 GCA_046153805.1 Ferruginibacter sp. | reverse complement strand
TTACATCCTAAATGAGCTACCAAATGAACATACTGAACCACGAACAATAAGCTCTTCCCTACCCAAACCATTGCCTGAAATGACCGTTGAAGCACCAACGATACAGCCCATTAAAACTTTGCGCCATTGGCTTTATGAACTTCGCCCCAAAGCGTATCAAATCGGATTAGGTGGTGGATGGGCTATGCAGGATGATGCAAGGTTAGCCAAAAAATCTGGCTATTCTCTGGGAATAAAATTAGGGGTCGATTTTTCCTCGCACCTGAGTGTTTGGACAGATCTTTCTTTTTTCAAGACCCAACAAACCAGTTACCGGATGGGGGATGACATTGGCATTCCAGTGGTTTTTCCACCCACCGACACTTACAAATTTGAAAAAGAACCTGGCGTAAAGGATATGGCACTTGTGTTGGGATTTGTAAAGGATATGAAGTAAAAGCCCATCCTATCCTTCCAAGAGGGAAGGGAAGTTTAGAAGATTTTAGCGAAGATTGAGTCAGCTTGGGATTTCTCTCGTTTACAACAAATATTTATTTAGAAATGATTATTACAAAGAATAAACATAAAATATATTCAGAGCCCGATAAAAATGGTTATTACGGCGAGTTTGGCGGTGCATTTATACCTGAAATGTTGCACGCAAATATTGAAATTTTAAAGAAAAACTATTTAAAAATTTCTTCTACAAAAAAGTTTAAAAAGGAGTTTCATAGCCTCCTAAAAGATTTTGCCGGAAGGCCAACGCCACTGTATTTCGCTGAAAACCTGAGTAGGGAATTCAATACAAATATTTACTTAAAGAGAGAAGACCTTTGCCATACCGGAGCACATAAAATAAATAATACAATCGGGCAGGTTTTGGTAGCTATTGCTTTGGGGAAAACTCGAATTATTGCTGAGACAGGTGCAGGTCAACATGGAGTTGCTACAGCTACTGTTTGTGCATTGAAAGGATTGGAGTGCATTGTTTACATGGGTGAAAAGGATATCGAACGGCAGGCTCCAAACGTTGCGCGTATGAGAATGCTTGGCGCAAAAGTTGTTCCCGCAACAAGTGGAAGCAAAACATTGAAGGACGCTACCAATGAAGCTATCAGAGATTGGATAAACAATCCAACGGATACACATTATATTATTGGAAGTGTAGTTGGCCCTCATCCTTATCCTGATATGGTTGCCAAATTTCAAAGCGTAATAAGCAGTGAAATAAAGAAGCAATTAAAAAAGCAAACTGGTAATGAATTCCCTGATTATGTAATTGCCTGCGTGGGTGGTGGCAGTAATGCAGCCGGTGCTTTTTATCATTTTTTAGAAGATAAAAAAGTAAATATAATCGCAGTAGAAGCTGCAGGTCGTGGTGTAGATAGTGGAATGAGTGCTGCAACAACTGCACTGGGAACTACAGGAATTCTGCATGGCAGTAAAAGTCTATTAATGCAGACTGATGATGGGCAGGTAACAGAACCACACAGTATTTCAGCAGGATTAGATTACCCCGGTATTGGACCAATGCATGCCAATTTATTTAAAACAAATCGTGGTAAATTTATAAGCATTACTGATGAAGATGCTTTGAAGGCTGCATTTCATTTATCGAAAACGGAGGGTATTATTCCTGCTTTGGAAACAGCCCATGCATTTGCAGTTTTAAACGAAATGTCATTTAAAAAAGACGATGTGGTTGTCATTAATTTAAGCGGTAGAGGAGATAAGGATTTGGATACCTACATGAAATATTTGTAGAGAGGATTCTTTTAAAAACTTTTGGAAATTCTGCATCGGCAGATGTAGAAGGCTAAGTAATTGCTCACAAATTTTGCAGATTTTCACAGATGGACAATTCAGGAAATGGTTTTTTTTCAGATTGAAAAATCAAATTTTATGAGCGTAAATCTTTTAAATCTGTGAGCAAAGAAATAATAATGGCTTACAGATTTTTACCAAAGAACAAAAGAGGAAATGTTTTTTAACTTTTCAAGTATGAAATTCAAAAAAAATGGGTAAAATCCATAAAATCTGTGAGCAAAAAAAGAATAGTGGCTCACAGATTTTTGCAAATGAATAATTTAGAAAATAGTGTTGGCTTTTCAAATTGAAAACTTAAATTAAATAGAAAAAATCCTTTAAATCTGTGAGCAAAAGAATTACACAAGCTCTCAGGTTTTCACAGATCGGAATAATAACAACAAAAGAAAATGAACAACAAACTCACTCAGCTTTTTCAGCAAAAAAACAGCAATCTATTAAACGTTTATTGCACTGCGGGGTATCCAGCAAAAGACAGTACAATACAAGTTTTATTAGCACTGCAAAAGAACGGAGTTGATATGATTGAAGTTGGAATGCCCTACAGCGATCCAATTGCTGATGGCCCCGTTATACAACAAAGCAATATGCAGGCTTTGGAAAACGGCATGACGATCGAACTATTGTTTACACAGTTAGAAGAAGCAAAAGCAGTTATAGATACTCCAATTATCTTAATGGGCTATTTAAACCCAGTTTTACAATTTGGTATAGAGAAATTTTGTAAAGCCGCAGCTGGAGCCGGTATCTCCGGAATTATTCTTCCGGATTTGCCGATGCACGAATTTGAAGAAGTGTACAGTGCTGTTTTTGAGAAATACAACCTTTCCTTTATTTTCTTAATAACGCCACAAACATCTCCGGAGCGAATAAAAAAAGCAGATAAATTAGGTACTGGGTTTTTGTATGCAGTTTCATCATCAGCTACGACAGGTACGGTTGGTAATGCGGCAGATAAAAAAGATTACTTTGAACGTATTTCTGCAATGAAATTAAAAAACCCATTAATGATTGGATTTGGAATAAATGATAGATCATCTTACGAAACGGCTTGTACATTTGCACGTGGAGCTATAATTGGTAGCGCATATATAAAGGCTCTTGGCTCTCCTGAAACAGTTGAACAGGCGACAGAATCATTTTTACGGACCATTAGATAGTATATTTTTAACAAGGAAGGTTTTTCTCATTTGCCCGAATAAATTATATTGCACCAATAAATTATTTACATGAAACCTATTGCCATCATTTTATTACTTGCACCGGCTTTTTTAAATGCACAAACAACAGGCAAAAAAAATGCTCCCATAAAAAAAAGCGTTGTAAAAACCATTGAAGCGGTACCGGCTTCTGCAGCTTCAAAAGCAGTTGATGGCTACTTAATAAATGGGTATGTGGAGGGCACTGCTGATGGCACAGTATTAAAATTGCTTAATGGAAATACTGGTGTAGAAGAAGCTGCATCTACTATTCAAAAAGGTAAGTTCAGTTTTTCAGGTAAAATAGTTTCTCCTGATTTTAAAGTGATTGGTGTAAACGGGCAGGCGCCTTTTATCACTGTCTTTTTAGACAACAGCAATGTTGCCATCAATGTAAAAAAAGATGCATGGGAAACCGCAGATATTAGGGGCTCAGCATCGCACAATGATTTTGTAAATTTTACCAACGTTA
>JBJXGJ010000067.1:0-13563 GCA_046153805.1 Ferruginibacter sp. | reverse complement strand
TATACACTTATTTCAAATTTCAATTAAGCAGAAAGTCGATTGAATAATCTTCCCGGACACTTTCGGAATGCTCTACTCCCGCACTTACTGCGGGAAGCTATTTCGGCTTATACACTTATTTCAAATTTCAAATTAGCAGAAAGTCAATCCAATGACCTTCCCGAACACTTTCGGGATGCTCTACCCCCGCACTTACTGCGGGAAGCTATTTCGGCTTATTATTTAAAGAACTTTCCACTAAAAAACACGGCAGTTTTACAACGTTATATTTTTTAATGGAGTGCAAATGTAAGAGAATTTTATTAACCAAAAAATTTTGTAAAACATTTTTTATACTTTTTTCAAATAAACTGAACATAAAAATGCCTGTTTCTTTTCAAACAGGCATTTTTATTTAGCTTTTACTAATTCTTTACGCCGCTAACTTTTCTTTTTTTCTTTTTATTTGATTTATAACAGCATCAAGTGCGCCATCAAAACTTTCTTCAAAAGATTTAGAAGAGTGCTTTACAAAAAATTCATGCCCGGGTATCAATACTTTTATTTCGGCAATCTTGTCTTTTATATTGTGCACAATGTTATCAAGTTTTAAATAGACATCCACTTTCGTTATTCTATCATGAAACTGTGTGATTTTCTCGCATTTGTTCTCGATGTGATCTACTAATTTTGAATCTGCATCAAAATGCACTGTTTGAATGTTTACGTTCATAACCGTTTTTTATTGGGTGATAAATAAAAATTAATCAGGTAAAAATTAAACCATAGGCTCGTTAACGGAAAAATTGTTTGTAAAAATTTGTAATTACAAGTTAACAATAAATATTTTTAAAAAGCTTGTTTTACCAGTTAATATTTTAGGCTTTAGGATGTGCTTTCTTGTATACATCCTTTAATTTTTCGATACTGTTGTGGGTATAAATTTGAGTTGCTGCTAGACTGCTGTGGCCAAGCAATTCCTTAACTGCGTTTAAGTCTGCCCCATTGTTCATTAAATGAGTAGCAAAACTATGTCGCAAAACATGAGGGCTTTTTTTACTGATCGTTGTTACCTTACTAAGGTACTTTTTTACAATGTTGTAAATATGCTTGGGATCTAACCGTACCCCATTATCACTAATGAATAAAATACCACTTTCATTGTTTGGCAAAAGTCTTTTCTTTTCTGCCACATAATATTTAAGATCATTAACCAGTGTATTATTTACAGGAATTACTCTTTCTTTGTTTCCTTTCCCCATTACTTTTATCTGAGCGTTCATTTGGTCTATATTAGCATCTTTTAATGATATAAGTTCTGCTTTTCTCATACCGGTGAAATACAATACCTGCAATACAAGTTTTTCAGTGAGTCCTTGTAGCCCCTCAGCATATTCAACAACAGTAAATAATTTTTCGGTATCGCTCTCTGCCACAAACTGTGGTAATCTTTTTGGCATTTTAGGGGAAATAACCGCACTCACCGGATTTGATTGTATGATCCCGTTTTTAAGAAGGTATTTATAAAAGGAACGAAGCGATGATATTTTTCTGTTCAGGGAACGGGAACTCATTTCATTCTCCTTCATATCTGCAAGCCAGGTTCGGATATAAGAAGTCTTTACCTGGTGAACCTCCGTATCCGGATATTCCTTTGCTAAAAAAGAAAAAAAAGAAAATAAGTCGTTGGTATAAGATAAGACAGTATGACTGCTGTATCTTTTTTGAAAATGCAGAAAATCAACAAAATCCTGTACTTGTTTGGGGTGCTGTAGGGGCATAAAAAAACTGATGATCAAAGTTAATAATAACCTGCCATCAGTTGATATTATAAATTATTCCTTTTATTAATCGAATTTACCTTCAGAAAGCTGTTGCTTGTAAACCGCTTTCAAAACTTCCATACGACGACGGATAGATGGCTTTACAAAAGCTTGTCTTTCTCTTAACTGTAAAAGTGTGCGACTTTTTTCGAATTTCTTCTTGTACTTTTTAAGTGCTTTGTCTATGTTTTCGCAATCTTTAGAATCTATTATTAACATTGTATTATACCCCCTTTTGGTGAATTAGGATTGCAAAGATAAAAGAAAAATTTAAAAAAAGAAATATTATAAACAAAATCCGAAATTTACACCATGTTTACAGGAATAATAGAGCAATTAGGGACGATTGAAAAGGTAGAAACCTACGGCGGTAATGTTACTTTAAGTATAAAAGCACCACTTGTGTCAGAAATTAAGGTTGACCAGAGCATTAGCCACAGCGGTGTATGCTTAACTATTGAAACTATTAATGGAGATAGCTATACAGTTACTGCTATTGAGGAAACCCTTAAAAAAACGACTGTGGGCAACTGGCAAGAAGGTACAATCGTTAATTTAGAAAGGTGCCTTCGCTTTGATGGCAGACTTGATGGCCACATCGTACAAGGGCATGTAGATACCGTTGGAACCTGCAAAGAAATTATAACAAAGGACGGTAGCTGGGAATATATTATTGAGTTCGACAAAAAATTTGCTTCGCTTATTATCGAAAAAGGTTCTATCTCTTTAAACGGTACAAGCCTTACCATTTTTAATATTACAGATGCATCCTTTACTGTTGCGATTATCCCTTACACCTATGAGCATACCAACATGCACACACTGCAGGCTGGTGATATGGTCAATTTAGAATTTGATATGGTGGGGAAATATGTGAACAGGATGAATAGCCTATCAAAACCTTCTTAATCTTTCTTTTAATTTGAGAAACGGTTTTTCAACATAATTATAACTTATACTGGCAATTAAAAATGTAAGTAAGAGGTAAACAATTGCTTGAATAAGACCGGGAGTTTTTACATCCAGTTTTAATAATAATAAATTTCCAAAGGAAATAACAAAGCCATGAAAACAATACAGCCCGTAGGATATCTTGCCGGTGTATACTAAAAACCGATTGCCTGATAAATTAAGAACAGACGGTTGTTCTCGCATTTGTTCCATTACCACAAGGCTGCAAAATATTATGAAAATCACTCTAAAGATCTCTATATTCAAATAATAGGATACCCCCGTTAATTCTTTGTCAACTAAAAAATAAATAGTAAAAAGTAAAGGGAGAAACATATAAAAAACAAAGGTTTGCGACTTTGTGAAATTATTGATAAAGTGATAAATTTTATTCTTACGCTGTATGCAATAGGCTGCAAATGCCCCGCACATCATATCAATAATGTAGCTGAGGGTATGAAAATAAATGCCAACTCCTGCCAGCGTTTGAAAAAGAATAAAGGTGATACTTACACAAGCGAAAATTGCAATTACCCACCTTAAATATTTTTGAAAAAACAATAAACATATGCCCCAAACAATATAAAATTGTTCTTCAATAGATAATGTCCATAACAATCTTAAAAAGAAGACATGGTCAGGCAAATAAAAATTAGAAATAAAAAATAAATACCAATATGCCGGTGGAAGTGTAAGTTGATGCCCTGAATAGTGTTGAACAATCGGAAGTACAACAAATGAAAAAAACATGAGTAAGAAATACAACGGCCAAATTCGTAATACTCTTCTTATGCAATAATTCTTTAAAGAAAATTTGCCGGTTTTTTCAAATTCGTTCATTCCTAATAGAGTAAGCAAAAATGCAGAAAGTATAAAAAATACATCCAATCCCATTCCTAAATGAGCTAAAATAAAGACTATAAATTCCTCAAATAAAGAATCGCCAAGTTTTGGTGTATAAGCATGAAAAATGAAAACAGCTAATACCGATATTCCTCTTATTGAATCTAGTTGAGGGAAATATTTTTTCTCTGAGTTCATTTTAAGGAAAATAAATATTTATATGTTTTTTCCTTTCATAGCCTCTCCTACAGCACTGTTCATAATTCTTTCTGCATAAGGGCGGGAGATATCATTTAATATTTCTGTTTTTGTCTGTATTAAATTTTTATCTGCCATGGTGAGTGCCAGTTGTAAAGCCTGCATTGCCTCAGCTGTTTGAGACAATTCGTTATTAATTAATTTATCAGCATTTTTTTGCAAAAACCGCTCGGTGGTTTTCAGCAATTGTTCTCCTTCTGTGCTTGCTTCAGCCAATGCACGGGCTGCAATATCATTTTCAGCATTGGCCATAGAATCGAGCAACATTTTTTCCACCGTTTCATCGTCGATACCTAGCTGTGGTTTTACTTCTATACTTTGTTCTACCCCGCTCCTCAGTTCTTTTGCTTTTACCGTAAGTATTCCATCAGCATTTATTAAAAAACTTACTTGCACTTTTGCCATACCTGCAGGCATTGCGGGAATACCTTTAAGATTAAGTGTTGCCAGCAATCTGTTGTCTTTTACAATGTCTCTTTCACCCTGGTACACACTTATACGCATGTTTGCCTGCCCGTCTAATTGTGTCGTGTATTCTCTTGCTGTGCCCGAGGGTATTTTTGCATTGCGTGGTATCAATACATCCATCAACTCTCCGGCAGTTTCAATACCAAGGCTTAAAGGCGTAATATCCAGCAACAAAACATCTTTGTTATTGCCTGCTAAAATATCGGCCTGTATGGCTGCGCCTAAGGCCACCACTTCGTCAGGATTTACAGAATTGTTTACCGGTTTGCCAAAATAATGGCTCACCATTTCATTTACCAACGGCACCCTAGTACTGCCACCAACCATTATTATTTCATCTATTTCATTTTTAGTAAGCGCTGCATCTTTCATAGCCTTTTTACAACTCTCAATTGTTTTATCAACTAAAGGCTTTATCAGTTTGTTCAATTCACTCTTATCTATAGTAATTTCTATTCCGTTTAATGTTGATGAAAAATTTTCATTATCCGAAAGATGCTTTTTTGCTTCTTCGGCTTTCAATCTTAATGCCTGTGCAAGGGAACGATCTGCGAGTAATTCATCATCAGTAAAATTTGCCTGCTGTTGCCAGTGTTTTACAATAGCATTGTCAAAATCGTCGCCCCCAAGGTAAGTGTCGCCGTTTGTAGAAAGCACTTCAAAAACACCGCTGTTTAATTTTAAGATTGATACGTCGAATGTACCGCCGCCCAAATCATATACCGCAATGGTTTTGTGTTCGTCTTTATTTATACCAAGCCCGTAAGCAAGACTTGCCGCTGTAGGTTCGTTTATTATTCGCAACACATCAAGCCCTGCAAGTTTGCCGGCATCTCTGGTTGCCTGCCTTTGAGCATCGTTAAAATAAGCCGGTACTGTAATGACTGCTTTATTTACAGGCGTTTTAATAATATGCTCTGCTCTTTCTTTAAGTTCTTTCAGTATAAGTGCAGACAGATCTACTGGAGCATAAAACCGATCGTCAATTTTAATTTTTACCTGTTTGTCTTTATCATTGTCAATTATTTTGTAGGAGAAAAAAGAGGCATTTGCTTTTATATCATCGTAGTTTTTTCCAAGCAGTCTTTTTGCAGAAAAAATAGTTCGCTCCGGCGATGTTATTAAAAATTCTTTTGCTTCATTACCTACTACTACATTACCTGCTTTATCAAAATGAATTATTGAGGGTACCAAGGAAGAACTGTCGTGTTCTTTTAAAGCTACGGCTTGTTTTGTATCCGGATGTATAATAGCGATCAGGCTATTGGTTGTACCCAAATCAATCCCCACAATAATTTCTTCTTTTTGCAAACTTCCGGTTGCAATGTTTATCCCAATTTTAGCCATTCTTTTTATTGCAAAAATATGTGTTTAAGGGTGGAGATGCAAAGTAAGTTAAACGACGAAGGCATATAAAGAGCTAGCTCGTAAAACGAAATTCAGACTGATGGTTTAAAACAGGCAGAATCAGCGTGAAAGAAGAACAACGTAGCTTAAAAAAGCGCATTAAAAAAGCCCCACCAACGTGGGGCTCTAAAACTATATTTCAATTAACGCATCAGATACATTTTACCGTATCCTTTGTTAAAATATTTGCCTGTGTTATCGCCATCAGCTTTGTATTTATCCAGCGATTTTCCATTTAAGTTCGTAATAACACGATAAATATACACGCCGTTTGCAAGTTGTTGTCCATACATATCCGTACCATCCCACTTAAAATCTGTGATATTTCTACCTATGTGTATTGGCCCAAGTTCCTGCTTTGTAATTTCTCTCACTACTTTACCTGTTATTGTAAGTATCTGTATCCTCATATTTTGGGGTACCTGGCTACCCGTAAGTGTAAATACAAATGCCGTTGAAGTTGTGAAAGGATTGGGATAATTAAGAAGTTCACTTATCATTGGCTTATTGATAACTGAAAAAACAGTTCGATAATTTAAAGCACCTGCACTATTGCCCGCCACATCTTTACCCGAAACTATCAATTCATATTCTCCATCTTGTTGCAAAAAGGGCTTAAAGTCAATGGTTGCTGCATTTTCACCTGCTGATAAGTTTGCTGGGTTAAAACGCATGGTATCACCAAAACTTATGTTGCGTAATGTTTGATCAGGATACCTTAGCTGAACTTTTAATAAACCTGTATCCTTTAGGGCAAGAAACCTGTTTTCATCTTTTAGTTTAATAAGTATTGCTGGTTTTGACGCCACAATATCTCTGCTTAAAATATGGACACCATCAAAAGTCACATCCAGCAAAGGGTTAAAAGGATCTGATTTCACAAAGAAATCCTTATACAGAATATTATTAAAACGTGACTGTTCAGGCTGAGCATAATTTGGATTAAAGTCTATAAATAAGGTATTTTTTCCGGGGTATTTTTCTGACGGAATTGTATAAGAAGCCACCAAGGTATCTCCTGCAATTAGAATTTTACCCCTAGGAATATTTATGATGCTATCAAAATTACTAGCTGTCCTAATTTTCAAACTTATCTGCATTAAACTATCAAACTTAACCAGACTTATATTCTTAAATGCTACAGAAAAATTAATAGGCTCCCCAATTTCTACTGTATCCTTCATGTTATATCTGATGTTAGGTGCTACAGCGCCTTCCGGCAACATTTCTCCATTTATCAGCCAGTATTTTAGTTGATTTGGGGTGGCAGTGGTGGAATCTGCATTTAACATTTTCAATCTTAATCTTGGGTAAGTAATAGGATTAATCCATGATAGCGTCGTATCATTTGCAGGATTAACGGTTGCAAGAATATCTTCTGTACCAGTTATGTTAAGGCCAATTATGGAGACAGCTGTCCTGTCATTATTAGCTACTTCTAATTTTCTTCCTCGCCAATGCAATTCATTCCACATTTTTGCAGGCCCAAATACATCAGATGTTATTTCTCCTGACAATGAAACTCCTGTAGCAATAAATGGTACATTTAGAAGGTCTGCGTAAACACCTACGGTTTGCGTTATCGGTACATTGCTTCCCTTTTTCACTGCAAAAACAAAGGGCACATGACTTGTAATTTGATCAATCTGCGAAAAGCCCATTGCCTTTAGGGTTGTATATAGATTACTGCCTGGGTCAGTTGACCACTCTAGAGGATAATGTGTATTTACATTGCCCGGGCAATTCACCATTACTATAATATTACCAGGTGCGATATTGTTATCTAAAAACTGTTTTACAACTTGCCGTTGTGAAGCGGTAATAATACTAAATTGGAAATATCCCGCAGTCTGACCACTGTTAATTGGAATAGGATTGTTACTTCCATAAAGGCCTGCTGTACCAACAGTTTGATTAAATAATGGCTTTAAGGTTAGTGTATCAATAATATAAAATCTCAAAGCATTATTATTAGAACCGAAAGGAGCTGCTAATCCATTCTGTTCCACAAATCCCCCATTGGTGATAGAGTAATCATCCTGCTGGCTCGAATTAGGATATACAGCAGTTCTGATATTGTACGGAATAGACCTTGGCGCATATTTAAATACTCTGTCCGCACCTAAATTAACTCCGCTATACTGATTCTTTAAAAATTGATAATAATGCGACTGATTAAAACCGGGCGTACTCGCAGGTAAATACACAAAAGAAAACGTATTCCAAATATTATTACCAGTGGTGGGAACAACCGAAGTTCTCCAATAGTAAACCGTACTGTCTGTTAATGTAAGATTTGTAGGAGTAAACTGAATGACACCCCCAATGCTGGATGTATTATATGTCTTTTTGAAGGCCGAATTGAACAATTCGGTTGTATCTATCTCCATTATATAAGTGCTTACCGGTATAAGCGGATTAGCGGTGCTGGCAGAAAAAGTGATATTCTGGTTATTTACAATGGAATAATTATAGGGGTAAACTGGGTTTAATGTGTTCTCAAAAATAAATACATCTTTGGTTACTTTGTTGTTCGTTTCATAAACCTCATTTACACGGTTTGTCCAGTCAACCTCCACAATAATTTTATTTAAACCGTTGTCAGTTGCCGGATTTATCGGAACATTTAAATTTAGGCTATCTGCAAATTTAATTGCAGGTATGATCGTGTCCATTAACGAAATGGCCACAGTTGCATTTGGCAACAATCTTTTTACAGAAACCCTTATTGAATCATTCACCGCTTTACCAATATTTCTCATGTTTACTTTCACATTAAAAAAAGGATCTGCAACTGAAATTACATTGGGAGAAACAACGACAGACGGCTCTTCAATAACATAATCTGCTTTTGGAAATGCGTTTATCTTAACGGCAGGGTCACCGTTCAGGTTTATTTGTTCTAAATGTATTCTTGTAAAATAATTAAGGAAGGATGTGGTATCTGCACCATCTAAAAAGGCATTTACCTCTTTTAATTGCTGCCCAACAGACGCTCCGTACATTAAAAGTGAGAAATTTTTATAGAACCTCTTGTTATAATTATTCAAGGCGAATGGGATACCAAAATGCGTATCAGCCAGAAAACCTATACTACCCCGCTGGTTTGCAAAAATGTATTTTTCTGTAAGTGTGGTACCACCTAAAAGCCTTGCAGGATCATAACTATAAAAATCACCAGCTATACAACCGCTTGCATTAAAAAATGGATATTTACCAGGGTTATTATAGTTCGAAGGATCACTTATGTTAAACTCAAATGTTGTGGCAGATGAGTGACCAAAATAACCTACAAACCCAAGCCCTTGCTGAAACAATTCCGAAATTCTTGCGCTGCTTGCCTGTTGTACAGTTGCTACTGATGTCTTACGAAACGTTTCCACATCACCACCATATAAAGTATCTTCTGCAATTGCCTTATACTGGTCCATATAATCGCCCAATTGAGTGCTTTCGCCTTCGGTTTTACCCCCCACAATGTGAATCATTTTTTTCATCCAATCCTTATCTGCAATTAAAGGGCTTTGTGTTCTTTGTGCTGTTTCATATTGCAATACTTTTTGTAAATATATTCCTACTTCAGTACCGCTAATGGCTCCAAGCCTTCCAACAGGTGTTATTTGTAAAGTTGCACCGGGTTGAGAAGTCAACAATACGTCAGATGCAGGCCAGCCAAAGGTTCCAACAAGGTCTAACTGCGCTGCAATTGGATTCGATTCATTTGGCCTTTTACCTTGGTAGGTTACTCCCCTACCTATAATGAAGATAAATTTTGGTTTCGTGGGGTATTGTACGTCCATAAACCTCACAAAATCTCTGATAGCTGTAGGATGAGACTTAATACCAAACCCAAACTGATCTGTCAATTCATTGATGTCGTAAACCTTGGCATTGTATCCGCCACCATTTGCTGAACTCCTGTAAGCTCTGTAAAGTTCAACATTGTTTACACCTGCACCATCATTATATAGTACAGGATTGCTGATGATAACATAATCTCCACGGGTTGCCGGGGTATTATAATTAATAAAATTTTTGGCTGTCAGTGTACTCACAGGGGCAATATTGGCTGATTCAACATTGTTTAAAATAAACTTTCTTATCGGATCTGTAGATGCTGGTAAAAGAAATTTTACTTTACCAGGGGTAGATGCTATATCGCCCACATATCTTGTGCCATTGTTTATGTCGTATAAAACAGGAGCAGTTGTGCCGTAGTTAAAATTATCTATCACCAAATAATTGCCCGATGCAGCAGCAAGTTCAAAAGAAAATGACTTACTGTTGTTAAAATTAAATGTTGCAGGGTAAGTAATTCCAACAGTAGCAACAACAAATCTGTCGTTTACTACGGGGTTTGAGATGTTACTGTTTGCAATTGAAATATCTGCGGTAGATGTATTTTGTAAAAGACTTAAAGGCTGTCCAGTAACATTAAATAATGCCTCTGAAGTATGGGATGTAACAATTGATGAAATTGATGTAGAAAATAATCTTAATGTAATTTTCCTTTGGATGTTATCGGTATTTGAAAACACTTTTGCCCGTATAGACAGGCTGTTAGAAGCCCCCCCCGTAAAAACGTTCAAACCTGTTAGTGTTTGTGTAAACGGGGTTCCAATATTTTTTTCTCCAGTTGTGTATCCTTCTCCTGCATCGTAGGCAGAAGAGTAAACATATTCCCCTAAATCTCTTGCATAACCCCTGTTTAAATTGTCTCTATAGTACACATCAATATTACGCATAAAATAAGCGTCGGGCGTTGCTGCAACTGGTGCGTTATTTACGGCAGTTGTATATCGTAAGTTGCCACCTTCCGAGTTCACTGTTAGAAAATAATTAGCGGTATCTGTTTCTAAACTAAACCTATCGGCTAATTGGAATTGTGGCTTTTTGTACAACGTTGCATCAGCTTTCCCATCATTCATTTCTCCCCAAAACTCAATGAAATCACCACTTGCCAGCGGCGCACCTGTAACCGACGTAAACAACCTTACTTGTTGCCCGTTTCTCCACAATTGAAAATGATCTGCATTCGTTGCCGCTAGCCCAGCGAATGCAACGGCTGTTTGAGGTATGCGAGTGATATTATCTGCAGCAATTTTAAATTTGTAATAAGTTTTGCTGTAATCTATCCAGCTGTTGTTTAATTGTGCCTGCGCAGCATATGCAAACAACAGGAGAATGGGTAATAGTATTTTTTTGGTCATAACAGTTCAGTTTTGAAAGTATTTATTCTTCATTTTTTTTGCCGAAATTTATGCGGAGCGAAACTACGTGCGTGTACAATGGATTGTTTTGGTTGGCAAGATTTGTAAACGCATAATCAATGTTTACGTTTTTTATCTTAAACCCTGCACCTAGGCTAGGCTGATAAATCCACACTTTTTTTTGGTTCAATGTATCGCCGTCTGATAATGCTTTTTGAAAATTAGTTACACCAGCTCTTACGAAAAATACGTCTTTTATAGCACCTTCCAAGCCTAGGTGTGGGTCTGCGCTCACTGTGCTGCCGCTTAGTACTGTATTTCTTTTTCCGTCAAATGTTACATCAACGTTTGCTTCTGTTTGAAGCTTAAAATTTTCACCTATATCAAATGTATAAGCACCACCAACAACAATTCTTGGCGCTGTAAGTTCTGTGGACCTCACTGGTATATCATTTTTAGTAAGATAAAGCGCTTCCTTTTCTTTTTCTGTAAACTTAAATGTCCATGCATTAAATGTTGTTGTTAGGTCTTTTGCAACAAGGCCCACACTCCATTTTTCGCCCCTCATTTGTACACCTGCATCTAAACCAAAGCCCCAAGCATTGGCAAATTTTCCCACTTTACGGTAGATAACCTTCGCATTTAAGCCGGCATTAATGGTGTAATTATCTGTTTCCTTTACTTTTTGTGCAACAGATATTAGAAATGCATAATCTGCAGAAGAAAATGTTTGAATGTTATTATAGTTGATACTACCATCTGGCTCCACCAAAAAAAGTGTGTTGGGAATATCGTCTACGGCAAAACGAAGTAATGAAAAACCTACAGTGCGCTTATTATCCTGAACAGGAACTGCAACCGCCGCATAATCATATTTTGCTATACCACTAAAATATTCTGCGTGCATAATGGTAGCGGCAGGGTTATTTTTCACTTCTGCAAGGCCAGCTGGGTTCCAATAGCCTGCTGTTGCATCATTCACAGATGCAGCCTGCGCACTTCCCATACCCAGCCCTCGTGCCCCTGCTCCAATATTTAAAAATTCGTTTGAATATTTTCTAAACTGCGAATAAACTGTAGTAGCAAAAAAGGAAAACAATAAAAAAGCAAAAATGCTTTGTTTCATAAAGCCTGTATTAGTATTTGTGAAAACCAATAACACTTTCATTAACGCCTAGAGTTAAAAAAAGTGTAAATAAACACAGAAAATGTGTGAACCGAAGACAAATATACAAAAGGCGAGTCAATTTTTGTACAACATCTACGTATTTAAAGACGCTAAAGACTTGAAAACTGTACGCTTCGTTAAAAAAATAATTAAAAAAAAATAAGCATTTTATGTGTTTTGCCTGTATTGGTAAAAAATGTAGGCTGGCAAACATACCTACAGCCTTATTTTTGCAAAAATTATATTGGTATGAATAAGTTTTTGGAGGAACTAAAGTGGAGAGGAATGCTACAGGATATTATGCCGGGCACAGAAGAACAACTTAATAAAGAAATAACATCTGGTTATATAGGTTTCGATCCTACAGCTGACAGTCT
The DNA here is from genome assembly GCA_046153805.1 of Ferruginibacter sp. Taxonomy (GTDB): domain Bacteria; phylum Bacteroidota; class Bacteroidia; order Chitinophagales; family Chitinophagaceae; genus Ferruginibacter. The sequence continues at coordinate 1,079 of JBJXGJ010000067.1, read as the reverse complement.
GCATATTGGTAGTCTTGTACCAATATTACTGCTGGTACATTTACAAAAAGCAGGACATATACCTGTTGCTCTTGTAGGTGGTGCTACAGGCATGGTGGGCGACCCAAGTGGCAAGAGCGAGGAAAGAAACATGCTGAGTGAAGAAACCCTAAATAAAAATGTGGATGGCGTAAAGAGGCAATTACAAAAATTCTTAAATTTCGACCCATCTTTATCTAATGCTGCATTATTGGTCAACAATTACGACTGGTTTAAAAACATAAGCTTTTTAGATTTTATTAGAGATGCCGGCAAACATATAACTGTAAATTATATGATGGCAAAAGACAGTGTAAAAAAGCGACTGGATGGTGAAAATGGGATGAGCTTTACAGAATTTACTTATCAGCTTGTGCAGGGATACGATTTTTACTGGTTGTATAAAAATAGGAACTGCAAATTGCAAATGGGTGGAAGCGACCAATGGGGTAATATTGTAACAGGTACGGAATTGATTCGCAGAAAAAGTGGCGGAGAAGCCTTTGCCTTTACATGCCCACTTATAAAAAAAGCTGATGGTACAAAATTTGGAAAATCGGAAGCTGGAAATATATGGCTGGATGCAGAAAAAACTACGCCTTATGAGTTTTATCAGTTTTGGCTAAATGCAGGCGATGAAGATGCAGAAAACTGGATTAAAATTTTTACTTTTTTGCGACAGGAAGAAATAAAAGATCTTACGAGAGCTCATAAACAAGATGCAGGTAAAAGACAACTTCAAAAAAAATTAGCAGAAGAATTAACCATTTTCGTACATGGAAAAGACGAATACTTAAAAGCAATAGAAACCACTGAAAAATTCTTTGCAGCACAAAATGCATCAGCAGATAGTTTATCTGAAAAAGAATTGAATAATATTAGCGGAATAACTAGAACCAGCATTACAAAAAATGCATTTGAGATAGGTATAGATGTAGCAACTATGTTTACAGATGCAGGTATTTTTGCGAGCAAAGGAGATGCAAAAAAAATGATAATGAGTGGGGGTGTAAGTATAAACAGAAAAAAAATAGAAGATCCAAAACTTATACCAACTACAG
>JBJXGJ010000065.1:0-3093 GCA_046153805.1 Ferruginibacter sp. | reverse complement strand
CCAACATTATCACAACCGTACTACATTGCAGACATCATTATTCTAACAAACCGCCGTATGCCGAACGGCACGTACGGTGGTGTGAGAGGACAGTAGGGGAAATAATCCCCTACTTCCTACTCGATTTATTGTTTGACACAGATTATCGTGTAGCAATAATTATCCGGTAGCAAAAGCAGGCTGTTTTGAAATGAACCTGCTATCAGTTACATTTGTAAAAACCCTTCTACTCCCAATCATTTATTATGGCTATACCAAAACTAAGTATACTAGCACAAACTTTAATAGGATCTGAAATTGTAAAACTTGGGGCCATTATAAAAGAAAAAATAAGCAAGGGTGAGCATATCTATAATTATACTATTGGCGATTTTGATTCATCTGAGTTTCCTATACCAGAGTTACTACGTAACGAAATTAAGTCGGCGTACGACAATGGCTACACAACGTATCCTATAGCCGATGGAGAAACTGACCTGAGAAAAGCGGTTGCGTCTTTTATAAAAAATAAAGAAGAGCTCAATTTTGACTTATCTGAAATTATGATTGCTGCTGGTGGGCGACCCCTAATTTACGCTGCCTATAGAGCTATTGTAGATAAAGGAGATAAAGTAATTTACCCTGTACCAAGCTGGAACAATAACCATTACACGCATTTTACAGAAGGTGAGCATATAAAAATAGAGGCGACCCAAGAAAATAATTTTATGCCGACCATGGAGCAGATCAGTCCGCATGTAAAAGGTGCCGCATTAATAGCTTTGTGCTCTCCACTGAACCCCACAGGTACAGTTTTTAAAAGAGAAGATTTAGAAGCTATTTGCGATTTGGTAATTGAAGAAAATGAAAAGCGGGGAGAAGAAGAAAAAAAATTATATCTGTTATTCGATCAAATTTATTGGACACTTACGTTCGGCGATACGGTACATTTTAACCCGATTTCGCTTCGCCCAAAAATGAAAGAATACACAGTGTTTATAGATGGAATAAGCAAGGCTTTTGCCGCGACGGGCGTGCGTGTAGGCTGGAGCATGGGACCTGCACATTTAATTGCAAAAATGAAAGCCATTAACAGTCATATAGGTGCATGGGCGCCTATGGCAGAACAAAAAGCCGTAGCAAAATACCTTGTACAAAACGAAGCCGTAGAAACTTATTCTAACCATTTTAAAAAAGAAATTAATTATAGATTACGCAATATTCATGAAGGTTTTATTGCGCTTAAAGATGAAGGATTTCCGGTAGATGCAATTGTACCACAGGCGGCAATATACCTAACAGTTAAAATAGACCTTGTAGGAAAAAAGGCAAATGGAAAAGTGCTGGAAAAACAGCCGGATGTTACTGAATATATTTTAAATGAAGCAAAGCTTGCAATGGTGCCTTTTAGCAGTTTTGGTGCAAGCGCAGACAGCTATTGGTACAGGATAAGTGTTGGCTGCGTTAAAAAGAATGATATAAAAGATGTGCTGGATAAGTTGAAGACGGCACTTTTGAAAGTAGAATAAAAACAATTAGTTTTTATTGTTGAAAAATATAAAAGGCTTTGATAATTTTTTCTGCCGTATAAGCTTTTTAATCTCCACAGGGTTGCTTATAATTTTATAGCGGTTGAGATCCAATATTTCGTGGGCGCCAACAAAATTGTCGAGCCTTTCTGTTGTAAACAAAAGGTTGTTTAACTGCAATAATTGTTTGTCAATATCTTGCTGCGTCATAGCATGTTGCCTAAACAAAACAAGAAGATCACGGTTCGATGACATAATAATTGGTTTATTTATAACCTACCATTCCCGTACAGCCACAAGTACTTTTTTTGGTGGATGTGCAACCGGTTGCAACCAAAGCAAGTGCAATCAGAGCTAACGAAGTTATTTTTATTATCTTTTGCATAAGTGTTGTACAAAATAACAAATTTTTGTTTACAAATATTCATTTTGATTTCTTCTGATAAAAATATTAACATAAGTGCTAAACGTGTTTTGGTAGCGCCGCTCGATTGGGGCCTTGGCCACGCTACCAGATGCGTCCCTGTTATTCAACAATTAATACATGCAGGTTTTGAAGTATTGATTGCAGCAGAAAAAAAAGCCGCCATTTTACTGCGACAAGAATTTCCATCTCTCACAATTATTCCATTGCCTGGCTACAGAATTTCTTATGCTAAAAGCCGTCTTTTTTTTAGCCTAAAAATACTAAGCCAGGTACCTAAAATATTAAAAGCCATAAAAGCTGAACACAAATGGCTTCAGCAAATAATTAAAGACTATAGAATTGACATTGTAATATCGGATAATCGTTACGGGTTGTACAATAAAGCGGTTACCAGTATTTTTATTACCCACCAGTTGCGCATCGAAACAGGAAATGCTTTTACAAACTCAGTGGTACAAAAAATAAATTATAGGCTTATAAAAAAGTTTTCTGCATGTTGGGTATCCGACAAAAAAGGGGAAAAAAATCTTGCAGGAAAACTTTCTCATCCCAAACCAATGCCTGACATTGACTTAAAATATATTGGTGTATTATCAAGGTGTAGGAAAGAAGAAAATAAAAAAAATATTGAATTACTGATTGTGCTGTCGGGCCCTGAACCACAAAGAACTACACTTGAAAACATACTACTTGCACAAATGAAGGAATGTTCTTTTAAGATAGTTCTGGTAAGGGGCTTGCCGGGTGCCATGCAGCAATTATTATCTCAAAATAAGTTGATAGAAATATACAATCACTTGCCTGCAGAAAAACTGAACAGTTTAATACAGTCAGCAAAAATAGTAATTGCACGAAGTGGATACTCAACTATTATGGATCTTGCTGTGCTACAGCAGCCGGCAATCTTAATTGCTACGCCCGGGCAAACCGAGCAGGAATATCTGGCAAAATATTTAGCTGACAAAAAATACTGCCAGGCAGCACAACAACAAGGATTTAATTTAGCAAAGCAACTAAATCTGTTTAAAAAAAATGAACCATTAGGTTTTCCGTTGCTAGAAAATAACGAACTTAAAGAAGCAATTAATTCGCTATTATAAAAATTCCCTGTTTATTTTTGTTACCGCTTCCAATAATACTATCTGAACCATCTGTATA
>JBJXGJ010000059.1:0-9880 GCA_046153805.1 Ferruginibacter sp. | reverse complement strand
GATACAGTAAAACAGTAGCCCTGTAAAAGAAAAGCGGTATTATCACAATCGTACCACGTTGCAGACATCATTATTCTAACAAACCGCCGTATGCCGAACGGCACGTACGGTGGTGTGAGAGGACAGTGGGGGAAATAATCCCCTACTTCCTACTCGATTTACTGTAGGGCGTGTCGGTAGAAGAGTGAGCACTACCAATTATTTGCTTCTATTCTGCTCACTTTAAAATATTAGAAAAGCAGTCGAATGAAAGATGATTTTCCGGAAATATTTTCGAATAAATCTTCTTACAACTTCCGGTGTAAAGTAGCTTTGCCGCTTAAAATTTTGGGGGTTTAAACAAAGTCAATATTCTTCTCCCATTGAAGTTCATTTTTCGTTAATTTGCCTTCACAATTATGCTGCAAAAATTACGAATAGTCAACTACGCTATCATTGATGAACTAACCATCAGTTTCTCACAAAAACTGAACATTATAACCGGTGAAACCGGTGCAGGAAAAAGTATATTAATGGGTGCTCTCGATCTTGTGTTAGGTAAACGTGCAGATACTTCGATTTTAAAGGACAAGGATAAAAAATGTATTGTGGAGGCTTCTTTCTTTATAAAGAACAATGAAGCAGTCCAGCAGTTTTTTTTAAATAATGACCTTGACAAAGAAGAAGAGATTTTAATAAGGCGTGAAATTGCAGCAAATGGAAAAAGCCGGAGTTTTGTAAACGATACGCCTGTAAATTTATCGCAGTTAAAAGAACTTACTGCAAACCTTGTAGATCTGCACCGCCAGTTTGATACCCTTGAAATTGGTTCAGAAAATTTTCAACGACAAGTGATGGACGCACTCGCTGATAATGGACCTTTACTTGCGCAATTAAAAGTAGTTTTTACAAAATACAGTGCTGTAAAAAATGAATTAGAAACATTGCGACTGCAACAAGCCAATGCAGACAAGGAAGCCGATTACAATAAATTTTTACTCGAAGAATTTACGGATTTTAGTCTAAAAGAAAATGAGTTGGAGGAATTGGACGTTGAAGTAAAGATATTGAGCAATGCGGAAGATATAAAAATGCAACTCGGTGCTGTTTATGGTGGTCTATCAGGTGGCGAAGAACCTATTGTGCAAAGTTTGAAATCTCTTTCTCAAAAACTTTCGCCTCTAAAAGAATACAGCCCAGCTATTGAAGAACTGCAAAAAAGATTACTCAGTGCACAGTTGGAAATACAGGATGTTGCAGAGGAGCTGGAGGGTATAGATGATAAAATTATTTATGATGCCGAGCGTATAAATACAGTAAACGAGAGGCTTTCTGCAGGTTATAGGTTATTAAAAAAGCACGGCGTTGCAACTACACAACAGCTTTTAGAAATACAGGAAACTTTACAACAAAAACTCGATGCTGTTTTTAATATTACGAACGGAATAGAAAAGGCAGAAAAAGAAAGTAGAAAATTATTTGAGGAAGCAACTATAATAGCTGTAAAAATAAATGCAAACAGGGTTGCGCAGGTAAAGCCGTTTACCCAAAAAGTAAATGATTTGCTCACACAAGTTGGTATGCCCAATGCACAAATAAAAGTTGGCATAAACCCTATTATACTTTCTGTAAATGGCAGCGACGAAATAAACTTTTTGTTTGATGCAAATAAAACCAACCGTTTTGAACCTTTGCATAAAGTTGCAAGTGGTGGAGAATTGAGCCGTTTAATGCTTTCAGTAAAATCGTTGGTGTCAAAAAAATTACAACTGCCTGTTTTAATATTTGATGAAATTGATACAGGTATAAGTGGCGAGGCAGCGAAGCAAGTGGGCATCATTATGAAAGAACTTTCAGGTTCTCACCAGCTAATTGCTATAACACACCAACCGCAAATTGCTGCCAAGGCAAATGCGCACTATTTTGTTTACAAACAAATTGTAAAAGATAAAATACAAACATCTGTTCGGTTATTAAATGAAGATGAGAGAATAGTAGCCATTGCGCAAATGCTAAGCGGCGAAAAACCAACAGCTGCAGCATTGGAGAATGCAAAAGAAATGATGAATTAATAAGTGAGATGGTAGAGTGCAATGCTGGTAAAAGGCAACTTTAAAAGACTATCAAAATAATTCAATGATGACAGTAAGAATACGCCTATTGATTTCGATTCTTTTGATTTGTAGTATTTCAACACAGGCACAAAAGAAGCATCAGAAAAAAGCAACTGCAGCTAAATTAGAAAGAGTGCAAGAAATAGAGGAAGATCTTGTTGTTACTACTTTAACAGTAGATACTGTCGGGATGGTTAGACCACCAGGCGAAGCAATGACCCTGGAGCCCACAAAAACTTTTGATACAACTGTAATACCCAATGATGAATTAACTAGAAGTATTGAAAAGCTGATTATAGAAATAGACGCAGTAAATAGTGTAATAAAAATGACAGGCGATCTTATAAAGCAAAAGCAGATAGAGAATACAGCCGTTAATCTAACTACTTTTCTTGACCGTTTTTACAATGAATTAAACAGCGATGAAGTCAGGAATTATTATCATGATTTATATATAAGACTCTATCGAAAATATTTTAATAATGATGAAATTTTTCAGTTAACCGAATTTTATAAAACTACATTAGGCAAAAAGGCGTATAAAAGTGGATTGCTAATTGGAAACGATGCCATGATTGATGGAACGAAATTTGGCGAGTATTTGGCAAAAAAAGTGTTTAATGAAATGGCACGTTAATGAAAAAATTGCAAAATGGAATGTATCATGTTTCTTTAAATGCAGGCCTGTATTAGATTTGGACAAATATAAAATTGGCAGGATGCTGAAATACGATCAGGGATAAAAACTAATGATATAATTAAAAGACTAATTCAGCAACATGATTTTGAACCTATATTTGGGAAATAAAAAATAAGGTTGAAGGTAAAAGTTGCCAAAACTTCCTTTAAAAAATATTAATTAATTTAGCATTTTTCAAACCTCCAATTAATCAACAAACTTGTTATGTATAATTTACTGAAAGGGAAAAAAGGAATCATTTTTGGTGCATTGGATGAGAAATCTATTGCATGGATAACGGCTTTAAAATGCCATGAAGAAGGCGCAGAGATAGTGCTGAGCAATGCACCTGTGGCGATGCGCATGGGAGAAATAAACAAACTTGCAGAAAAGATAGGAGCACCGGTAATTGCTTGTGATGTGAGCAGTGCAGATGATGTAGAAAACCTGATTGCAAAAACGATGGAGCATTTTGGTGGCGGTTTTGATTTTATTTTACACTCAATAGGTATGAGTATAAATGTGCGCAAGGGCAAGCATTATACTGAGATAGATTACACACATAACCTAAAAACTTTTGAAATAAGCAGCATGAGCCTGCACCGGGTGCTGGCTTGTTGTATGAAGCATGATGCGTTGAATGAATGGGCAAGTGTCGTAGCACTTACTTATATAGCTGCACAACGAGTTTTTCCTGATTACAATGAAATGGCTGATGCAAAATCTTTGTTAGAAAGTGTAGCAAGAAGTTTCGGTTATCATTACGGAGTAAAAAAACACGTTCGTGTAAATACCGTGTCTCAAAGCCCTACAAGAACCACAGCAGGTAGTGGTGTAAAAGGTTTTGATGGTTTTATTTCTTATGCAGAAAAAATGAGCCCGCTTGGTAATGCAAGTGCTGAAGATTGTGCAAATTATTGTGTTACTCTTTTTAGTGACCTTACTAAAATGGTTACCATGCAGAATTTATTTCACGATGGTGGTTTTTCTAATACCGGGGTAACGCAGGGTGTTATCGAGCAGATGGAGAAGTAGTAAGTATTGAGATATTACTATTGAGAAATCTAGACAATGAATTTAAAAATTATTCGTGTTGCTTAAGTTTTAAGAATGCTGAATTTTAGATATTTTCTTATAATCAAAAACCCTCCTGTAAATGGAGGGTTTTGATTATATTGTCTCAATTCTATGTACTCAATACTCAATATTATTCTTAATATTCGTCTTCGTTAAAAAAGAAATCTTCCTGACTTGGGTAGTCGGGCCAGATGTCTTCAAGACCTTCATAAAGATCACCTTCGTCTTCCAGTTCCTGCAAATTTTCGATAACCTCAATAGGTGCGCCACTGCGTATACTGTAATCAATCAATTCATCTTTGGTTGCAGGCCAAGGCGCATCTTCCAAATGTGAGGCAAGTTCTAGTGTCCAAAACATTGTATTAACTGTTTAATTTTGTGCAAATGTAGATGTTCGTACGAAATAACCAAAAGTGTTTTTTTAACATGTTTATAAACAAATTTTTCAAGGAAACAAATGCAGCTATTTTATTGGTAATTAGGGGCTAGTGATGAAATTGCTTTATCGGCAATTTCTTTTAGATACTGCTATTTGGCTTTCAAAAACGGTGTTTAAAAAAATTGTAATCATATTTATTAATTATTTTGTGCAAATGTTAGTAGCAAGGCAAATAGAAAAATCTTACGGAGCATTACAAGTTTTAAAAGGCGTAGACCTCACGATACACAAAGGCGAAATTGTAAGCATTGTGGGGTCGTCAGGAGCAGGGAAAAGTACCCTGTTGCATATTGTTGGTACTTTGGATGCTCCAGATAAAGGGGAAGTTTTTTTAACCGGGAAACGAATTGACAATTTATCAGGAAGAGCATTGGCAACCTGCAGAAACAAAAATATAGGCTTTATATTTCAATTTCACCATTTACTGCCCGAGTTTACAGCATTAGAAAATGTGTGCATACCCGGCTGGATTGCCGGAGCAAAAAGAACTGACACGGAGAAAAAAGCCGCTAAACTTTTAGAAACCCTTGGCCTGAAAGATAGGTTGCAAAACAAGCCCAACCAATTATCTGGCGGAGAGCAGCAAAGAGTAGCTGTAGCAAGAGCTTTAATAAATGATCCACTAATGGTAATGGCAGATGAACCTACCGGAAACCTCGACAGTGCGAACGGTCGTGATTTGTATAATCTCTTTATTGAACTGCGAGATAAGTTTGAACAGACTTTTTTAATTGTTACACACAACGAAGAGCTTGCTAATATGGGTGATAGGGTTGTGGTAATGAAAGACGGGAGGATAGTTGATTAGTTGATAGTTGGTGGTTGATAGATTTTTATTTCGAGTTGTCCTGAATAATTCAGGCATCTTCAACATTGATGGTTCTGCCCATCAACTATCAACCATCAACTTTGAACTTTAAACCTTCACCGTACTCATCCCTCCATCTACATGTAAAATTTGCCCGGTTATCCATGCCGCTTTTTCCGATAATAAAAAAGCTGCCATGTTTGCAATATCGTTTGCCGTACCAATCTTTTTTAGTGGATGGCGTAGTGCATTTGCAGCCTTCTTTTCATCTGTATTTAATAGGCTTGCTGCAAGTGGTGTATCTGTTAACGATGGGGCAATGCAATTCACTCTTATGCTTGGTGCCCATTCTGCGGATAGTGCTTTTGTAAGTCCTTCAATAGCACCTTTAGATGCAGACACCTGCGAATGAAATTGCAAACCTAATTGCACTGCAACTGTTGAAAAAACAACAACTGAAGCATGTACACTTTTTTTAAGTGCGGGAAATGAGGCCTGTAAAATTTTTATTAAGCCACCAACTTGTAAATTAAAATCATTGGTAAAATCCTCTAGCTTTATTCTACCAAATGGCTTAAGGTTTATGCTGCCAGGGCAATACACAACTCCATCAAGCACTTCCGGTAAAAAGGAGAAATCAATTTCTGTATCCATCACGTTTAAGTGATGATAGGTAATATCGCCGCTATTGTCTACCGCATGTGTATTGAATGTGCCGATAACCTTATCGCCTTGTGCAGCAAGGGTTTTAGCCATTTGTAAACCTATACCTGATGATGCACCTACAACTAAATATGTCTTCATTAAATTTTTTTATTTGATGTTGATTAAACTTGTTTATGAACGAGCAGTCAAAAAAGAAAACAAATTCACTTTTAAAATTTACATTATGAAAAAGCTAATAACCGAAATTAGAAACTTTTTTAGTTTAGAGAATGGTTGCGCTGTATTACCAAGTAATTTTTGATTAAATCTTTACTGGTTTAAAAGTTGTTCAATTCTTTGTGCAACTTTTTCTGCGTTTGGTAACATTTCTTTTTCCAAAATTACATTCATTGGTACTGCTGGTAAATCCAGAGCACCCATTACTTCAACAGCAGCATCTAAATTTTTAAAACACGCTTTGGAAACCCTGCCTGCAAGTGCTTCTGCAAAAGAATTATTTTGTTGCTCTTCTGTAAGTATTAAACATTTACCATGTTTTTTTACGGTGGCAAAAACCAATTCTTCATCTAATGGAAACAACGTTCTTAAATCAACAATTTCTATTTGTCCTGCAAAGTATTTGGCTGCAGCTTTTGCCCAATAAACACCCATTCCGTAAGTAATAATGCAGCAGCTTCCACCACTGTTTATTTTTTCATCATCAGCCTGCAAAACAATATTTCCTTTGCCGAGTGGGATAATATAATCTCTGCTTGGTTCTGTGTTTTTTGCATCTTCTGTACCCGGCACTTTGCTCCAGTAAAGCCCTTTGTGTTCCAGCATTACAACTGGGTTAGGGTCTAAAAATGCAGCTTTCAGCAGCCCTTTCATATCTGCTGCACAACTTGGATAAACAATTTTTATTCCCTTAATGGTGAGCAACGTGCTCTCCACACTGCCGCTGTGGTAGGGCCCGCCACCACCGTATGCTCCAATTGGTACTCTTATCAGCGTTTGTATGGGAAATTTTCCGCAACTTAAATAACAGCTTTTAGAAATTTCTGTTACGAGCTGGTTAAGCCCTGGATAAATATAATCTGCAAACTGCACCTCTACAATTGATCTAACACCAACTGCACTCATGCCAACGGTGCTGCCAATAATGTATGCTTCCTGTATGGCTGTATTAAAAACACGGTGGTCACCAAATTGCTCGGCAAGTGTTGCTGCTTCTCTAAAAACACCGCCAAGCCTACGTCCTACATCTTGTCCATACAAAACTGCTTCGGGATAATCTTCCATTATTTCTCTTATGGCAAACAATGCGGCATCTACCATTAATATTTTTTCTTTGTCTTTCGGTGTACGTTCACCTTTTTCTTCGGTAATAGGTGTAGGTGCAAAAACATGGTTGGATACAGATGATACCAAAGGATCTGGAGACGCCACCGCTTTATCAAATTCAGTTTTTATAAATTCACTGGCCTGTTTTTCTATTTCATTTAAATAATTTTTATCAACTCCCTGTTGTAATAGAACATTTTTTAAATTATCGTAAGGGTCATCGTTGCTGTGTTTGCGAAGATCATCTTCCGTGCGGTAAAAATCTTTTCGCACACCGCTTGTATGGTGCCCAAGCAATGGCACCCGTGCATGTACAAGGTATGGAGTTGAATTGTCTCTCACCTCATTTATTACATGCTTCATGGCATTATAACTCTCTTCAAAATTATAGCCATCAATACTGATCCTTTTAATGCCTTTAAAGCCTTCAATAAATTCGTAAGCATTGCAGGTTCTTGCTTCAGCAGCGGTTACGCTGATACCCCACTCATTATCCTGTACCAAAAAAATAATTGGTAGTTGGTGTAATGCCGCAAACTGAAATGCTTCGCTTACTTCACCTTCGGTTACCGATGCATCGCCGAGGGAGCAGATTACAATTGGCAGTTGGCGGTTATCAGTCGGCAAGGGGCAGTTGGCAGTTTGCAAATTCTTGTTGTTTGTTGCTTTTTGCCAATTGCCCGTTGCCAACTGGCGCATGTACTTCAACCCCTGTGCCACCCCCGTTGTAGGAATAGCCTGCATACCCGTTGCGCTACTTTGGTGTATAATGGTTGGCTTATCTTCTCCTCTATAATTTGGATGGTTGTAATAAGACCTGCCTCCGGTAAAAATATCTTCGCCTTTTGCGAGCAACTGTAGCATTAAAGTATATGGAGAAAAACCCATGCCGAGCATCATGCTTTCATCTCTGTAATACGGACTCACATAATCGCAGGGCAATAAATTATAGGCGGCGGCAAGTTGTATGGCTTCGTGGCCACGGCTGGTGCTGTGTACATATTTACAGATGCTGCGGTTGGCTTCGTAAATGGCTGCCATGGCTTTGGCCTGGCAGATATGTGTGTAGGCTTTTAGTAAAATTTGCTGATCCAAAAGTGAATATGATTGTAATGAAAAACTTGTTTATTGATTTGCAAATTTAAGTTGCTGAAAGGGTAAAAATATTTTTTTCTATGAGGTAGGAAAATGATTTCTGTATTATAACGAAAGAAATAGGTATTAAACTTGCCACGATTTTACCTTGATGCTTTCTATTTCCTTAAAGTGTTTATCTCTAGTTACTAATACGAGTTCGTGGCGAATGGCAATTGCTGCAATCCAGATATCATTTTCAGGAATGGGCTTACCTTTTTTTCTTAATGCTGCTCTAAGATTGCCGTATGCAATTGTTGTTTCTTCATCTATCGTTAGAATATGGTAATTAGCAGTTACACTTTTAATTTGTTGGATGTTTTTATCAATTTGGGTGGAGTACAAAGCACCGTAATATAATGCTCCCAATACAATAACTGGAATATGAATTTCTTTTGCTTTGTCTATTTTATTGGCGATGATTGTTTCGCCTTTTAACCAAGCTACAATAATGTTTGTATCAAGTAAAAATTTATTTCCAATCATCTTCATGGATTTGTTCGCAGCTTTCTTCAATGGCTTTTTCAATGAACGATGCATCTTTTTTACTCCACACACCGACAAAATCATGTGCCGATTTTTTAGTGCTTTTTTTTACCGTTGGTACTTTTTTTATAACGGTTTCTAGCTCTGTTAAAACTGCTTCATTGTCAACTTTTAAAACTGCTTCGATGAGGCTAATTTTTCTTGCTTCTGCGTACATAAATTGATTACTTAAGTTTGTACAAATTTACACTTTTTCAATGCTAAAAATCGATTTGCTAAATGTAATAAAGTAGGAGTTTAATGATTTTTGACTTTGGCCATCCGAAAATACAACTTATCTGCGGCCACTCAATTTACAATTGCAAATAATGGATAACTTAACTTTTAAATAAACCTCAAACAGAAATGCTTATAACGAATTGTTTAAAAGAAGATATTGATTAAATTTTTAGACTGTATGCTGTTGCAACCAATTACCAAAAGGAAAGGTATAACATGAATTGGCCGGAGTTTGATTACACTATGGTAGAGGATGAGATTGCAAAAAACCGACAATGGAAATTAATGATTGGTGGGGAAATCGCCTACGTATGGGCTACCACATTTACTGACCCATTAATTTGCGAAGAAAGAAATAGTGACCCATCGGTATCCATACATAGAATAGCTACCAATGAAAATTATAGAGGGAAAAAGTTTGTAGTTAACATAGTGGAATGGGCAAAGAAATATGCTGTTGTAAATGATAAAAAATTTGTACGATTAGATACTACATGGCTGAATGAAAAGCTGATAGCGCATTACACAAAATGTGGGTTTAAATTTTTAGAATTAAGAAAGCTAAAAAACACAGATGGGTTGCCAGCTCATTACCATAATGCGGAGATTAGTTTATTTGAGTTGGGGGTGTAAGATAAACTGCTTTTAGTTTCGATAAAGGTTATAACTGCTAAATCGAAATAGAATAGATTAATCAATCTTCTCCCTTTAGCATCATGAAGATAATCTCACGGCCCGTTTTATCTAAATAAAGCTTTAGTTCTTCTTTTTTTAATGACTATCCGCAATTAGGAGCAAGGTTTATACCATGCCTCGGCGATAGCCGCCACCATTAACCTATCAAATAATTTTATACCAAAATACCTCCGATTAAATTTGTAGCAAAATTCATTGAG
>JBJXGJ010000056.1:0-7174 GCA_046153805.1 Ferruginibacter sp. | reverse complement strand
GCATTACAGGAGAATAATTATCCAACCCTATTTCACCTTCAGTCAAATATTTTTTACCAAGCTCTATCATCATCAATACCGGCACAATGATATATGGTATGGAAAGTGCCAGCAAACCTGAATACTTGGTAGGTTTTATAATTTTTATGATCTTTCTAAACTCAAAAAGGCACCCAGCCATTATTATTAAAAAAAGTGCTGCGAAAGTGTAAAAATTTATGAACAACCCTGCAAGCATTATCACTGCAAATACCACCGCCGTTAATGTCCTTGTTTTAAAAACTTCTTTGTTTAGTGCCACGCTTAATTGTTTTGGTTATTTGCAATTCCACCATATGGATCAGCCGCTGCCCTTAATAAATTTTCTTTTGCTTCTATTTTAGCTCTGTTACCTACAGCATATCTGTTAAGTAAAAAAAACATGCCGACCATGGCTATAATAGAGGCAAGGCCTAAACTCCAATGCACATGGGGATCTATTTTTGACATATCAATTTTTTCAGCTTTTTTACTCAGCATAAAAATACTGGTAAGTGCCAAGGCGTTGTTTAAAAAATGCGCAACAATATTTACCCAAATGTTTTTTGTTTGATGGTACATCAAGCCCAATACAAAACCCAATAGCATTCTACTTAAAAACAGGTAGATGGACATATGAATTAAACTAAAAACAAAAGACGTAACCAAAATGGAAACCAGCGGAGCCTTCCACCATTTTGTAAATAAGTTTTGCAGTACACCTCTAAAAAATACCTCTTCAAACATGGCCGGAAAAAAAGCCATTATAAATAGCCCAACAACATACTCCTGCCAGTTTTTTAAATTACTTAAAGCAAGTGCCTGTTTATTGTAAAGGTCTTCCAAATTTTTTGCAGCAATATCTATTGAAGGAAAGTGCGATACAATAAATTTGGTAAGATCTGCCAAGGGGGATGCAGCAAAGGATGCTGTAAATATGAGCATAAAGCCCAATACTAT
Organism: Ferruginibacter sp.; assembly: GCA_046153805.1. Classification (GTDB taxonomy): domain Bacteria; phylum Bacteroidota; class Bacteroidia; order Chitinophagales; family Chitinophagaceae; genus Ferruginibacter. Next base: position 6,196 of record JBJXGJ010000056.1, on the reverse strand, counting down.
TTCAAATGGATTTACATACTTATTAAAACCCAGCCAGAACAAGTTTTTACCATTGCTCACGACTGACCATAAAACAGCAGGTATAAAAAGTAGAGCTAATGTTCCCAAAACCTGTATCGTTCTTGCCATTCCCACGTTTTCAGCCGCAAGCATAGCTCTCATCACTTCATCAGCATCTGTTACAGATTTGCCCGAAGGCATTATTTGCATGGTTAAAATAAACTGTACGCCGCCTGCAAGTATAAATCCTAATCCTAAAAATGCAAAAAGAAAGCCCAGTTGAGCCCACCCCCCAAAACCTTTAACGCTTTTGTATTCCATCCCTTAAAAACTTTTAATGTAAATTTGTTTGCAATATACTCATTTCCATCGCCGTTAAAAAGTGATTAGGGATGAGCTATAAAATTTTTACTATGCCTACTATTGGTTCGATACAATTACCCGAGTTTCCGTTATTATTGGCTCCCATGGAAGATGTGAGCGACCCACCTTTTCGTGCCGTGTGCAAAGACAATGGCGCAGATTTAATGTACAGCGAATTCATCAGCAGCGAAGGCTTAATTCGTGATGCAATGAAAAGTATGAAAAAACTCGATTTTGAAGAAGAAGAACGCCCTTTTGGTATTCAAATATTTGGCGGCGATGAAGATGCAATGGAAATGAGTGCAAGGATCTGCGACGCAGTAAACCCTGATTTGGTTGATATAAATTTTGGCTGCCCTGTAAAAAAGGTTGTTAATAAAGGAGCCGGTGCAGGCGTTTTAAAAGATTTAGATTTAATGGTGCGCCTTACAAAATCTGTTATAAATGGCACACGCTTACCCGTAACAATTAAAACAAGATTGGGCTGGGATGATAACACAAAAAACATTGAAGAAGTAGCCGAGCGTATGCAAGATATTGGTGTGCGGGCTATTGCTATACATGGCCGTACACGCTGCCAGTTGTACAAAGGTGAGGCAGATTGGAGCCTTATTGCAAAAGTAAAAAACAACCCGCGCATTACTATTCCTGTCTTTGGAAACGGTGATATTGATTCGCCACAAAAAGCAAAATTATACAAAGAGCGTTACGGGGTAGATGGCATCATGATTGGCCGTGCAGCCATTGGTTATCCATGGATTTTTAGAGAGATAAAGCACTTTTTAAATACCGGCGAAATTTTACCATCACCTACACTCGAAGAGCGTATTTCTGTTTGCAAAAGACACCTTGATAAATCTATAAAATGGAAAGGGCAAATTGTGGGCATCAACGAAATGCGTAGGCATTACACCAATTATTTAAAAGGTCTGCCAAACATAAAAGAATTTCGCATGAAGCTCGTAACCCTTAATGAGCCTGCCGATATAAGCGATGTGTTAGATGAAGTAGCCGAACATTATAAATACCATAGTTTTGAACGAACCCCAATTGAGTTGATAAATTACCATGAAAAATGCCCGGTATAGACTTGAGATGTTAGATATAAGACACAAGATAAAAAGCATCTGAGTTTTTGGGGCGGTCGTTATTGGGTATTAATCAACATTTGTCCGGGCTATGCGTTGCAAGTCCTCGTTTCGCTGCGCTGCACTGTGGGCTTTCCACTTCTATCCCGCCGCTTTTCAGCAGCAGATAATTTTTCATCTTTTATTAGAGCGTAGATTATATTTAGTATAATTGATAAAATTAGAATGTAAATTTAATCATGGAAAATCGCCCATATAAAATATATAAATCTGAAGAAGAGTTAGAAACCGCAAGACTAAAAGCTGCAGCTAATAGTACTTACACCGAAAGGTTTTATACCCTCACAAAGCTAATACGAATCTCTAAAATGATTAGTGCTGCAAAAATTATTTCATCACCTGTTATGAAAGAAAAGTAAAGCATGGATATTTTAGATGAAGATATTTTATCTCTTTGGCGATGCTTAAACAGCCATAAAGTTAGATACATAATGATTGGCGGCTTTGCTATAAACTTGCATGGTTATAACAGAGCAACAAGTGATATTGATTTATGGATAGATGATACTTTGGAGAACAGAAAAAATTTTAGAAAAGCTTTGCAAGAGCAAGGTTCAGGTGATTATGATGTAATAGAAAGTATGCAATTTGTCGCGGGTTGGACTGATTTTCAACTGAATTTTGGGTTTAAGTTAGATGTAATGACATCAGTTAAAGGGCTAGAAAATATTGGATTTGAGGAATGTTATAATTATGCTGTAATTGCTGAGATTGAAACATTGCCAGTCAGATTTTTACATTTCGATCATTTAATGACTTCCAAAAAAGCTACAGCAAGGCCAAAAGATTTATTGGACGTACAAGCATTAGAAAAAATAAAAAACATAAGTCCTTAGCTTTTATTTAGAATAATGTTTTTCGTGTAATTCATTATCCCTATCTCATACCCTTCACTTCTTTCCTTCATTACCGAATACATTACTACACTCAATACCGCTACCAAAAATAAGGATGCGGCTGCACCCATATAGTAATCATTGTTTCCCCTCTTCTTAAAATAAAAAAAGATAAAAGCAGCCCCTAAAATGATAGAGATATTTATATAAATAAGTACCGTGAAATTCTGGTTCATTTCTTTTATCCTTGGCAACTCCTTGGTTTTCAAAAGTTCTGGATGCAAATCATAATTATAAACATTTCTTACTTTTAAAATATCAGCCCTTTTATAATTGGAAAACCCTGCACCCATATTTAAAAGTGCAAAGACAGAAAGTGGCAAAGCAAAGCCTTTGTACCATTTTGTTTTTAACCCTGCATAAAATACAACAGTTGTAATAAAGGCAACAGCACCTAGAGTCATCAAAAAAAGCTGTTCATTTTTAAACGCAACAAAATATTGCTCAATGTCTGTTTTTGTAAACATTCCATTTTGTTTTATTCGGCAATTGCTGCTAAAATATTTTTACCCATTGGTGGCTCCGCTGCCTCAAAAAAGTGCGTAAGATTACCTTTTTCATTTACCAGGTATTTACAAAAATTCCAGGTGGGTTCGTTGCTGTTCCAGCCGTTCTTTTCTTTGTCAGTAAGCCAGTCGTAAACGCTGTTTTGCGATGAGTGTACCACCACTTTGCTTTTCTTCATTAACGGAAACGTAATGCCATAATTTTGTTTACAAAATTCTGAAATAGACTGGTCGTTTTTGCTTTCCTGTTTTTGAAAATCATTTGCAGGGAAAGCGAGTATTTCCAAGTTTTCTTTTTTTAAATTAAACAACTTTTCCAGTTCGTCATATTGTGCGGTAAAGCCACAGTCAGATGCGGTATTTACAATTAAGACCTTTTTGTTCTTTAGCTCAGAAAAATCAAATTCATTCCCATTGTTTAAAGTTGCCTTTAAAGTATAAAAAGATTGCTTAGCAGGTTGATCAGATGAAAATATACCATTGTTCTTTTTAAAAACCCTGTTTAAAAAAGCAAAGATGGGATATACAGCTTTTAAGAATTGTTGTTTAAGTGTCATGTTTAATGAATAGCTTTTTTAAATAGATTTAATTTACCGGTGTATGGCGGATATTTAATTGCAAGATCGAGCCAGGTTGGTGTTTTCATTACTGCTTTTTTATGGCTAAAAGTATCAAAACTAAATTTGCCATGGTAACTGCCCATGCCACTGGCGCCCCTGCCACCAAATGGTAATTTGTGATTGGTAAGGTGAAGGCTAGCGTTGTTTATACAGCCACCACCAAATGGTACAGCATTCAACCATTTTTTTTCTTTTTCGGCAGATGATGTAAACACATACATTGCCAGTGGATTTTTATGTTGTTTTATAATTTTAAGGGCATCGTCCATATCGCTAAATGATAAAATGGGAAGTACGGGCCCAAAAATTTCTTCCTGCATTACAGGGTCATTTATGTTATCTATTTCCAATAAAGTTGGTTCTATATATAAGTTGGCTTTGTCGGTTTTGCCACCGGCTAAAAGTTTACCGTTACTTAAATATTTTTCCAGCCTTGTAAATTGTCTATCGTTTATAATCCGTCCAAAAAAATCACTTTTTTGTGCATCATCACCAAAAAAATCCAGAATTACTTTTTTTAATTCTTTCACCAATTCATCTTTTATGGAATGGTGTACAAGCAAATAATCTGGCGCCACGCACATTTGCCCTGCATTAGAGAACTTAGGCATGGCAATTCGTTTTGCAGCAGTTTTTATATCTGCATCTGCTTCAACAATGCAAGGGCTTTTGCCACCAAGTTCTAAAGTTACAGGCACAAGGTTCTTGGCAGCAAGTTCGTATATACTTTTACCGACTGCTGTGCTGCCTGTATAAAAAACATGATCAAAAATAAAATTGCTCATCAGCTCTGGCACTACCGTTGCACCATCACCTTCTATATAAGAAATATACTGCGGATCAAAAGTTTCATCAATAATTTTTTTCATGATCGCTGCGGTGGCAGGTGCAAGTTCCGATGGTTTAAGCACAACACAATTTCCCGCAGCAATAGCGCCGATTAAGGGGGTTAGCAATAATTGAAAAGGATAATTCCATGGGCTTATTATAAGTACAACACCCAACGGTTCCGCCATAATATAGCTGCTGGATGGTATGTTTAAAAGATTCGTACCTACACTTTCTTTCTTCATCCAGCTTCTGAGTTTTTTTACCGCCACACCAAGTTCTGAAAGAAAAAAACCATTTTCTGTTATCCAGCATTCTTCCTTGCTTTTATGCAAGTCTTTGTGAAGGGCTTCAAATATCTCTATCTCATATTTTTGTACCGTGGCTTTCAATTTTAGCAATTGCTGCTCTCTAAAATCATAAGATTTTGTAACACCTGTTTCAAAATATTCTCGCATTTTTGCTGTTATCATATTTGTATTCATTTGAGCTAAATTTGTACTTAAAGTTAAGCAAAGTAACGATGAACGATGAACAATATATGAGACTTGCCTTAAGAGAGGCAGTTACAGCATTTGACCAAGATGAAGTGCCTATTGGTGCTATCCTCGTAATGAGCGAAAAAATAATTGCCCGTTCTCATAACCAGGTTGAATTGTTGAACGACAGCACAGCGCACGCAGAAATATTATCTCTTACCGCTGCATTTAATGCCCTTGGGAGCAAATACATACCCAATGCAACATTGTATGTAACCATAGAGCCTTGCCTTATGTGTTGTGGTGCATTGTACTGGAGTAAAATTGGTAAGGTTGTTTTTGGCGCACCAGATGATAAAAACAGTTACAGAAAATACACGAGCGAGGTAAATCCTTTTCATCCAAAAACAATACTGGTGGGTGGAGTTTTGGAGGCAGAGTGTGCTTCGTTAATGAAGGAGTTTTTTAAAATTAAAAGACAGCCCCTCGGTCCCCCGAAAAGCCCCTTGACGCCCCGAAGGGGGGAAGCTGGTCTTTAATACTTTGAAGATAATTATAAATTTAAACAGTGTTTTTTAAATAAATACTGATAAAACTTAGTGTACAGATAAAGGTGAAAATTTCGATTTTTTAAATAATCATAAAGGATGGGAGCGTGGCTTCTCTCCGGCCTGCCCCGCTTTTTTGCGGGGGAGAGGCAGGGGTGAGGCTTTTTTAAGAAGAGGATGAGATTCCTCTTCGAGTTAAGATTTTTGTTCAAATACAGGAATTTTTACATCGCTTTCCGTTTTAGGCTTTAATTTTGCCTAACAAATATTTTTAAACCATAAAAATTTATACAATGGCATTTACTTTAGCACCGCTACCATTTGCATACGAAGCTTTGGAGCCGCACATTGATACAGAAACAATGAAAATACACCACGATAAGCACCATCAGGCTTACGTTGATAATTTAAACAAAGCAGTAGTGGGTACAGAAAACGAAAATAAAACAATTGAGGAATTGGTAAAAGCAGCAGGTACAATAAGCCCGGCTGTGCGCAACAACGGTGGTGGCCATTGGAACCACACATTCTTTTGGGATTCATTAAAGAACAATGAAGGAGCAAAACCAACAGGTAAGTTGGCAGAGGCAATAGACGCAGCTTTTGGTTCTTTTGATGCATTTAAAGAAAAGTTTAATGCGGCAGGTACTACCCGTTTTGGAAGTGGATGGGCGTGGTTAAACGTAAACGACGGCAAGTTGGAAGTAAGTTCTACCCCAAACCAAGATAACCCTTTGATGGATGTGGCAGAGGTAAAAGGCACGCCAATATTGGGTTGCGATGTATGGGAACATGCTTACTATTTAAA
>JBJXGJ010000043.1:0-7960 GCA_046153805.1 Ferruginibacter sp. | reverse complement strand
ATTGTCAGTTCTCTCAGGGTAAGCCCATTAGCTTTCTATTCATGTCCCCTCTAAATTTACGCCGCAATCTTCCGTGTAGTGTAGGGCTTTTGCTTCTTATGCAGCATCACCCAAATTGCAACGCCTTATATTTAGTTTCTGTTCGTAAGGGCGAATATTTGCCGCCTGCTTCTTTCAGATTCCAATTTACATTGGACACCCTTGCAATTGGCTAACGATAAGCACTACAACTCTCGTTCGGGACTTGCACCCTATAGCTAATGAACATGCCTGACACACACAAAAATATCTCATTGCAATTGCCATGAGCTTTTTATATTTTGTAACAATCATCATAATAATAGAGAGAATTAAGACAAACGGTATAATTTTTAAAAGTTTTGCGGCTTTACCACAGCTTTAAGCATAACACAATCATAGATTATATTGTAGGAATCTCGCGACTTCTTTCATCTTATTGACAATTATATTTTAAGGTCTCTTTTTCATATTCTCAGCCCCTTCCTTCATTTTATTGCCAGCACGGTCAAGCAAATTGGCTGCACCTTCTTTTAAATTTACAGCACCTTCTTTTAGTTTATCTGCCCCTTGCTGCATTTTATCCCCTGCTTGGTCAATTGCCCGTAAAATATTCCTTTCGTTATCCATCATGCCGCCGTTGCCATGAATCATCGCACCTTCAGTAAGTATTGAAGTTGTACCATCTTTCATTCTCACTTCTCCGCTAAGCGTTACAGATTGGGTCATCTCCTTAGGTATGCCGCCTTTAATGATCATCATCTTACCATCCTTCATCATCATATCGCCGTCGGTAAAATTTTTTTCTGTCGGAGCAATAGCGGTAGATGTTGTGTCTATGCTTACGGTAGTTACGGATGTTATGTTTGAATCGTCGCAAGCTGCAAATATTGTTGCAATAGATGCAACTAACAATAATTTTTTCATGTTTGATATTTTGCTGTTTAGGAGTAAGTAGCAATTACAATGCTATAAATCAAAGCAATGCGCTTTGCTCACAGATTTGTGGGATTTACACAGATTTGTGGGATTTACACAGATTTGATGGTATACCTTGGGCAAGCTTAATAGAGCATTTTGCTCAGAGATTTGCACGTTTTAGGGGCACAGCTTTAATTTGAGAGATGTTGCTCACAGATTTGTGGGATTTACACAGATTTGATGGTATACCTTGGGCAAGCTTAATAGAGCATTTTGCTCAGAGACTTGCACGTTTTAGGGGAACAGCTTTAATTTGAGAGATGTTGCTCACAGATTTGCGGGATTTACACAGATTTGATCGTATACCTGGGCAAGCTTAATAGTGCATTTTGCTCAGAGATTTGCACGTTTTAGGGGTACAGCTTTAATTTGCTCGAAAAAGAGATGTTGCTCACAGATTTATTGGACTTACACAGATTTGATGGTATACCTTGGGCAAGCTTAATAGAGCATTTTGCTCAGAGATTTGCACGTTTTAGGGGTACACCTTCAATTTGCTAAAAAAAAGAGATGTTGCTCACAGATTTGTGGGATTTACACAGATTTGATGGTATACCTTGGGCAACCTTAATAGAGCATTTTGCTCAGAGATTTGCACGCTTTAGGGATACAGCTTTAATTTGCTAAAAAAAAGAGATGTTGCTCACAGATTTGTGGGATTTACACAGATTTTAATTCTATTTTTTTCTGAAAAATAAGCGGACGGGCACACCGGTAAAATCGAAATTCTCCCGGAGTTTGTTTTCCAAATAATTCTGATAAGGCAATTTTACATCGTCAGGATAATTACAGAAAAATGCAAAAGTGGGCGCAAACGTTGGTAGCTGAGTAACGTATTTGATTTTAACTGAATTACCACGCACAACTGGTGGGTGAAACTGTTCAATTGCCTTCAACATCACTTCGTTTAATTTGCTAGTAGCAACTTTTCTTTGTCGGTTTTCAAAAACCATTAGAGCGGCTTCAATACTTTTTAACAAACGCTGTTTTTCAGTAACGGAAATAAATAAAATCGGCACATCAGAAAATGGTGCAAGACGTTGCTTTAAATCTTTTTCATAATCTCTTGCGGTGTTGGTTTCTTTTTCTATGAGATCCCATTTATTTACAAGAACGACTATGCCCTTTCCTTTTTTTACCGCCATTGAAAATATAGAAAGATCCTGTGCAGTAATTCCTTTCTCCGCATCAATCATTATCATACACACGTTGGCTTCGTCCATTGCTTTAATAGCACGTATTACGGAGTAAAATTCAATGTCTTCGTTCACTTTATTTTTGCGGCGAATACCTGCAGTATCTATCAACACAAATTCTTTGTTGAACATGTTGTAATGGGTATGAATGGTATCTCTTGTTGTACCTGCTACATCACTCACAATGGTTCGCTCCTGCCCTATTAAGGCATTTAGCAGACTTGATTTACCCACATTTGGTTGACCAATAATAGCGAATTTTGGTATTTCGTTTTCGTCTGGTATAGAGTCACTTTCATCGGGCATCAATTCTATTATTGCATCCAATAGTTCACCAGTACCGCTTCCACTTATTGATGACAAGAAAAAAATATGCTCAAAACCAAGGCTGTAAAATTCGCTCGCCTCCATCATTCTTGTATGGTTATCTACCTTATTCACTACCACAAAAACGGGCTTGGTGCTTCGGCGTAATAGATCGGCCATGCTTTCATCCAGATTGGTAATTCCTGCCACGGCATCTACCATAAAAATAATTACATTGGCTTCGTCGATAGCAATGTGCACCTGCTTGCGAATTTCCCTTTCAAAAACATCATCACTGCCTACAACAAAACCACCTGTATCTATCACATTAAAGGTGCGGCCTGTCCATTCTGCTACACCATACTGGCGATCTCTTGTAACGCCGCTCACATCGTCCACTATCGCTTTACGCTCCTCAAGCATCCGGTTAAAAAAAGTACTCTTACCCACATTTGGGCGACCTGTTATTGCTACGGTAAAACTCATGTTAATTACGATTTTTGAATTACGAATTACGAACTAGTAAACGCATTCATTATTATACTTATTCTTACTATCAATTTGGAACCACAGATTACAAACACATTCGTCATTCGTAATTCGTAATTTTTCTAATATCCATATTCCTTTAAATACAACTCATTGTCTCTCCACTTTGGACGAACTTTTACATACAACTCAAGAAAAACTTTATTATCTATAAATGCTTCAATATCCTGCCTTGCGGCTGTGCCTAGTTTCTTTATCATGCTTCCTGCTTCACCGAGAATAATTCCTTTCTGTGTTTCTCGCTGCACAATTATTTCTGCACGAATTTTTGTAAGGGTCGCTTTTTCTTTGTACTCCTGCACCACAACGGCTGTATGGTAAGGCAGTTCTTCGTGGTACATTTCAAAAACCTTTTCCCTTATCAATTCACCCACAAAAAACTTAACCGGCATATCACTTATATCGTCACCTTCATAAAATGGATGTCCTTCGGGTAAATAAGTCAATACCCTCTTCAACAATTCATCTATCCCATTTTTCTTGAGGGCAGATATTAAAACCACTTCTTTACAATAAGGTTGTTCAGCAAAAAAGGCTTTTACAGTTTCTAATTTCGCCGCATCTTTTACTGAATCGGTCTTATTTAAAACAACGATTACAGGCGCTTTTAATTTTAGCTTCTGAAAAATATCGTGGCTTTCGGCAGAATCTTCCCCGGCATCGGCTATAAGCAAAGCAACATCAGCATCCTCCAAACTTCCTTTTACCGCCTGCATCATTTTTTCGTGCAGCTTGTATTTAGGGTCGATAATACCGGGCGTATCAGAAAAAATAATCTGGTACTCATCTGTCGATAAAATTGCTTTTATGCGATGGCGGGTTGTTTGCACTTTGTGCGAAACAATGGCCATTTTTTCGCCCATAAAAGCATTTAACAAAGTGCTTTTACCTGCGTTGGGCTTGCCAAAAATATTTACGAAACCTGCTTTCATTTATTATGGTATTTAAAATACTGATTACCACAAACAAGCAAATGAGATGGAGGAGGTAATCATGCTGCTAAAAACTACTAACAACAAAATAAAAAAAAGACCCGGCATTTGCCGAGCCTCATTTTAGTTGCGAAGACCGGGATCGAACCAGTGACCTTCGGGTTATGAGCCCGACGAGCTACCGCTGCTCTACTTCGCCCTACAAAGATAGGGAGTTTGGCTTCACCGTCCTAATTAAATGAACCTTTAACTGAACTTTTTTATTTTAAACCACGACAACCAGTGTGTAAAGTCAACAAAAAAATGATACATTCACAATGCTAAAAACCGACAAATGAAAGTCATACGATTGCTTATTTGTTTGTATATCGTCGTTTGTTGTATTTCTTGCAAATCAACGATAAAAGAACAAACAGATAAAGTGTACAGCAGGCATTTACAACGCTATGTTGACCTCACCATTATCACAACAGCAAAGCCCGATAAAAAAGAAGATATGAATTTGCTTTTGTTTACTGATAGCAAATATTTGGAGACAACTAGAGCGAAAGGAATTATAGACAGTCTCTATAAAAAGAAAAAAATACAACCCATGTTATTGGTAGCAATGCGAGGACAGCAAGGGGATTATGGATTGGAGGAATCTGATAAGACAAAAGCCAAGCAATTTAAAAAATACAATGAATTTGTAATAAATGAACTGTATGCATTCGTAAAAAAGAAGACAGTTATCAGGAAATTTAACAGCGTCGCAATTTGTGGCTTTGGTGCCTCTGCAATAAGCAGTTTTGATATTGCATGGAACAATGATGAAAAGATTGGTATGGCAGGAATGTTTGACCCGACCTTTGTAAAAGCATCGAACGACAGCTCTATTTTGCAAACATTACAAGGGTTAAGAAAAAGACCAAATTTAAAAATATGGTTAGCCGCTAGTTCATCAGATACATCTGCGTTACTTTTTAAAAACATGATGGATAACAGGAAAAGTATAACCGAGTGTAGTTTAACAACAAGTAATGAGGCAAGACAAGATGCTAATTTTGCAGCATTTATATTGTGGGCTTTTCCAAAATAGATTTATTGTACCCGCGCCACACTACTTGCACCGCTGCTTTGTTTTATTTTTAGTTCTCCAGTACCCTTATAAAAAATATTGCTTGCACCGCTAGCATTTGCAGCCAACTCTTTTGTTACAGAGATATTTACATCACTCGCTCCTGAAGCTTTTACGTTACAGTTTTCAGCAATAAGGTTATAAGATTTTACATCGCTGGCGCCACTGCTTTCTATGTTTATGTTTTTTACATTACCAGTAAGTTTTACTTCGCTGGCGCCACTTAATTTCATGTTCAACTCACCAATATTTATTTGCCCCCGCAATTGGCTTGCGCCGCTTAGTTGTACATTAAGCAACGGAAGTTCCATCAAACCTGCAACCAAGATATCGGATGCGCCTGATGCCTGTATCTGTTCAAGATTTTTATAAGCGATATAAATATTCACTTCTCCACTGCGGGCATATCGAATTTTTTCACCTGCAAAAACATGAAGTATTCCATTAATGATTTCTGTTTTTATTGCCGCTCTGTATTTTTCGTCAGATGCACTAACAGCAAGCACTTCAACCTCTCCTTTGCTAAGATAAACGTGTATACCAGATGACACTTTTATGCTCGTAAAACTACCTGTCGTTTCTCTTAAAACTGCATGGGGATCTACAACAAACTGATTTTGTGCCGCAGCATTTAATCCAACTAGAAGACAACATATTATTTTTAGGCATTTCATGATTTATCATTTAAACTTTCTTCCAAATACTTCAGCTAAATATTTGAAGAAAGTTATATTTTTTTAACAGAAGCACCACTACTCAATTTTTTTTCAACAAGCGCATTTCCTATATAAGATACAATTGCACCACTGCTTGCTTTCACGCTTAATTTCCCGCTAACCCCCATTTTTAAAACTGCACCACTGCTTGCTGTTGCACTGCAATTTTCTGCTGTAAACGCAGTTGCTGTGCATACGGTACCACTACTTAAGTTCGCTTTTACATTTGTAGCAGAACCAGTAATTTTAGATACCGCACCACTGCTCTGTTCAATAGAAAAATCGGCAACTTTTAACGCTCCTGTAAATTGTGCACCGCTGCTTACATCCAGCAATAACACATTTGCGGTTATTGTATTTTTTGTAATAATTCCTGCGCCGCTGCTTACATAGATTTTATCAATATTTTTGAATTTGACGAATGCTTTGAGCTTCAAATTTTTTACACTGTTTTTTTTCCAATCTTTGTTTTCGTAAAAAATTTTCAAAACCCCATTTTCAACTACCGTTTTAAGTTTATCAGTATAGGCATCGTCTGATGCGTTCACAAAAACACTTTCTTCATCGCCCTGTGTAATTTCTACCTGTATGCCAGTTGCTGCGCTCACACCCGCAAATGAACCCACAATTCTTTGAACATTTGTTTGAGCATTGCTGTAAATAACTGCCAATAAAGCGACAAGCGTAAATATTTTTTTCATGGCTACATGTTTTGTAGTTGAGTATACTAATCTGTACGTTTACCAAAGTAATTTTGTTACAAAAAATTAGATTATTTATTTTTTGTCGTGTAACTTTGTACTTCGATCTTATCTTTAACGACTGAATTTCCGGGGTGCTTCATTTATTGAGGCTGAGATCATACCCGTTTAACCTGCTCAGGATAATGCCTGCGAAGGGAGTACTTTTTTTACAGCACCGGCGCCTCTTGCTCGGAACGTTCAGCACAAATATATTTTATGAAGTATTTATTAGTGTGTGTGTGCATACTGTGCAGTGTTGTGAACATTTTAGCACAAACAAACAAACCATTTAACGATACAAGTTATTTGCAGCCTGTAGAAGTGAGTGCTGTAAAGGCTCAGGAAAAAAATCCGTTTGCAAAAACAAACCTTACAAAAGGTGAAATTACCAAACTAAACATTGGGCAGGATCTTCCGTTTATTTTAAACAATACGCCTTCGGTTGTTGTAAACTCAGATGCTGGCACAGGCATAGGTTACACAGGTATACGCATACGTGGTACAGATGCTACCCGAATAAACGTAACGCTTAATGGAATTCCTTATAACGATGCAGAAAGCCTCGGAACTTTTTTTGTGGACGTACCGGACATTGCCTCATCTGCGGGAAGCGTACAGGTACAGCGGGGTGTTGGCACTTCGGCAAATGGCGCAGGGTCTTTTGGCGGAAGCATAAATGTGAGTACCAATGAACTAAACAAAGAAAAATATTTGGAACTAAGCAGTACAGCAGGCTCTTATGAAAGTTTTAAAAACACTTTGGTTTTCAACAGCGGTATTTTTGGAAAACATTTTACTGTAGATGCAAGAATGAGCAACATTCGCTCTCAAGGTTATATTGAAAGGGCAAGTGCTAGGTTACAATCCTACTTTTTGAGTACAGCTTATGTAACAGACAAGAATTCTTTACGTTTAAATGTTTTTACCGGAAAAGAAAGAACTTATCAGGCCTATTTTGGCGTAAATGAAACTGCATTGGATACAAACAGAAGATACAACAGTGCCGGGACTGAGAAGTCGGGGAGACCATACGAAAATGAAGTGGATGATTACAGACAAACGCATTACCAGTTGTTTTACAACCGTCAATTAGGTAAATATATAAAAGCCAGCGTTGCCTTATTTTTCACTAAAGGAAAAGGGTATTACGAACAATATAAAACCGACGCTAATTTAAAGGATTACGGGGTGTCAAACACAGGCTCAATTCAATCGACAGATCTAGTAAGACGACTCTGGCTTGATAACAATTTTTATGGAACTATTTTTTCTGGGCAGTATGATAAAAACAAGACACAGGTAATTGTAGGTGGTGGCTATAACATATACGAAGGACAACATTTTGGGGAGATAATTTGGGCAAAAGAACAAGCTACAGTGCCACAAAATTTTAGATGGTATG
>JBJXGJ010000025.1:0-3424 GCA_046153805.1 Ferruginibacter sp. | reverse complement strand
CTGCAATTGAATTAACTTTACAAAATATTTTAAGAAATGAAAAAAACACATATCATATTATTAGTTGGTATTGCTGCGCTGATTGTTGGGTTAATAAGTTTTTCTGCAGATTTTTCAACGTACGATACCATTGGTTCCGCAAAAGAAAAGCAGGGTAAATTTGTGCATATTATTGCTAAATTAGATAAGCACCAGCCCGTAGAATATGATCCTATCAAAAATCCGAATTACCTTTCATTTTATGCAATTGACAGCCTCGGCGGTCAAACAAAAGTTGTTTTTCACAACAGCAAGCCGGCTGATCTTGAAAAGAGTGAAAGACTTGTAATGAAGGGTAAAATGGGAGTAGATCATTTTGAATGTAGCGATATATTGCTAAAATGCCCTAGCAAATACAAGGATGATAAACAGCAACTGCAGAACAACCTGGAGGAAGCTACATCTATGAAATAACCATTGAGGATTCAAAATTGAATACATGAAATTTGAAGGTGAACATTTATTACCGGGACAGATAGGGCATTTCTTCGTTATTCTTTCTTTTATTGCAGCATTTATTGCTACTTTCTCGTTTTTTAAGGCATCTCGCACAATTGAATTTACCGACAAGCAAAACTGGATCAAAACAGCAAGGCTAGCATTTTACTTACAGGTTGCAGGTGTGTTTGTTATTTTTGGCTGTATTCTTTATATATGCTCCAATCATTTGTTTGAGTATATGTATGCATACAAACATGCCTCGTTAGAGCTTGAGTATAAATATCTCTTATCGTGTATTTGGGAAGGGCAGGAAGGAAGTTTTCTTCTATGGACCATTTGGCATGGCGTGCTGGGCATATTGCTCATTAAAAAAAGCAAGGAGTGGGAAGCTCCGGTAATGACAGTTATAAGTTTTGCACAGTTCTTTTTATTGATGATGATTTTGGGTATTTACTTTGGCAACATCAAAATAGGAAACAGCCCTTTCAGCCTGACAAGAAATGAAATTACAGCGCCTATTTTTGCCCGTGCAAACTACCTCAGTTTTATAAAAGATGGTCTTGGCTTAAATGTGCTGCTAAGAAATTACTGGATGGTTATTCATCCACCAATTTTATTTTTGGGCTTTGCTTCTACCCTTATTCCATTTGCATACGCCTATGCAGGTATACAAACAAAAAGATATGGCGACTGGGTCAAAGAAGCCCTACCCTACACGCTCATGTGCGCTGCTATACTTGGCGTAGGTATTATGATGGGAGGAAAATGGGCCTACGAATCTTTAAACTTCGGCGGTTATTGGGCATGGGACCCCGTAGAGAATGCATCGCTTGTACCATGGCTTTTACTAATAGCGGGCCTGCATACCATGGTAATTTACAAAGCAACTGGGCATTCTTTAAGAGCTAGCTATTTATTTGCATTTCTTACGTTCATTTTTATTTTATATTCAACTTTTCTTACCCGTACGGGTGTGCTTGGCGATACGTCTGTACATGCGTTTACAGAGGCGGGAGAAGATATCTCTTTCAGGCTTTTTGGGATACTGTTTTCATTTAAAGCCATGAATGGGCTTATTTTACTTTACCTGCTTGCCTTTGCCATTCCCTCTCTTTTTTTATTGGCCAAAAATTATAAAAAAATACCAACCATTTATAAAGAAGAAAATACCAACTCAAGAGAATTTTGGATGTATATAGGCTCTTTGGTATTTTTTCTTACTTCGGTTTTTATTATTGCAAAAACATCCGTTCCGGTTTATAATAAAATATTCGGGACCAAAATAGCGCCACCTGAAGATATTGAGTTTTCCTACAATAAAGTAATTGTATTAGTTGCTATCATACTTGGGTTTCTAACCGCCATCACGCAATATTTAAAGTACAAAACAACAACGGGTAAATACCTTATAAAAGAAATATGGTTGCCGACTGTTATTTCTGTAGCCATTATGTTGTTGTTGGTTATTTTCTACCCTTTTACCTATTATAAGCAAGGTGCAGGTTTCTTGGGGGCACTTTATGTAGCTTCTTTTGCCGTTATTTATTCTTTTGTTTCAAACGCCTTTTATATATGGAGCGTACAAAAAGGAAAAATAATGAAAGCCGGCAGCCCGGTAGCACATGCAGGCTTTATGCTCATGCTTATAGGCATACTCATATCATCTGGCAATAAAAAAGTTATAAGTAGCAGTAGTGTTAATGGTATAACATTGCCTAGCAGTGGTAAAGACCCAATGACAAAGGAAACAGATAACCCTAAAGAAAACTTAACGCTGCTGAGGGAAGTTCCTGCAAGCCTCGATGATTATAAAGTAACCTTTTTGAAAGACTCTGCGGGACACGAAAAAGGACGCAAGTTTTACAAATTAAATTTTGAAAGGAAGGATAATGAGAGTGGTAAAACGTTGGAGCAATTTGGGCTGGAGCCAGATGTATACCAAATGAAGGACAATAATATGAGCAGTAACCCTGATACAAAATCGTATCTGTTCAGAGATATATTTACTTATGTATCGTATGCCTTAAATAAAAACGCAGAGTCGGAAGATACTGTAAAGTTTAACGAAGTAAAACTTGGCATGGGTGATACAGCCTTTTACAGCAACGGGTTTTTAGTTCTCGATAATGTGGTAAACAATCCGGTAAATGCAAAGTATAAAAACGAGCCCGGGCAGGTTGCATTAATCGCAGAGTTACAAATAACAGCAAAAGACGATCAACGCTTTATTGCCAAGCCAATGGTTATTGTAGATAGCATGGGTATTATTAACAGAGATGATACTGTATTTGCCCAAAATTTATTTGTTCGGTTTATTGGGGTCGATGAAAATAAAAAGATAAGGATAGGACTAAAAGAGTCTAACACCCTCATAGATTATGTAACCGTAAAAGCCTACGTATTTCCGCTGATAAACCTGGTTTGGATAGGGCTTGTAATAATGGCAGCCGGGCTTGTGCTGAGCATGTTGCAGCGGGGTAAATTTACCAAATTACAGTCAGGCGTTATTCTGTTTTTATCAGTTGCATTTGTGTTTTATATGTTTTTACTGGCGAATGCCTAATGCAGCTTTGCGGCAGCTAAGCGGCAATAGTTCATAAGCAACTAGTTATTGTAAAAAAACAATACGAGCAAACTGTTGGTTGTGAATATGCACATTACATAGGGGTGACAAAACTATGTCACGAAGAATACCTTGTTGCCTGCAACCCTTGTGGACATCCTAAAATTCATTACAAACATTAATATTTATAGGATTCATGGTTTAGTTCGCAAACCTAATAGATTTATATGGTACAGGTTTCATTTGCATAGCCGTCGCCATTAATTTATCAAGAATTGTATCTAGAAATGCTCTTCTATTAAATCTAAAATGAAATTCATCCATGTAATTTTGTAGCCTATTGCCTTTACATTTGTGATGAATATCCGTCAACCAATTTTT
>JBJXGJ010000020.1:0-21215 GCA_046153805.1 Ferruginibacter sp. | reverse complement strand
TCCAAATCCATTTGTTTATTTGGTAGTTTTTTTTTCTACAATTTGTAGTTATAATTTTTACTGGCTCTTAAGCAAATGGTATTTTGCGACTACAAAACTCATTTTCACTTTCTTTAAAAGCCATCTTTCTTTCTTTATAATATTTTTAGCTGCACTCATAGGTGCCTGTTACTTTTTGGTTAGCGTATCTGTAATAATACCTTATGTTTTTTGGGGTATGGTTTTTACGCTGTTGTACTCATTGCCTTTATGGCCTTTATTTTTTTCTAAAAAATTGCAGCGTATAGGGTTTTTTAAAACAATACTTCTTGCATTTACATGGGCTTATGTTACAACCATACTTCCAGCAGTATCTTTATTATCTAATGATTTTTTTACGGTTCTTATACTTTTTGCTGCTCGTTTTTTCTTTATGCTTTTGCTTTGTATTATTTTCGATAAAAGAGACATTACGGTAGATAAAACAAATGGCCTTCACAGCCTCGCAACCGATACTCATTCAGAAAAATTGACGGTGATTATCAATATCGTGTTTGTTGCCTATTTTATAATGGGATTGTTGTTACGGTATCATTTTAATGACAAGTCTCAAATGTTTGCTTTTTTAATTACCGGTGGTTTTGTGTGGTTTGTTTATACTCGTTCAAGAAAAAAACAAGGCTATCTTTTTTATTATTTTCTGGTGGATGGCTTGATGCTTATAAGTGCTGTTGCAAGCTATTTAGCAAGTCAAGTGTAAACCAAATATTTTATATCCTCACCACAAACCAGATTGGCAACAGTAGCAGGCGCAGTTATTTTATTTTTTTTCATAATAATTTTAATGAACCACAAAGATTTATCGAACCACAACGCCGCTTAGACCCAAAGTTTCACAAAGAAAAAGTATGTACAAATCCCTGCTAATCTGTGAGCAAGATTATGAACCACAAAGGCGCAAAGAAAGAACGATGGCAAAAATTTGGTGGTGATTTTATTTTTGTGGCAGCTATAAAGTCGGGTACAACAAATAAGTTAGACACACTGTTGGCAAAAAAATGTTTTATCTGTGTATTGGTTTCGCCAAAATTTACCGTAGCCATGCCAAAATGGTCATTGGTTGTAATGAGAGTTCTCGCATTTACCCATTCGCGTTTTACTTCCTGTGCATTTAAAGCGGCGGCAATAATGTGAGACGATAACAATTCGCCGTAACTCACTATTTTATCTTTGGTTCGTGCAGAGCATTCGCCCAGAAAAAAAGCCATTGCAAATGTCTTCCATTTCGTTACATCCTCTTTTTACAAGGCTCAACACCCTGCTTTGCTACTATATTGCAATGGGTTGCTTAACGGCTTCTAAGTGCCTTTCTTCAATATTTCTTAGTTCAGTTTTATAATTTTCATCAGCAGTTTCTGCAAGTGCAGCACACTCTAATAAAAGATCTGTAATGCCCCCAAGTGCGGATGCCACAACGGCTTTCGGCTTATTATCCAGCTGTATGATGTTCATAACCTTGTTGATATTTTCAGCATTGGCAACCGAACTCCTGCCAAATCTCAATACCTGCATATTGCACAATTGAAATTTTTAAAAATAGTAATGCATTTAAACAAACTGCAAAATGCCCTGTGGTTTTTATGTAGAAGATAACCCTCAACAAGTCGTAACTGTGTACGTAGATATGCCACTGCCCATATAAACGAATACAGTAGTTTGATAAAAGAAAATATGATTTGAATTGTTGCTCATATAAATCAAACTCGATATAAGAAATTTTTTAACAATGTTTTTTGCAAGTATATAAAATATTTTTTCTAATTATTTTTTCCTTAATTTGTTTTTTAAAATAAACCCAGTTATGATAAAATACAGCGAACTTAAAAAAGGCGACCATGTAATGGCAAATGCTGACGGCGATATTAGAAGAGGCGAAATAGAGAATCTAAAAAATAGCGAAAAACAGGTATGCATTAATACGGGTGCACAAAGTTTTTGGTTTGAGATAGATCAGCTTTCGCCAATAACATTAAATGAAGCCGAGCTACTGAATTTTAAATTTCATAAACAAGTAAAAGAAGATGGCACCATCAAATACTCAAAAGGTGCATTTAGAATGCTAATACCTAAGGAAGGCGATTTTTCCAGAATGGAAATATGGTACAGAGATGAGCAACGTCATTTTGTGGAATCAATGCCTCTACATACTTTTCAAAATCACTTTTACGAAATGACAAAAGTTTTTTTAAACGAAGGATCTTTTGATTAATTAATGAAAAATATTCGTAGCGCCCTCCCAGTTGAGAGGTTTTCTCTTTTATTGAAGTAAAAAAAATATAAAATCCCAGCCCTATGCTGTTTCTTTTCGTTAATGTATTTTATGAAAATATGCATCATTATTCCAACGTTTAACGAAGCCGAAAATATTGCTAAAATTGTTCCTTATTTATTATCTGTGGCAGAGAAAGATAAGGTACAGATAATAGTAGCAGATGCAGGTAGCGAAGATGATACTGTGCAGGTAGCCCTTGCGCACGGGGCTTTAGCGGTTCAATCGCCGATAAAAGGCCGCGCCGGTCAGATGAACCATGGGGTAACTTATACAACGGGTGATGTATTTTATTTTATTCATGCTGATAGCAGACCACCCTCAACCTATTTCGCTGATATTGACAAGGCAATAAGCCGTGGTTATGATTGTGGTTGTTACCGATCCAGGTTTGACAGCAAAAATTTATTGCTAAAAATAAATGCTTTTTTTACCAGATTTAATGTGCTTTTTTGCAGAGGCGGCGACCAATCAATATTTGTAACCAAACAATTATTTGAAAAAGTAGGCCCCTATAAAAATGAAATGCTTATTATGGAGGACTACGATTTTTTAGCAAGAATAAGAAAGCTGGGGAAATTTAAACTCTTTAATAAAGCAACCCTTTTCTCTGCCCGTAAATATGAGCATAATACTTGGCTGGAGGTACAAAAAGCAAATCTTACTATCGTGAGAATGTACAGGAAAGGCAAATCGCAACAGGAAATGCTGGCTACTTATAAGCAGATGTTAAACTACAGAAAAAATGCATTTTAAAGATAAAGTTGTCTGGATAGCGGGTGCGTCATCCGGCATTGGTGAAGAACTTGTCCTGCAACTTGCACAGCAAAAAGCGCTGCTTATTCGTACTGGTCGTAATGTAAACGCACTAACAAATGGGCAGCGAGAATGTTCTAACAAACTGGCTTCCGTAAAATAGTAATTGCAGATATTTCCGAAGCTTTAACGGCAGGAAATTCTGTTGCAATGGCTTGGCAACAATACGGAAAGATTGACATCGTTTTTTTAAATACCGGTCTTACACATCGGTCCCTTGCAGTTGAAACCGAAACTAGAGCCTACCGGTCATTTGAGCAAAGTAACTGATTACAACCAGCCAAAAGGTACATCCTTTTCTTCATCTACATCATTTAGTGTTACTCCCTCGGCGTACGAAAGTTTTTGTAGTTTTATAGCTTGTATGGTCTGGCTAAAAACTTTTTCTGTACTCCAGTTTATGTTTTGAAAGAGTACAGGGCTCGGTTCTTTCATACCCAATAAATAGTAACCGCCATCTGTTGCCGGGCCTATAACAACGTCATTTTTTTGCAAGTCATCAAATGCTCCGTTTATAATTTCGGTTGAAAGGCCTGGGCAGTCGCTGCCAATCATTACACACTCATTGTATTTCTTTAAAAACAAAAAATGAAACGCTTGTTGCATGCGGTCTCCAAGTGTGTCACCAACTTGCAATTCACAATAAAAATCTTCCCAAAAATGATCGTCCGTGGGTTCGGTTAAAAATACATAAGTATCAATTCCTGTTTCTTTTGCCACCATTCTTGTATGAACCAAAAGTTTTTCGTAGACAGCCAATGCAGCTTCTGCCCCTGCAGTTGCAGCCAGCCTGGTTTTTACTTTTCCAAGTTCAGGTTTTCTCGCAAAAATGATCAGGGCTTTTTTTAATAAGGTCATTAATATTTTTAAAGAATAAGTAATTAAAAAGTAAAAAGTAAAACGTAAATATATTTTAACAATCCCTTTTTAAGCAAGTTAAAGAAACGATATATCTAATAATTTGGTTTCTATGAATTTTTTCGCCAGGCAACTTTAATGCTCTAATCTTGTGTTTTCATTAACCACCGTTAACATCTGTTACATAATGGTAGTTGTACTTTTGCGGACCACTAAAAAAGAATCATCACTTAAATGAGTCATTATTGGCAATACAAATACCTTTTATCTGTTTATTAATTTATAATCTTAAACCCCTAATATGAAAATAGTAAGAGTAAAAAAGGTATATCTGTTCTTTTGTGCGGTTGCAGCTTTCATGATCCATCTCCCATTTGCTTTTTCAGGCACCATGCTTTTTTCGGTAAAAGAAAAGGTAAATAGCGCTTTTAAAGATACCACCAATGCCGGTGTTCTTTCATCGGCAAAAATGTACGACAGTTTAAAATTAAATCTATGCGGCCTTTCTGAACAGGCTTTTAGTTACGCAATAAGAGGCTATGAGTATTTAAAACAGAAGGGCAAAATTGGTAACGAAAATATTTTATCTATTGTAGATTTTTCCGAGCCTTCATCCCGAAAAAGATTTTTCATAATAGATCTTAAAAATTTTAAAATTTTATTTAATACCTATGTTGCGCATGGTCAAGGTAGCGGCGCCGCAATGGCGACGGAGTTTTCAAATACGCCAGAGAGCTACCAAAGCAGCCTTGGTTTTTATACCACATCTTCCAGTTACATGGGCAAAAACGGGTATTCTATGCACTTAGAGGGAATGGAAAACGGTATTAACGACAAGGCTGAACAAAGAGCTATTGTGATCCATGGCGCACCTTATGTGAACGAAGAACTCATAATTAATAGGGGCTATATTGGCAGAAGCTGGGGCTGCCCAGCAGTTTCGCCTAAGCTAAGTAAGCCCATTATAGATAAGATAAAAAATGGTACCTGTCTTTTTATTTATAGCGAAAACAATAAGTATTTACATTCCTCAAAAATTTTGAACAGCTAACATATTCAATTCATTCTTATTTCCCCCTCTGCCCAAAGCAAGGAGATTTTAATTTCATTTACATTTGTAAAAAAATATAAATGAATTTACGCAAAATTTTAGCTGGCACAGGTGTTGCCATCGTTACTCCATTTTCACAAGATCTTTCAGTTGATTATAATGCCCTTGAAAAATTAATAGATTACACCGTGGCTAATGGGGTAAACTATATTGTTACACTTGGCACAACCGGCGAAACACCTGTACTCTCTACTGAAGAGAAAATGGAAATTATTTTGTTTACAGAAAAATCTATCGCAGGCCGGGTGCCAATGGTAATTGGTGTTGGCGGTAACGATACAGCTTCTGTTATAAAAGATTTACAAACCTATCCGTTAGATGGTGCGGTTGCCATCTTAAGCGCAAGCCCTTATTATAGCAAACCATCGCAGGAAGGTATTTACCAGCATTACAAAGCCATTGCATCAGCATCTCCTAAGCCTGTTATTTTGTACAACGTACCTGGGCGCACGGGTAGAAATATGACTACAGCTACAACGCTTCGCCTTGCCCAATTAGATAATGTTGCGGGCGTAAAAGAAGCAGGCAACGATATAAAACAGGTTATAGAAATATTAAAAGGAAGGCCTGAACATTTTCTCGTTGCCAGTGGTGATGATGATCTTGTATTACCTGAAACGGCTTGTGGTATAGACGGGGTTATTAGCGTTGCTGCAAATGCTTTTCCTAAGGTATTCACTTCAATGGTAAACCACGCTTTACAAAATGAATTTGCCGAGGCAGTAAAAATAAACAATCAATTGCTGGAAGTTTATAAGTTGTTGTTTGCCGAAAATAATCCATCAGGTGTTAAGGCGTTTTTGTTTGAAATGGGTTTAATTCAAAACGAACTGAGACTACCAGGTGTGCCACTAAGCATAGATTTACACAACGATATTAAAAAATATTTAGCCACAACAAGTTTATTGTGAGGCTTTGCGTCACGATAATAGTAAGTTTTTTTATTTTTTACACCTCGAACGCTCAGCAAAAAGACAGCGTTGAAAAATACATCTGGAAAAATGAAGCAACGGGTATTTCAGCGGCAATTGAAATTTTTGGGTTGCAAAATACCAACGCTACAGCTTGTTTATATTTTCTAAGCAAGGCAGATACTATTTACAATAATCAATCTGATAGTTTGTTCAGTCGGTTCGCTCCGGTTTCATCTTTGTTGTGTCCAGTTATTAAAATAAGCTTTTATAATTTTTACGATAGTGTGCTTAGTAATAAACTAAAAATGTATGCTGAAGAATTTGGAGGAGCGATTTTACAGGATATTCAAAAAAAATATAAACAGCTTCCGAATGATAATAATATAGTTGCGGGAATGAATGATTTCGCAATTGTTGCGTTGCTTTCTGCAGCGGGTAGCAAAATAAAAATAAATAAAACAGCCCTTTTTTTTAACAGCTATCAAGCTGATGATTCTTTATTAACAGGTCTAAAAGCATCGTCAAAGGGAATCACCGGTAAGATGTACCTGTATGTAGCGAATGCAGAAAGTGATGATGTTTTTACAGATAAACTTGCAACACATTTAGCTCTAAATTCTTCTATTATTTTATACAAACTACAGCAGTTTTCTCTTGACCTTGAAACTGATTATTTTACCGAAGCTTACAAATGGTTGTTGGCGAATGGTAATAATTTTATTATTAAAACGGCAGATTAAATTTTAAAACATGCACCTTCGTGCGCTATCTCTGTATTTTCAAAAACACTTTTTGTTTCAGTTAAAAATTCATCCAGTTCTTCATATTTTGAAGAGAAATGGCCAATGATGAGTTTCTTTACCCCGGCAAGTTTTGCAATATTTCCTGCCTGCACAGTAGTGCAATGAAACCTTGCCGCAGCACGTTCTTCAAGGTCTTTTAAATAAGTCGTTTCGTGGTAAACCAAATCTGCAGCTTTTATTTTTTCTGCAATCGTTTCGTCATAAATAGTATCTGCACAATATGCATAACTTCTCGCTGGAGGCGTGGCATCTGTTACATCTTCGTTTGCAATAATGGTTCCTTTTTTAGTAATATAGTCTTTACCTTTTTGTAATTCTCCGTAGTATGCTTCG
The DNA here is from genome assembly GCA_046153805.1 of Ferruginibacter sp. Lineage (GTDB taxonomy): Bacteria > Bacteroidota > Bacteroidia > Chitinophagales > Chitinophagaceae > Ferruginibacter. The sequence continues at coordinate 14,072 of JBJXGJ010000020.1, read as the reverse complement.
GGTATTTCGTAAGCCTTTGCCCTTTCTGAGTCAATGCTCCTTGGGTTCTTTTTTTCTCTAAATAAAAAACCGAAACATTCTATCCGGTGCCGTACTTTAAAAGCAGTTACCGTCAGTTTCCTATCATTTGCAATTTCGCCTTCGTCAGTAATTGCATGAAAATAGAGAGTATAAGCTAAAGTGGTATTTGCTGCATCTAAATGTAACTGTATAATCTGTTGTAGCAATGCCGGGGCATATACATGCAAATCATTTGTGCGCCCAAGCAATCCCATACTGGTGAGTAATCCTATCAATCCAAAATAATGATCGCCATGTAGATGCGAAATAAATATTTTATTAATTCTGCTTCTTTTTATTTTGTATTTAGTCAGCTGGTTTTGTGTACCCTCCCCACAGTCTATCAAATAATTTTCGTCGTTGGTTTGTAAAACTTGAGCAGTGGGATTACGCCCGTGCGCAGGTATGGCAGAATTATTTCCTAAAATAGTAAGTGCAAGCAAATTAAAAAAAATTGAGGATTTTACTCCAAGACTGTGAAACAATTAAAAAGGCTGCATCTCTAAACTAATTTTCTTCTTCATCAAAATCATTCAGCAATTCTCTTTCAATTTCTTCCATTTGTACAATATCCCAGGCTTCAGTTTCTGTTGGTGTAATATTCATTACTTCAGTGAGTTCTTTTTGCTCAAAAACAGCCTCTACCGCAGGTTGTAGCTCACACATTACGAGCGAACAATCCTTTTCATAAAACAGTTGCTGGAGTTGTGCCAATTGTTCGGCAGCAGCTTTATCTATTTCGTTTACCATTTTCATATTTATAACGAGATGCGGAACGGGAGAACTGGCATAAGCACAGATATTTCTTATTTCTTCTGTCATATTAGCAGAAATAATAGGTTCTTCTGGCGTTAAAACAGTAAATTTTTCTTTGGTATCTATTTTGAGTTTCATCCAGTGCGATTAATAGTCTAAGATATGGAATAATCCGATCTTTAAATATGTGTTCTTTTTTTTCCTATTACTGTACAAATATCTTGTACACATATCAACATTTTGATTTCTTTAGCACTTAACCGCTTCATTTTTCGTTAACATTGTATAGTAAAACCGCATCGGCATGGATAATAATTTTAGCACACAAGTAAAAGAGATAATTTCTTACAGCAGAGAAGAAGCGCTAAGGCTTGGAAACGATTTCATAGGTACAGAACATTTGGTTTTAGGATTGATACGAGACGGTGAAAACACCGCCGTAAAAATTCTTAAAACTCTTAATGTAGATGTATATGAATTGCGCAAAGAAATAGAACTTGCCGTAAAAGATAAAACAGGAAAAAACATTGCCAATATAAATTCTTTGCCACTTACAAAGCAAGCAGAAAAAGTTATTCGCATAACAGTTTTAGAGGCAAAGGCAGTAAAAAGCGCCAATGTAGAAAGTGAGCATCTTATGCTTTCAATTTTAAAAAATAAAGAAAATATTGCCACGCAAATCATTAACCAGTTTGATGTAGATTATGATATTTTTAAAACCGAACTTGGGTTTGTATCAAGTGATTTGCCGAGGGCCGAGTTTAATGATGACGATGATTTTGATGATGACAGTAAAAAGTTTGGTGCACAAAAGCCATTGAAATCGGGTGCGGCAAATTTGCCTAAAACAAAAACGCCTGTATTAGATAATTTTGGTAGAGATATCACCCGCCTTGCAGAAAGTGGATCATTGGATCCGATAGTAGGTCGTGAAAACGAAATAGAAAGGGTATCTCAAATATTATCCCGCAGAAAGAAAAACAACCCTATACTTATTGGTGAGCCGGGTGTGGGTAAAACAGCCATTGTTGAGGGACTTGCGCTGCGCATTGTTCAAAGAAAAGTGAGCCGTGTTTTGTTTGATAAAAGAGTTATCAGCCTTGACCTTGCCGCCTTGGTAGCAGGTACAAAATACCGCGGCCAATTTGAAGAGCGCATGAAAGCCATTATGAACGAGCTTGAAAAAAACAAGGATGTAATTTTATTTATTGATGAAATACATACGATTGTTGGAGCAGGTGGTGCAAGTGGCAGTTTAGATGCAAGTAATATTTTTAAACCCGCGTTGGCACGTGGCGAGTTGCAATGTATTGGTGCTACAACTTTGGATGAGTACCGCCAGCATATAGAAAAAGATGGTGCGCTGGATCGTCGTTTTCAAAAAGTATTGGTAGAGCAACCAAGTGTAGACGAGGCAATAGAAATACTTACAAATATTAAAAGTAAATACGAAGACTATCACAATGTAACCTATAGCCAGGAAGCAATTGAAGCATGTGTAAAATTGAGCGATCGTTACATGACTGATCGTTTATTGCCAGATAAAGCGATTGATGTATTGGATGAAGTAGGTGCAAGAAAGCACATTAAGAACATTAACGTTCCTGAAAGTATTATTGAACTTGAGAAAAAGATTGAAGACATAAAGATTGAGAAAAATAAGGTTGTAAAAAGCCAGAAATTTGAAGAAGCTGCGTCTTTGAGAGATACCGAGAAAAAATTACAGGACGAACTGGAGAAAGCAAAAACTGATTGGGAAGAAGACAGTAAGAACAAACGTTTTCCAATAGAGGAGGAAGATATTGCCGAAGTAATACACATGATGACTGGCATACCTGTAAAAAGAATGGTACAGGCAGAAACTGACAAACTTCGGAGCATGGGTGAAGATTTAAAGGGAGCTGTTGTGGGACAAAAGGAAGCAATTAGTAAAGTTGTAAAAGCCATTCAGCGTAACAGAGTGGGGTTGAAAGATCCTAAAAAGCCAATTGGTACATTTATATTTCTTGGTCCTACTGGTGTTGGTAAAACAGAATTAGCTCGTACACTTGCCCGCCAGATGTTTGATAGTGAAGATGCACTTATTCGTATAGATATGAGTGAGTACATGGAAAAATTTACAGTGAGCAGGTTAATAGGAGCGCCTCCGGGTTATGTGGGTTATGAAGAAGGTGGTCAGCTAACAGAACGTGTGCGCCGCAAGCCATACAGCGTGATTCTTCTCGACGAAATTGAAAAAGCGCATCCAGATATTTACAATATTTTATTGCAGGTGTTAGATGATGGTATGCTTACCGATGGTCTTGGCAGAAAAGTAGATTTCAAGAATACGATGATTATAATGACATCTAACATAGGTGCACGTCAGTTAAAGGATTTTGGCGAAGGCGTGGGTTTTGCAACGGCTAACAGAGTAGAAAATTCAGAAGAAAACAACAAGGCTGTTATCGAAAAAGCGTTGAAGCGTACTTTTAGTCCTGAGTTTTTGAACAGGATAGATGATGTGGTTATTTTTAACTCGCTTACAAAAGAAGATATCTTCGAAATAATAGATATTTTAATGAAGGGTGTTATGAAGCGTTTGAACAACCTTGGTTTTTCAATGGAACTTACTCCCGAAGCGAAAGATTTTGTTGCAGACAAAGGGTACGACAGCCAGTTTGGTGCAAGGCCTTTGCACAGAGCCATTCAAAAATATTTGGAAGACCCTTTAGCTGAGGAAATTCTAAATATGAACATTAAAGCAGGCGACGTTTTGGTAGCAGAGCTTGATCTAGACGCTCAGAAAGTAATATTTAAAAAGAAAGACAAAGAAGAGACTAAGAAGAAAGAAAAGAAAAGCGAAGCTTAAGCAGGTTTAAAATAGAAAAAACCCGTTCAATTTATTTTGAAGGGGTTTTTTCTATTGAAAATAATTCTATGTCAGTTGGTCATTTTTTTTGGTAATAGAATAGTTCGTCACTTATTTGGGCTTCACTAAAAATGGTGATTTTTCAGATCGTTTTTTTGGATTTCATATTTTGCTGCCCAATAAAATTCCTTCACTTTTGCACTATGGCTAAAAAAATAACCATTACGATAGATGGGTGGTCATCTTGCGGCAAGAGTACCCTTGCCAAGCAGCTTGCAAAACAGTTGGGATATACCTATATAGATAGTGGCGCAATGTACCGGGCTATAACACTTTATTTTTTAAGAAATCATATAGATTGGACAGACGATATGGAAGTTAAAAATGCATTAAATGAAATTCATTTGCATTTTGAAACAAATAAAAAATCGGGAGAATCAGAAATATTTTTGAATGATGAAAATGTCGAATACCTCATACGGGATCTTATTATTGCTGATAAAGTAAGTGATATAGCTTCCATTGTATCTGTACGAGCATTTGCTGTTGCACAACAACAAAAAATGGGTACAAAAAAAGCGATTGTTATGGATGGGAGAGATATTGGAACAACTGTGTTTCCTGATGCAGAATTAAAGATATTTATGACGGCAGACATTGCTACCAGAGTAGAGCGCAGGTTTAAAGAGATGTATGAAAAAAATCCCAATATTGTTTTAGAAGATGTAAAACACAACCTGGAAATGCGTGATTACATCGACTCAAACAGGGAAGTAAGCCCACTAAGAAAAGCAGAAGACGCAGTTGTGTTAGATAATACTAATATTGATATGGAGGAGCAATTGGAAATTGCATTAACGCTGGTAAAAAAACCAATACATTAATTTAACCCAAGCATCTCATTTTTTAGCACCTGTAGTTTCTCAGTGCAGTTTTTCATTGCAGCAATTTTTTCTATAACGGCTTCCACCATGGCATCAGGACAGCTTGCGCCACTACTTATTAAAATTTTTACAGGCTGTTGTAGTGGTAAGAAATCTGTTGTGGCGGCTTCCTCGTGTGTATGTAAATTGTAATGAAAAATACTGTTATTTGCCGTAATTTTGTCTGCACCATTTATAAAAAAAGTAGTGAGCTTTTCTTCACACAATTCTACAAGGTGAGAGGTGTTGCTGCTGTTGTAGCCTCCTACAACAATGGCAAAATCTGCTTCCTGCTCCAGCAAACTATAAATAGAAGATTGGTTGTCGTTTGTGGCGTAGCAGAGAGTATCTCGTGTATCTGCGAATCTCTCTGCAATATTGTTTTCTGTAAGCTGGTATTTGAATATCATTTCCTTTTTTAAAAAATCTGCAATAGCCTGTGTATCGCTTGCGAGCATGGTCGTTTGATTAATAACACCAATGCGCTGCAAATCTTTTTCTGGGTTAAATCCCTCTGAAAAACGCCCTGCAAATTCTTCGTAAAAAAGAACTGTTTCTTTTTCGCCGGTGATGTATTTGCTCAGCTCAATAGCCTCTTTCATATCGTTTACAATAACAGTAGGGGTTACGTTTGCTGCATGCGAAAAGGTTGCCCGTGTTTCTTCATGCGTGGGTTTGCCATGTACTACAACAGCATAATTTTTTTTAGCTATCTGGTCTCCACGGTTCCAAACCTTTTCAACAAAGGGGCAGGTTGTGTTGTATTTTTTTGTGGAAATTCCAATAGCATTTATCTTTTCTTCAATTAGCAAAGTCGTGCCAAAGGCAGGAATAATAACGACGTCATCGGGTGTAAGTTCTTCAAAAGGAATGAGCATATTGCCTTTTGTATCTTGCAAAAAAGTTACACCTCTTTGTTGCAGGTCAGCATTTACCTGCGGGTTGTGAATCATTTCGCTCAGCAAAAAAATTCGCCTACCAGGGTTTTCTTCTATTGTTTTAAAAGCAATTTCTATGGCGTTTTCTACTCCATAACAAAATCCAAAATGCCTGGCCAAATAAATTTTTACGTCGCCAAAATCAAGAAGCGTTGGCGTAAAGTCCTTTTTCATTTTATCTAAACCTTGCCGTTTATTTTTTATGGCGGTAATTAGAGGACTCCGGTATGTAAAAGGAATAGTAAACTGCTTCATATAAAAAGTTAAACACAAAGGTACGTTTTAAGATAAATTGATTTTAAATATGTCATGCCGTAAATTGGAAAAACTTAAATAAAAGTACTTTGCCAGCAAGCTTATTCTCACAGCCCACTTTTTTGCGAAACAGCAATATATGTATGGGGTAAACATACGTCAGTATACAAAAGAAGAGTCTTTTTAAGCATTTTCTGCTCACATGCTAAGGTTAAAGAAAACGGGCTTGCAAATTTTATGAATAGTGCCCATTCACCCGATTGGAATTATAAAGCGAAAAGGCATTTTGGATAGTTATTATTGCATACAAAAACACAAAGGCATTAACGAGGAATTTGTTACCGAAAACGATTTTAAAGATTTGGTATTGCTGGTACACTCCCTTGGTATGAAAATTTTTCAGACTGGGTGGCCAACCATACTTCGTGGGATAATATATACACACAAACCAACCCTGAATTTTTTGTGAAAGATACAGCTGGTAATTTTTTGACTCCATACGATTGGGATGATTTTATGCAAATACACCACAGCAATGAAGATGAACAGGCAGCCATGATTGATGCGATGCTGTATTGCATAGACGTTTTTGACATATACAGGTTTCGTACTAACCTTGCTCACCTTACGCCACTGCACTTTTGGGTAAAGGCAAAATAGCTGTCATCACCGTTAAAAAAAATCTAATCCGGTTTGCAAAAACCGACGAGTCAAATTACGAAGTAGTTTTTGATATTTCCTATACTGGAAAATGGATACATAACACCCGGCAATTTATAAATGGCGAAAAAACATTAACTGATTGTGTAAATGGACCGCAATAATAAGAAACTGATTTTGACGAAAATGCACTGAGGTTATTTTTTACAAGCAACCATGATGAAAATTCGTGGAACGGATCTGAATATGAAAAATTTGACATTTTTGCAGAGGTGTTGGCCATATTTTCCACTATCTATGCTGGCATTCCATTAATTTATGGAGGGCGGGAGCTTCCTAATAAAAAAAGGCTCCAGTTTTTTGAAAAAGATGAGATTGCGTGGACAGGCAATATACTACTGCAAATTTTTATAAGGCAATGCTCGAACTGCTAAAATGGAATCCTGTTTTCGTAAATTTAAAAACTGTCAATATTTCGATTAATGAAATGCTGGTAACTAAAAATGTATGTTGTTTTCAAATTGGAAAGGAAGAAGATGTTGTTTTGTGTATTATTAACTTCATCAAAAAAAATGAAGAAGAAAATATTGTATCAAATATTCCGACAGGCAAATACAGAAATGTTTTTAGGGACAAGGAATTAGCATTTGAAAACAATTTTGAAAAAAAAGCAGGTAGTTTTTGCTTATTATAAAAAATAAGATAGTATAAACTCTCCTGCTTTTTAAATCATAAAAATTAAAAAGCCTCTGAAATAATTCAAAGGCTTTTTAGCTTTTTGCTATCATTCATCTTCCAATGAAAATGGATATTCGTACAATCCATCATAACCGGGGTAAAAGCCACTTACCGTGATATCTTTTTCTTTGCCAACAGTCACTTTTAATTCATCTACAGAACTAACGGGTTTGTTGTTTATTTTTAAAATGATAAAACCGTCCTTCATTCTGCTTTGCTTATCAATAGCGCCATCGGTCTTAATTTTTTTCACAATAACACCGCCTGCAATGCCATACTCTTTTGCTTTTCTTGCATCAAGGGTAACGAGTTCTGCACCTAATTTATCGGCAGCAATTTCACTTTTTACAACATCGTAATTTCCCGCTTTGTTTTTAAGTGTTATGTTGCTTGTTGTTTCCTTGCGATCTCGTAAATAGGTAAGCGTTATTTTATCTCCCGGCTTGTACCTGCTCACTTGCTCTTGCATCTCTGCACCACTATTTACTGCAATATTGTTCACCTTAGTGATCATATCTCCTTTTTTAATTCCTGCTGCAAAAGCTCCACCATCTTTCGGTACTTCTGTTACATAAATTCCTTCCGCATCTACAGGGATTCCCTGTTGTTTTTTTATTTCCTCACTCAAATCACTTGGTGTTGTATAGGCAATGCCGATATAAGCCCGTTGCACAGTTCCAAATTTTATAATGTCGTCAACTACTTTCTTCACAATGTTTACCGGTATTGCATAAGAGTAGCCTGAATAAAAGCCGGTAGGGGATGCGATGGCAGAATTAATTCCAACAATTTTGCCGTCAGTATTTACCAAAGCTCCTCCGCTGTTGCCCATGTTTACGGCAGCATCTGTTTGTATGAAAGATTCAACACCAGCTACACCCGTTTTGTCTTTATTAAGGCCAAGGCTGCGGGCTTTTGCACTTACTATGCCAGCAGTTACCGTTGTTTCCAAATTTAAAGGATAGCCAATAGCCAACACCCATTGCCCTATTTTTACTTCATCTGAGTTGCCATAAATTAAATATGGTAACCCGGCTGCTTCTATTTTTATAACAGCAAGATCGTAAGCGGGGTCTGTACCAATTACTTTTGCTTTGTAGGTTTTTTTGTTGCTCAGAGTAACATTTATTTCGTCTGCTGCTGCTACAACGTGGTTGTTGGTTACTATAAATCCATCTTCACTTATTAACACCCCGGAACCCGAAGCTTTTTGCTCAGGAATAACGTTGTTTCTTCTGCCAAAAAATTGCTCCCACATATCGTCGTCGCCAAACAAATCACTAAACGGATTTCGCTGTTGTGTTTTAGGCAAGTTGTTAGAAATTTGACGGGCATTCGTCTTTGTCTTTATATGCACCACTGCAGGTGTTGCAGCTTGTGCGGGTGCTGTAAAATCTACTGCGCCCGGTGGTAGACCGTTACCATCATTAAAACCGGTTTGTGTTGCATAATTAGCAGGTACAACACCTGTTATTTGTCCGCCAAAAGTAGCAGAAGATTTTAAATACTTGCCGTAACCCCAAACCACACCCAAGGTTGTGAGAGCACTAACGGCTACTGTAAATGCGAGTTGTTTAAATTTCATTTTTATATGGGTTTAAATTATTTTGAATAGTAAGACAAAAAATATGCCTTCAGTAACAAAGTAACGATACACTGACAAAATGTTATTTACCTGTAAACCTATTTAACAATTAATTAGTAAGACCTTCGTACATGACAGTGTAAGCAAAAATTGCATCGTATCTTCTCCATCTGCGTAGGTAAAAAGGTCAGGTGTTTGTGCCTTGCCAAAAGATACAAAATTATTTCCTGTTATACACTGTACATCGTTATTATTTTTTAATTGTTCGACCATATTTTCCAGGTTGTTGTAGTACTCAAAGTATAGCTGGCTTATGGGCGAAAATAACTGCGTGTTTTCTGTAAGAATTGTTGCCTCATTGGTCATATAATAAACATTGTTTAATAAAATGATAGAGAGGTTGTAGTCATAATTATTCCGATATTTATGGTGTTCTCCAAAATATTTGTAATCCTCAAAAGATTTTAGTAACCCCTCGAAATTGTACTCTTCAGGCACATAAAGTTTAGTGACATTTCTGCAGCCAAGCCCGAAATATAAATGTATATCATGTGCAAGTAATTTTAATTGTTCGTCTGTTTCAGTACCGGTAAGTATCGCTACTGAAGTTCTGTTTTTTCGGATGATGTTTGGGTATTTACCAAAATATTCTGTAAATGATTTTGCGGCGCTGTTACCACCCGTTGCTATGTAGGCGTCGCACCCTTTCAACATTTCTGCAAAGGAAATATAATTTTGAATTTCATTATCTATGCTGTATAAAAACCTCGCCAAATGTTTTAATAATACATCATCTTTTGAAGATAATTTTATGGTTTGGTAATGCCCGCTAATAAACACACAAAGCATATCATGAAAGCCTACCATTGGTATATTTCCTGCCATAACGATCCCAATATTTTTAGGAGTCATATTGTCATCAATGTGATAATAAGCCACCCATTTTTCCAATGCTTCTTTTGAGAGAAAATTTTGGGCAATCGTTTTGGCAGCGTGTTGAATAAAATCTGTTGTGAACCATCCGTTTTTGTAGAACGCCTGTTGCTTTATTTCCTGCCATTCTTGGTTGTCTGCCATTAAATATTCTCCGGCTTTTACCATTAAATTAATTCTTTCTTGTACGTTCATAAGGTTATTATTAAATTGCAACAAATTTACAACGATGGCAATCAAAATAACAGATGAATGTATAAACTGCGGGGCTTGTGAGCCCGAGTGTCCAAACAACGCTATATACGAAGGTGGGGTAGAGTGGGCAATTGCTGATGGTACTACCATTAAAGGGAGTTTCACTTTAATGAACGGAACTACTATAGATGCTGACACAAGAAACGCACCGGTTGCGGCAGATACGTATTACATTGTACCCAATAAATGTACAGAGTGTCAGGGTTTTCACGAAGAGCCCCAATGCGCCGCAGTTTGCCCGGTAGACTGTTGCGTACCTGATGACGATTACAGAGAAACAGTAGAACAGTTAATGGAGAAAAAAAATCATTTGCATATTTAAATGTTTGAACGCAAAATGCGAAAGCATTTATATGCTTTCGCCTTTTTGTATCTGTACCTTTTACAATTTTATTACATTGCTTTATGGCTAAATATACGATAATGCTGTTTTTAACTGTTGCAGCTGTTACAATCGCTGCGTGCAACTCCAACAAGAAAAACAACAGCGAATCAAACGGTGAAAAGAATGCCGCGTTGCTTAAAGCTGATGCAGATTTTGCGGTGCTTAGTGAGCAAAAGGGTTTAAAAGAAGCTTTTCTGGAAAACATAGATAGCAACGGCGTTTTATTACGACCTGATGTGTTGCCAATAGCCGGCGCAGATGCAGTTGATTATATTATTGCTGTGAAAGATACAGGTTATACAATGTTGTGGAAGCCCTCATATGCAGAAGTAGCGGTTTCGGGCGAATTGGGATACACTTATGGCGTTTACCAAATAAAACCATCTGTTATAGATACAGTCCTATACGGAACTTACGTAAGCATTTGGAAAAAGCAGCCGGATGGAAAATGGAAATTCGTCTTACAGAGTAATAATGAGGGTATTGGAGCAGAAGAATAATCTTTTGAAAGAGACGTAAAATATTGTCTGCTGAAGAAGCAAAAACAATTAAATCATGATTAGAAAAATTGCATTAATTACAGGTGGTTATTCAGGCGAATCGGTTATTTCCTATAAAAGTGCGGCAACAATGCAGAACAATATCGATGCGGTTAAATGGGATTGTTACCTGATAGATATTCATCCCGATGGATGGTTTTACATTTCACCAGCAGGAGAGAAAATATTCGTCGACAAAAATGATTTTTCCATATCCTTGAATGAGCAACATATTACTTTTGATGCGGTACTTGTAGGGTTGCATGGTACGCCTGGCGAAGATGGAAAGCTACAGGGCTATTTTGACTGCCTTGGTATTCCTTATACATCTTGCGACGCCGCCACATCAGCACTTACTTTTAATAAACGATACACGGTTGCTGTTGCTGCTTTTGCAGGTATAAATGTTGCAAGATCTGTTCATCTTTTTAAAAAGGATGGTGTAGATGCGGCTGCGATTTTGAACCAGCTTTCTTTACCCGTATTTGTAAAACCAAACAACGGTGGCAGCAGCATAGGAATGAGCAAAGTAAATAATGCAGAAGATATGCACCCTGCTTTGCAAAAAGCTTTTGATGAAGATGAGCAGGTGCTTGTTGAGGAATTTATCAAAGGGCGAGAATTCACAATCGGCGTTTTTAAGACCCAAGGCAAAATTATTACCTTGCCTATGACGGAAATTATTACAAAAAATGCTTTCTTTGATTTTGAAGCAAAGTACGAAGGCAAAAGCGAAGAAGTGACGCCGGCATTTACTACAGAAAAAATATCAACCCAAATAAAAGAAGCGGCGCAAAAAATATACAAGGTCTTTAATTGCAAAGGTGTGGTGCGTATAGATTTTATTTATGAAGAAGAAAAACAACTGCCCTATATGTTGGAGATAAATACCGTGCCAGGCCAAAGTGAAGCGAGTATTATACCACAGCAGGTAGCTGCTATGCATAGTACTTTAAAGGAATTTTATAGTTTATTATTAGAAGAATGTTTTGTGTGATGGTTATCTTGCACTTTCTTGAAAAACTAAAAACAACCACAAGTGTTTAAATTTATCACAGATAGGCCGTTTTGGGTGAACCTACTCGTAATTATTTTACTAAGCTTTTTACTTTTATGGGGTTTTCTTCAATTGTTGGGTGGTATTACTAAGCATGGAGAATATTTAACCGTGCCTTCTGTTACCGCAAAAACCACGAATGAAGCTATGAAACTGTTGAAAAGCAAAGGATTTGAAGTAATGATACAGGATTCGGTTTATACCGACACAGCAAAAATGGGTATTGTTTTAAAGCAATTTCCTGAACCTAACAGTACGGTAAAAGTAAATCGTGTAGTGCTGCTCACCATAAACAGAAGTACATTACCTATGATTGATATGCCTGCATTACAGGGCAAATCCCTAGGGTATGCGTTGGAGATTTTACGAAGAAGCCATTTAGTTGTTGGCGATACAACTTACAAGCCTGACTTTATGATGGGCTCCATTTTAGAGCAACGTTACAATGGCACAGTCATTACATCTGGCAGCAAATTGCCTTGGGGCAGCCGAGTAGACATAGTGATTGGCGGTGGTCTGTCAATTGAAGAAGTGCCTGTACCTTCCCTTTTAGGTTTAACTTACGGGGAAGCAAAGTTGGTATTGGAGCAAAACGGAATTATGCTTGCATCTACCGTTGTAGACCCTGGAGTGTCCGATACTTTAACTGCATTTGTTTATAAACAATATCCTCCCCAACTTACTGAAGATAAAAGGCCAGTCTACATAAGGTCGGGGCAGATAATGGATATATGGGTTTCAAAAGAAATGAGGTATTTAACTGACTCAACAACGATAAACCAAGAACCATGACGAACATATCTGTAGCAACTTTAAAAGAAAGAATTGCAAACAATGAGTCGGTGCATTTGCTTGATGTAAGAGAACCTGCTGAAAGACTGGAATTTAATATTGGAGGCGTTTTTATTCCTCTTGGCCAGGTAATGGTCATGCAGACAGATGAAATTGAAAATTTAAGAAATGAAGAGATTATTTGCTATTGCCGAAGTGGCAAACGTAGTATGCAGGCCGCTATGATGTTGGAAACAATCGGTTTTACCAATGTTGTAAATTTAGATGGGGGCATGTTAGCTTGGCAGAGTATTTAAAATTAATTCGAGTTTAAAAAAAAGGCAACCGTTTCAATTAGGGTTGCCTTTTTTTATAGAGCTTATTTCTTTTTTGAAAGACTAGGAATAATATTTACCCCAACAACAAAATTTGCTGGAGCCATTGGGTAATAAAAATTTTCTGTGGTTAATTTTCCTCCCGAAACATAGCTGAAGGTATAGCCGTTGGGTTCGTAATTTTTAGAAAAAATATTTATTGCCTGCACAAAAAAGTTTACTTCACTAATGCTTTTTCCTTTTAAAGAATAAGATAGTCTTACATCCTGTGTGTAGTAATCCTTTAACCGACGGTTTTTGTTGGAAGTATTATCAAGGAACTGTTCATCTACATATTTACCGGTGAGCGTTAATAGCATATTTTTTGTTGGAATGATATTTAAAGAAAGAGAACTGATGATGTTCGGTGAAAAAGAAATATCGGATTCTTTGTAAAATTTAGATCCCTGCCCACCATTATCATAGTCATCGTAAAATTCTGTAAAGTTTTTTATCTTGTTTTTACTGAAAGTTATATTCCCATTTATTGAGAAAGTTTTACTTAGTACCGCACTGCCAAACAATTCTACACCTGCACGGTAACTTGTGGGAATATTTGTTCTTGTATAAGCACCTACATCATTTATTTTACCGGTAAGTACCAGTTGGTCTTTGTAAAACATGTAATAAAAGTTCGCTCCAAGTTTTAAATTGCCCTTACTAAATTCTGCTCCAGTTTCTATATCATTTAACTTTTCAGGTTTAGGCAACGATGTTACTGCTGCTTCAAAATCATTTCTGTTAGGTTCTTTTACTGCACGGCCATAGGAGCCATAAATTTTGTAATTATTTTTAGTAAAAGTTAAACCTGCTTTTGGGTTAAAAAAGAAATAATCTTTGTTAATTAATAATCCGGGATTGTCTCTGAATCCGTTTATTGTATAATTGATATTTCTAATTTGCATATCTACAAATGTTTGAAGATTCAATCCTAGACTCTGCGTCCATTTTGCATAAGTAGAAAAATCATATTTCTGAGCATTCCTAGATCG
>JBJXGJ010000032.1:0-9156 GCA_046153805.1 Ferruginibacter sp. | reverse complement strand
TATCGTTACTCATACAACTCACAAGAAAAAACAGACGAGATTGCAGGGGCTGGAAACCACACCACAGCTAAGTTTTGGGAATATAGTACAAGGTTAGGAATTAGATGGAATACCGACCCTGTTGTTGACCCTTCAATAAGTCCTTACGCTACTAATGAAGATAACCCAATAAAAAATAGCGACCCTAATGGTGATTGTGCCACCTGTCCACCACCACAAGTAAATGCAAGTATTGGAATTAAATTTGGAAGCCATAACAAGGGTGTAAGTTTTAAATTATCTGTCACGCAAAATATTGGAGATTTTAGCCTTTCGGCAGGTATTGGAGTAACCCAATTTAGTTCGTTTATGAACACAGGAAAATCAGGCACAGAGTTAAGAGGCTCTGCAATGGCTGGTTATGACGATGGAAAATTAGGAGTAAGTTTAGGAACAAATGTATTTAGAGGTTTAGGTGGAATGGCGGAGTTTAAACAGCGTACAGGAATACTAAATTTTAGAGCTGGTAGTTTTAGTGGTTCGTATGAAAACGATGGTACACCATTCCCAAAATTAGGTTTATCAGATGGTAACGATAGTTACAGAACAGCAGCAGCAAGAATAGGCGTAGGCGATTTTTCGGCAGGATTTAATTTGTTTACTGGATTTAGGAAGGATTATTCAGACGATAAAACAAAAATGGCAGAAGGTGCAAAAACTGGAAATTTTGGTGTAAAGATGCCACACGGTTTTGTGAAAGAAGAAGGTACACCTTACAGAATGGGAGCATTATATGCAGGCTATGGTCAAGCAATGATTGGGATAACTTCGGATAGATATGTACGCCACCCAATACAAGATATATTTGCACATCATACATTAAGCCCACAACCTGGCTTTCAAACATTGAGCAAATCGGTTACTCCGTTTTATCAAATAAGTACACCAAATCCATTTAGACCAATTTCATCACCAAGATTTACGCTTTATGATTAAGATATTTTCAATACACAAAAAAATATTGATTGTATCAATATCATTGGTGCTAATTTCTTGCAATATGAAAGTTTATACATTGCTTGATAAGGTTACAGATGTTCCAAAAAGTAATGATGTTTATAAAAATAAATCAAAGTTTAATACAGCATTACTTAATGTTGTAGATACAGGTATAGTTTATGAAGAATTTGATATACGCTATAATATTTTAACAAGATTAGATAATCATATTGAAAATAATAACCTTTACCGAGTTTTTAAGTTTTATCCAAATGGTTTATTTAATAGGTTTACTATCAATAAAGATAAAAATTTAGATGTAAAATATTTTGACCCAAATTACGCAGGATATAGAGGTGTTTATTATGCAGAAAACAGCAAAATGCGATATGATTTTTTTGCAGGAATAGACCAACGCCAACACACAGGAAAAATAACAGGTACACTAACATTTAGTGGCGATACTTTGTATGTAAAAAGAGATGATAGAAAAGGATTAAATGCCACAGACTACTCAACAGAAATTTATATCAAGCGAAAACTACCACCTGAATATTTTCAATTCAAAGCAAATTGGTAAACTAATTTAAAGCCATTCTTTGAGTGGCTTTTTTCATTCCCTGCCCTGCTTCGCAGGGCAAAAAAAGGGGGCAAAAAGAAAAATCCAAATACGCCTTTGGCGTATTAAAAAAAGGGGCAAAAAAAATACAAGTGGCTTCGCCACACCATTTAATTTTCTTCTCTTATTTTCCATTTTTAGTGTTCATTTTGTCGGTTTTCAGTCGTTAAAACCCTTGCTTTTAAAAAAGTTTTCCACAATTACATTTTTGCTCTCAAACCCTTGCTGTGCAGGGCTTTGGGCTTCTTTTTTTATTTTTCTTCTTCCCCCTTTAAAACCCCCATTCCATAAGGCTTTTAAGGCAGGAGGCGATTTTGTTTTTGTTTGGTTTTTGGTGCTAGTGTAGTGGTTTTTTTGGGTTTGTTTTTCGTTGGTTTTGTGTCGGTTTTTGGGTTTTATTTTGGTTGGTGGTTGTTGTTTTATTTTTGTATTTGGTGGCTCTATTGGGCTTGTAATCATTTTATTTTTTGTGGTGTGTTGCAAGGCAACACAATTTTTTTTTGCCCCTTTTTTCTTTTTCTTTTTTTGCCCCTTTTTCGTCTGCCGTTGGCAGTCGTTTTATTTTTTTTGTTTTTGGTGGAATGATTTTTTAATGGCTCGGCTCTTAAAAAAAGTGTGGCGACACAGCAACCTATTTATTTTGATTTAAGGTAAATAGGTTGCTGTGTATTGTGCTTGTTAGTTTGGCTTGGCATTTTTTTATTTTTAAAATTTTAAAAAATGCTTACAAGCCAAGCTACAAGCACAAAAAGCACATAGCAAGTGCAGTTAAAAACTGCACAGCTTCCCCCACAGCAAGCCACAAAATTTGTGGCTATTGCTATGTGCTTACGCCACACTTTTTTTATTCTGCTCTGCTTTTTTTGATTTGATTTTTAGCGTTAATTTTTTGTTTCTTTTTTACAGCTTTGCTGTAATGGTTTATTGTCGTGGCTTTTAGCCACTCAATTTTTTTGCCCCCTTTTTTCTTTTTCTTTTTCTTTTTTGCCCCTTTTTCGTCTGCCGTTGGCAGTCGGTTTGTTTTTATGCTTTTTGTGTTGCGACATTTAAGCCGATATTTACAAGCATTACAGACATTTTATTTTACAGCAAAGCTGTAAATTTTTTGCCCCTTTTTTCTTTTTGAGTTTTACAGCGAAGCTGTAAAAGACTTTATTTTATTAGTGGTGTGGCGTTGCCACAGTCTTATTTTTTTGCCCCTTTTTTCTTCACAGCTTCGCTGTGCTGTGTTTTTTTTATTGCGACAGGTCGCAATTATTTTTTGCCCTTTTCTTTTTTTGTCGTGCCTTTGGCACTCCAATTTTTTGCCCCTTTTTTCTTTTTCTTTTTGCCCCTTTTTTCGTCTGCCGTTGGCAGTCGGTTTTGTTTTATATTTTGGATTTTAGAGGCTGTTTTTTTGACTTCATTTTTATTTTTTGTGGTGGTGGTTCGGTTTGTTTTTTGGGTTCTGTTTTGGCTTCTTTTGGTTCTTCTTTTTTATTTGTAGTGGTTTGGTTTTGGTTTGGTTTTGTGTGTTCGCCTCCTGCCTTAAAAGCCTTATGGAATGGGGGTTTTAGCCTTTTTACTCTTTCGCTTCGTGTTAATAATCTTTTTAGGATTTCATTTTTACTCTTTCGTTTTTTGTATGATTTATTCATTAAAAAAGCAATAGAGATATGCAAAATTTACAGATAACAAACAGCCATTTTATAACCTACAAAGACGGCTTTTTAACGATAGATATTTTAGGCGGTGTGGATATGAACCAAATTGAAAGAATGGTTTGCACTTTGAGAATAACACATTCAAACTATCCACCACACCGAACCACATTAGATTTATACAACGACAACCAAACAGAAAAACTGCAAAGAACACTTTGCGATAAATGGGAACTAAAACTTATTGAAGTATCAAAAGCAATACACAGCTTGACTTTACAGCTTGAAGATTACAGGCTACAAGAATTAAAATTTGCAGGGAAAAACAGAACGCCACAATTTGAACTTAGCGAAGACCAACGCAAAAAAGCAACTGCATTTTTAAAGCACAAAAATTTATTAGCCGAACTGATTAAAAACTTAAACACCACAGGAATTTTAGGCGAAGATGAAAATGCAGTTATACTTTTTTTGGCGTTGGCTTCGTATAAGTTCAGCAACCCTTTTTCTGTTTTGTGTTTGGCTAAAAGTGGAATTGGCAAAAGCTACATTCTGCAAAAGTTAAGTGAGTGTATGCCTCCAAATTCTTACAGCTTCCACACAAAAATATCTGCAAATGCACTTTACTATTTTGACAGTTCAATGATACAGGATAAAGCACTACTGATTGAAGATTTAGAATGGACAACACAAATGTTATCGCCTTTATCAACCTTGCAAAGTCAAGGAAGATTAGTAAACACAAGAGCCACCAAAGACAAAGACGGAATGTTGCACAGCACCACTTTTGAAGTGGTTGCAAAACTCTGTTTATTGGCTTGTGCTTATAGCGATAAAAATTTTGAAGAAATTAGTTTACCCTTTTTGTGTTTGCATTTAAACCACACACACAACCAAGATATTTTAGTAATGGAATATCAAAAAATGTGTAGGGCTGGACTAATAAAAAATGAAGAAGTAGAACAAACACAACAGCTTTTAAAATGTGTAATAGCAACGCTTCAAAATGTGAGTATTATCAACCCTTTTGCAACACTTATAAATTTACCTGATGAAGTAAGTTATCCAAGAAAATCACTTTTATTATTGCTCAACTTTATAGAAGTTATTACCTACTTTTTTCAATACCAAAGAGAGCAAGAAGTAAACAAAGAAACAGGCGAACTTTTTATAATTACACACCCAACAGATATTGAACTTGCTTTTAACTTTTTAAAGAATAATCTTTTTAGAAGAGCAGACGAGTTAAGCACACCTGCAAGAGGTTTTTATAATTGGCTTACCACATTTTTAGAACAAGCAAAAACGCAACAATTTACACAGCTTGACTTACGCAAAGCAAAAGCCATACACCCAAGAACATTAGCAAGGTATTTACAAGAGTTGGTTTTATTCTCTTACATACAAGTTGCAGGGGGCAATAAACACAGAGGAGGATTTATTTATAAGCTAACCAACTTTGATAAACAGAACAACTTAAAAAGCAGTATTGAAGCCGATTTACAAAGCACAATGCAAAAAATATGGGAAGCCTACAATAAACAAAATGAAAAAGTAACAACCGAAAAAACAGAACCAACAGCAGAAAATAAAATACAAGCAACAGAACCAAAAGAAGAAGAAAACCCACCTGCATTTTTTGAAAAGCATTACAAAAGAATACGAATAAACGATAAAGAAGAACACACCTATAAAATCATATTGCAATTAGAAGCAGAGCAACCAAACAGAGAGTATTTAAGCAATGATATAACAGCAGTAACAGGCAGAAGCCAAT
Organism: Ferruginibacter sp.; assembly: GCA_046153805.1. Lineage (GTDB taxonomy): Bacteria > Bacteroidota > Bacteroidia > Chitinophagales > Chitinophagaceae > Ferruginibacter. The sequence goes on along the minus strand of JBJXGJ010000032.1, from coordinate 4,142 downwards.
GTATAGAAGCAAGGTATTTAAAAACACTTTGGGAGCAAGGCAAACTAAACAGAGAATGGAAAGACCGACAATATTTTTATACCCTTATTACCGACAGTAAGACAGTAAGCCAAAACCCATTGTCTGACTCTCAAAATCAACAACAACAAGACTTTACAAGTAAGACAACAGCAGAATAAAAAACAGAACTATGGAAGATTTTATTTATTACTTGGAAAGCAAAAACCACAGCAAAACCACACAAAAAGCATACTTACGCAATGTAAATTTATTTTTAGAGTGGTATAAAAAAGAACCGATTAACTGCACAAAGAAAGATATTTTAAAATACTTGGAACACTTGCAGAATAAGAAACAGCAAGACAATATTACAAGGCGTAACAGCTTAATAGCAATCAATCACTACTTTACCTTTTTATGCAAAAATGAAGAAGTTACAAGCAACCCAACAGCACTAATAAAAATCAGAGGCACACACAAAAGGCATTTATACAAAATCTATTCAGCCGAAGAACTTACACAGCTTTACGATAATTACTACCACAGTTTTATAAGAAACTTTGAAGCCCTTTGCTATGCACCAAAATTAGGAGGCATACAAACCAACCAAATAGAACAAACCTTTTTAGCAAGGCAAAGAAATTATATTATGCTTGGTTTATTGGTTTATCAAGGGTTAGCAACAAACGAACTACAAAAAATAACTATCAACGATATTGATACAAACAAAGGCACAATAAAAATAAGTAGCAGTAAAAAAAGTAATGAAAGAACCTTGCAATTACAGGCTTCACAAATAGGAGCAATGATAAATTACATTGAAAATATACGACCTAATTTTTTTGTGTTTTGTGAGGAAAGAGAAAGTTTATTTTTTGCATTGCCTGAAAGTAGTAAACAAAAAACCAATACTACCAACCTAATGCACACTTTTAAGCCACTCACAAAGCAGGTAAAAAGCATTGATAAAAACCTACTCAACTTTAAACAAATTAGGGCTTCTGTAATTACTGGATGGTTGAAAATAGAGGGCTTACGCAGAACACAATATTACGCAGGGCATAGATACATAAGCAGTACAGAAAAATATTTACCCAATGAAATAGACGGGCTTATTGATGATATAACAAAATACAATCCGTTCTAAAATGCTAAACGAAAATTACAACACAGTAAAAAATGAATATGCTGTATGGCTTACTACACTTGGTTTTAGTGGTGGTGTGGTTACAGATTACAGAGATAGGGTAAAAGATTTTTTTGAATGGTTACAAGCTAAAAATGTAAATCAAATAAATGCTGTAAATCAAAAGCACATTGAAAACTACTTTGATTATTTGCAAGTAAGAAAAAACAAAAGAAGAAACGGAGCATTAAGCACAAGCCATTTAAACCATAATTTTTTAGCCATTGATAAACTATGTGAGTTCCTGCACCAAATGGGAATGAATACCGCACCAACACCCACCAATTACAGAATAAAACCCGATAAAGAACAACGAATAAAAAACATACAACCACTAACCAAAGATGAAATAAAAACGCTACAAGCTAATATTATCAATACTTACAACAGTTTTACTTTTACGCAAAGAGAACAAAAGCAAGAGCAACTAAAATTAATCTTTGCCCTTTACTATGGCTGTGGCTTACGCAGAAATGAAGCCTACAAACTAACTGTAAATGATATTGACTTTGATAAAAAAACACTCTTTGTAAAGCAAGGGAAAAACTACAAGGATAGAATTATACCAATGAATACAGGCGTTTGCAAGGCATTAGAAAACTACATTTACAACTATCGCAACTTACAAAAGGTAAATCATAAAAGGCTTTTTTTAAGCTCCACAGGCACACTAAACAACAGCTTACAACACTTACAAAAAATTACAGAAGTTGAAAGCCTACAAGCCAAAAGATTAACCTTGCACATATTACGCCACAGCATAGCCACACATTTATTACAGGCAGGAATGAGCATTGAAAGTATAGCACTTTTTTTAGGGCATAGCAGTTTAGAAAGCACTCAAATTTATACTCACTTGGCATAATCCATCACCAAATAAAAACAAGGCTTTAAAACTCCTTTAAAACGCTTCCTAAATGGAGGCTTTTTTTATGCTCAAAACTTATTCTAAAAACTTTATCTTTGAACCATTGTAAAAAATAAATGGGCTGTATAAGGTTAAGCATATTAGATGAGCAATATAAAAGCTGTGAGCAGAAAAAGTTTGCAGTAAAAAATACATTGACCATAAATAAAACTGAAAATAAAGTTCGTAGTAGTTACTTGTATGGATTAATGGGCAAAGAAAAATCAGATGAAATATTAGGGGAAGGTAATGCTTACGACTTTGAAGCAAGAATTTACAACCCACGCTTAGGTAGGTTTTTAAGTGTTGACCCGTTGGCAGATAAACAACCAGATAAAACACCATATCATTTTGTTAGTAACAATCCATTAAATAGAATTGACCCAGACGGACAATGGGATGTACAAGTACATGCCTATAAAGATAGAGCTAAAAGCGGATACGCACTTTTGATCGTAACCAATAATGATGGTGTTGAGGTTTATAGGACTGTTGTTAAAGCAATGGGTACTGGTGGAAGGAAAAGAAATGTTAAGAATTCTGATACTCCACAAGGTAAATATAAAATATTGGGATATAGAAAAACAGGGAATGGAACAGGATATAATGCTGTAAGTTTTGGACCTAATGATTTGTTGGCTTTGGATTACCAAGGAGAAGAAGGGGGTTCACGAGACGGAATGCATGTACACGGCGGCAGACAGGAAGGTAAATATAAAGGTCGTAAGACTTTGGCAACTACTCACGGCTGTATGCGAATTAATGATGAGGATATTAAAAAGCTGAAAGAAGTAACCACGCAATTAGAGAAAGAAGACCCGACAGAGAAAAAAGGTAAGCTAACTCTAACTGACGACTTGAAAGCACCAGTAGTATATAATGCCGATAGGAACAAAGCAGGCACGGAACAATTTCCTGCTATCACACCTGTAGCTCCTCCTGCACCATCTATGGCTCCGCTATTTATAGTTATTCCAATTGACAATACGTATGTGGCACCTCGTCCAATAATACCTTTAAAATCGCCTAAAAAAAATTGATCTTATGAAAAAAAAGATATTTGTAATTTTACAAATTTTATTGTGTTACAACATTGCTTGCAACACTGATAGTAATAAAGTACGTTCAAATTTATCAGATACAATGATTGTTTCAAGTACCCATTCATCAGTAGATTCAAATCAAAATATAATTGCTAAAAAAGCAGAGCTATCTGACAAATTGGATATTTCAATTGTTGTAAGTAAGATGCGTGAAAAAAAAGAGCTTGCTGAAGAAGATTATATTGCTCTTGATGATTTTCTATTAAAAAATACAGATGAATCTAAATCGGAAGAAGTGGGATATACTTTGTTTGAGTATCTAAGAAAAAACAAATCAAAGAATAACTCTTTTCTCCAGCATTTGAGTAAAAAAGAAAAGGCTTTCAGAGATGCTATAATGAAAGAATTAATTCAAATAATGTGTATTGATTTGGGTGAGGAAAATTATTTGTATGAGAATTTTTTAAATGATTTTGAACTATTTAAGAATAGTGTCTCTGCAAAAAAAGCTTTCAAAGCTTGTGTAGATAATCAAGTAGAATAATTATAAAGTAAATAGCCCTCTGCCTGCGTTCGTGTCACACGAAATCAAATAAAAACATCAACCCGTTACATCAAAATTGTAACGGGTTTTTTATTGCGCCAACCTTTGCTGTGTTTCTTTTTGAAAAATAAAAGCTTTGAGTAAATTTTTAACGGTAGATAAATCTGTTTTTTCTAACTGCTGTATTTTGGTAAACATCGTAAGCAGGTCAGTATCTTTTAAACTATTTTTAGCCTTCTCATCAGTAGCCCCATAAATCCCCGCCTTGGTTCGTGGCACACGAAACAAAACCCTCAGCCCCCGCCTTGGTTCGTGGCACACGAAACAAAACCCCTCACCTACTGGCGCAGGTACGACCTAGCGCAGAAATGCAGCAGAGCAAGGTGTGGCGGCGTTTCTGTGCGGCAAGTTATAGGAGAGCAATAAAATTATAAGAAAGTAAGCCGTTGCATTTTAAAAAAG
>JBJXGJ010000003.1:0-14297 GCA_046153805.1 Ferruginibacter sp. | reverse complement strand
ACCAACAGAGGGCTGTTGCTGGTAAATTTTTTTTATAAATGTAACTGCCGATTCTATTTTTTGTAAAACTTCTGACATATATGTTATGAATTTGTTTGATGAATATTTAGGTTTAGTTTAAAATTGCTCAAAAATACGTTGTTTAGGGTTGTTATGTAAAGACATGAACTCCTTTTTAACAAACGCTTTTAAACAATACATAATAAAAGATCACAAAAGATAGATAGATGAATGGAGCGTCGCCACTAAAGTTGCACACAGCTGCTTCTTTGCTGGTAAAAAAACGACCCCGTTTCTTTGAAGTAGAATTTGGTGTCTTATATTTTATACGATTTGAATTGATTAAAAGTATAATGCCAGTTACTTAGGGCGGTGTTTTTCCATATCTTCGCAAAAATTTTACAATATGAATCTTCACGAATATCAGGCAAAGGAATTATTGAAAAAATACAATGTACCCGTACAGGAAGGGGTTGCATGTAGTACGGTTGCAGAAGCGGAAGAAGCTTACCGTTTCATTAATACACAATACGGCAGCAAGTTCGCTGTGGTAAAAGCACAGATTCATGCTGGCGGACGTGGTAAAGGAAATATTGTGGGTAAAGAACAGCGTGGTGTGGCAGTGGCAAAAAGTGCTGATGATGTTACGAGAATTGCTACCAACTTATTAGGTGGTACGCTTGTAACAATACAAACTGGTGACGTCGGAAAAGTAGTAAATAAAATATTGGTTGCACAGGATGTGTATTATGATGGTGCAAACCCGGTAAAAGAATTTTATCTCTCCATTTTATTAGATAGAGCAAAAGGCGAAAATGTAATAATGTACAGTACAGAAGGCGGTATGAACATTGAAGATGTAGCACACGATACACCCGAAAAAATATTTAAAGAGTGGGTCCACCCAGGTGGAGAGTTACAGGCATTTCAGGCAAGAAAAATTGCTTTTAACCTTGGCCTTAGCGGCGAAGCCTTAAAAAGTTGTGTAAAATTTGTAACCAATTTGTACAAAGCTTATGCAGGACTTGATTGTGGCATGCTTGAAATAAACCCTTTGTTTAAAACTAGTGATGATAAAATTATTGCAGTTGACTGTAAGATGAATGTGGACGATAATGCCCTAATGCGCCATGCAGATATTATGGCTTTGCGGGATGTGAGCGAAGAAGACCCTACAGAAGTAGAGGCAGGACACCATAACTTAAATTTCGTAAAATTAGATGGCAATGTTGGTTGCATGGTAAACGGAGCAGGGTTGGCTATGGCAACAATGGATATGATAAAGTTAAGCGGCGGTGAGCCTGCAAACTTTTTAGATGTAGGTGGTACTGCGAATGCGCAAACGGTAGAAGCAGGTTTTCGTATCATCATGAAAGACCCTAAAGTAAAAGCGATTCTTATTAATATTTTTGGTGGAATTGTACGTTGCGACCGTGTAGCGCAGGGTGTTATTGATGCTTATACGAGTATTGGCAATATTGAAATTCCAATCATAGTTCGTTTACAGGGAACCAATGCTGATGTAGCTAAAAAATTAATTGATGAAAGTGGCTTAAAAGTGCAGAGTGCTATTTTATTGAGTGAAGCCGCTGATTTAGTTGGTAAAGCTGTAGCTTAAGGAGTAACAAAGGAATATTTGAAATATTATTGATTAAAGCTAATTTTAAGAAAGGCCCGTTCAGGTAAATGGAACGGGCTTTTTTGTGGGCCTAATACTATCAGTAAAATGGCTTTAAGTTATACATCTTCATTAAAACAAAAAAGTTTCTCCGTTATAAAGGAAGCTTTAGTACAGGGAATTCTAGGGATTTAAGATTTAGGAACCAATACTGCATCAATAACATGTATTACGGCGTTGCTTTGGTTTACATCTGCAATAGTAACAAAAGCTTTTCCGCCCGAAGTATCCATAATTTGAACTTTTTTACCTTTCATAGAAAGCGTAAGACCTACACCTGCTACAGTTGTAACTGTTGCTTTACCGCCACCTGCTTTAATTTTAGCTACAACATCAGATGCACTTAATTTACCTGCAACTACATGGTAAGTAAGAACTGTTTGTAGCATTTTTTTGTTCTCTGCTTTTAGTAAAGTTTCTACCGTAACTGCAGCTAATTTTTCAAAAGCTGCATTGGTTGGTGCAAAAACGGCAAAAGGATCTGCACTTGAAAGTGTTTCTACCAAACCTGATGCTTTTACTGCTGTAACTGGTGTTGCGTAGTCTTTGCTGTTTACTGCATTTTCAACAATATTTTTTGAAGGATACATTGCTGCACCATCAACTATTAATGTTTTTTCCGCTTGCGTCGATGCTGTTGTAGTTGCAAGTGCAACCGCAGCAAGCATAAATAAATTTTTTATTTTTTTAATAATTTTTTCTAGTTGTTTTAAATTAGTTGTCTCTATTTATGTCGTCTTATGGTAAATGGTTTTATGAATTGAAAAAAATAACATCAACACCCTTTGGGAGCAATGCGGGTCGAAAAAAGCATCCGTTAATGGCTGCCTTTTTCATAGTCTTTTATTTAATAATCTGTTTCTGTAGTTTTAGGTTTGGCTTTGGGTACATTCTTTTTATCGTCGATAATGGTTGTTGAAGCTGGCGTTTTCGCCTCTTTTTTTTCTTCTTTTTTCTTATCGTTACTTTTATTGCTATCTATTATCACTGGTAGGCTTTCTACCTCATTCATATCACTTTCTAAAAAATCTCTGGCGTCACCATTCCCACTGTCCTGCGTAAGGCTGTCACCTTGCTTTAAAATATTCTCAAAATATCCATCAGCAAAAATGGGAGCATTTTTAAGTTCAGCGGGCGCAACAAATTCTTTCTGCGAAGTATAGTCTTCAAACTTTTTATCTCCATAAACTTTTTGCATAAAAATACCCCATTCAGGCGCAGCTACTTCACCACCGCCCTTACTGTCATAAATTGGTATAAATGGGTCATCACAACCTACCCAGGCGCCTGCGAGCAATGTAGGTGTATAGCCAATAAACCAGCCGTCTGTATTGCCATTGGTTGTTCCCGTTTTGCCGGCTTTTTGGGTAGGAATATTGTAGCTGTTTAAACGCCTTGCTGTTCCAGCTTTTATTACACCCTCCATCATTTTTACCATCATATAATTATCAGATTCTCCAATAACCTGTTTGCTTTGTGCAATAGGAAACTCGTGCAACAGGTTACCGTTTTTATCTTCTATTCTTGTAACAAAAACTGGCTCTGTATTATACCCTTTGTTTGGAAACATTGTATATGCCTGCAACATCTGCATCATAGGCACTTCTGCCGAACCCAAGGCAATTGAATAGTATGGAGGTATCTTTACTTTTACACCACACAGCTGGGCAAATTCTATTAATTTTTTTACACCTATCACAGATATTAAACGCCATGCGCAGGGGTTTCTTGATTGTGCCAGACAATAAGCACAAGTACCACCTCCACCTGTAATTGTTTTACCACCAAGGGTTAAGGAACCACCGGGTATTTGTGTTTCAGGTGTGTAGCCGGCATCTGTAACCGCAAGCGTATAAAGCAAGGGTTTAAAAGTAGAACCAACCTGCCTGCTGGCTGTAACATGGTCAAACTTAAACCACCTAAAATCTATACCACCAACCCACGCTTTTACCTCACCGCTGCGGGGATCCATGGCCACAAATGAATTTTGTATAAGTTGCTTGTGGTATTTTATAGAATCTATCGGCGTCATCACTGTATCCATTTCGTGCTTTTCATTTCCTTTCCACGAAAATATTTTCATACGCACTGGCACATCAAACGTTTTTCTGATAACTATTGAATCAATTCCATCCTCCTTCATGTTTTTCCACCGCTCCGTATATTTGATAGCATCCTCTACAATCTTCTCGTGACCTTTCCATAATCTGTCTCCTCTTTGCTTTAAGGTCCAGTTTAGTTTGCTTTGTTGTGTGGGCATATGCGCTTCCATTGCCTCTTCTGCATATTTCTGCATACGAGAGTCAATGGTTGTATAAACCTTTAACCCATCTCTGTACAAATCGTAGGGCTCACCTGTTTTTGGGTTTTTGTTGTTGTTGCACCAATCTTTCATCAAGCCAATAAGTGCTCTTCTAAAGTAAGGAGCACTTCCTACATTTTCATCTATCTGTCGGTAATTTGTAATGAGTGGCTTAGCTTTCAAAACATTAGCCGCGGCTTCTGTTAAGTAATGTTCTTTAGAAACAACCATTTGCCCTATCACTGTATTTCTTCTGTCAATTGCTGCCCGTGGATGTCTTATGGGATCATAAATGGATGAGCCTTTCAACATACCAACAAGAACTGCAGCCTCTTCAAGTTTTAAATTTTTAGGTTCCTTTTGAAAATAGGTACGACTTGCATTCCTAATACCATATACATTTAACCAAGGAGCTCTATTTAAATAAAGAGTTAGGATTTCTTCTTTTGTAAAATTCCTTTCAAGTTTTACCGCTATTATCCACTCCTTTAATTTTTGTGATCCCCTTACAAAAAAATTCCCACGCCCCTGCCCCAATATCATTTTGGCAAGCTGTTGTGTAATGGTACTTCCACCGCCTTGGGTCCCTAACGAAAACACAGCCCTACCAAGTGCCTGTGCATCTATTCCTGAGTGGTCATAAAAACGTTCGTCTTCGGTAGCTACCAATGCATGAAAAACATTCTCAGAAATCTCGTCATGCCGCACTTCACTTCTGTTTTCCGCATAATATTTACCCATTAAAATACCATCTGCACTAATAATTTCGCTGGCAAGGTCTGCTTCGGGATTTTCCAACTCCTGCAGCGAAGGCATTTTACCAAAAATGCCAAAATTGACTAATACTAAAACTAGCACTATTGCGGCGAAACCACATAAAAAAACACGCCAAAGTATTTTTACAGAACGTTTCATAAAGTATGATCAGGTTAAAAGAAATAAAAGTAAAACGGTATTAGAATTTATTACTAAAGTTTGCATTTAGTAATTGCTTGTAACCGATAATATCTCTGTTTGATTTTAGCAACAACAGATTATCGTCAGCAATAATGATAAAAGAATATTTAGTAGGCTGTAACCACGAAACCTCAGAAGGTGCCGCCTTTTTAATCCTGTCAAAATATTTTAAAGCAGCTTCTGCATTTTCGAAAGGTTGAAACAAAAGCAACGATTTGGTGGCATCAATCGTATCTTTTACAATGGCAACATTAATTGTAGCCATGCTTTCCTTGTTAAACCTTGCGAATGCATTTTTTGCTTCGTTCACATACACACCATCTACCTTATCTAAAATCATTGCTACATAATGCGGCTTATCTGGCGATAACGTAAACGATTTATTTATATAAACGTCAGGTGTTTTTATAGTGTTGGTTATAACCGGTTTGGTAATGGCAGGTGCAGTTGTTTTTATTTCGGCTGGTTTAACTGCTAGTGCATTAACCACGACATTTGGCTTACTGTCCGCCACAACAATCTGATCTTCAGTTTGCCGTGTTACCTGTAGGTCGGTCAAATATTTTTCTATTTCACTTCGTCTTTGTAATACTCCAATAAGTGTTTTTGCCTTTTCTTTTAAGGGCGATGTAGGATAAAGCGATTCAATATTTTTTAAAGTGGCAATTGCTGCACTATCCTGCCTTTCTTTTATGTAATAAACAGATTCTATATACAACAACTGAGGCGACCAGTAATTTTTACCGCCAGTACTATCAGCTTTCTTCTTTGCATTTATGGCTTCTTCAAACCTTCCTTCTACAAACATATTGTAAACTGTTTCGTATTTTGCTGTCACTTCACGGTTTTTCTCCAATGGCTTTAATAGCGCTGGGTTCAACATTATTTTCGCTGCATCGCTCCCTGCAAAATTTGTTTTTACCAGGTTTGCGTATTGCGATGCTTTGGCAGTGTTTCCTATTTTATTATAACAAAAAGAAAGTCCAAAATAAACATCCGGTATTTTAATGTCATTCGGAAATCTTTTTACAAAATCTTCATAGAGCGCTATAGCCTGGTAGTAATCTTGCAGTTCGTTTTGAAAGATTTGTGCAGCTTCGTAAAGATTGATGGCAATGTTAATATTACTTGTGTCAATTTTTTCTTTGGTTAGTGGCAATCCCTCCATCAAACCATCAAATGTATATTCTGTACTAGCTAAACTGTCCGCAGCGCCTTTTTTCCCGTCTCCGGTCTGCGCAGCATTGGGATCAAGGCTCGCATTCGGATTGTTCCCTACAGTTACAGCGGTTGGTATAGCTGACTTTCTGCGCCAGTTATCTACATTCGTTCTTTTGCCCCATTTGCTCTTAAATTCATTAAAGCCTTTGGATTTTAGGCTTGCATTATAAAAATACCAGTCGCCTGCATTTGCTGCTGCTGCCGTAAACAAATCTACAGGTGCTTTATTTCGGTCAGCAAAAGTTATAAGCGTATTCCCTGCAAACTCATCTTCTTCCTTTAACCCGTTTTCCTTTCTGTATTTCTTTATCATTTTTTTTATCATGGCATCCCGTTCCGCCACAGGCAATACCGCAATGCGCTGCAAACTATCTTCTTGTTCTATAACATTTAATTTGGGTACCAGCCTGCTCAGCAGTTCTTTGCGATCTTCTATTGTGGCAGAATCAGGATCATTTTTATTATCTACAATGCTTAAACTATCGTAAAAAGCATATGCTTCCTTGTACCGGTTTTGCCTGTAGGCAATATTACCCAGTTGAAGGAAAGATTTATCTCTGTAACCTGACTCAGGATTATTATAAGAAATACTTTTATTGTAATAAGTAATTCCCATGGAAGTATCGGGCTTTTGTAAACTTAACTGCCCTGTGGAGTAATAAATAATATCTCTGAAAGATTCATATTTATCTTTTTTGGCCATGTTTAAGAGGTTGGAAATAGTATTATCTAGTTCTTTAAAATTACCGGTATTCCTCAGCATTTTAGCCTCGCTAAGTTTGGCGTAAATATCCATCACCGGGTCTGTTGTGTGCTGTGCTGCTTTTAAATAATAGGTAGATGCATCATCAAATTTACCTGTGCGCTCATATAACTGCGCAAGTAAGTATTCCCAACGGCTTTTATCTTCTTTGGTATCTGCATTGCTTAGTGCTTTTTGTAAATGCACGGCAGAACTGTCATAATTATTTTGGCAAAAGAACCAGTAAGACGTTACCTCTTCTAGGTCATTTTTCAATCGTCCGGGCAAGTTTTTATCATTTTCTAAAATACTGATAAGCCCCGCCGCATCTCCGTATTCTTCTTGCTCAGTAAAAGTTCTTATCTGCCATATTAATGCTTCATTTCTACTTGGCGGCTTTGTAAATGCTTTTTGTATAATGTTTCTTTTTTCTTTATCGGCTATTGATACAGATCCCGCGCCGGACCCTGTTTCGTTTGAACCAACAATTTTGTTGTAATCGTCATCCTTTTTCTTTCGTGGAAAAAGATTGTAATTTATAAATTGAAAAGTTAGTGCAGCAGAGTCAAAATCTTTTTTTAATAAGTACGATTTTCCTATGAGAAGATAAAAATTATCTACCCATTCAGATCTTAAATCGTGTAATAAAATACCTGCGGTAGATTTGTAAATGACAGAATCTAAGTCAGATTTTTGGCTTGCTGTATTGTCCAGCGAATATGGGTAAAAAGAAAGAAGTTTGGCATAATCATCTTTGTTAGCGAGTTTTGCTCTTTCCAAAACAAGATTTATTCTGTTGTTGGCATTAAAATAGAAATTATAATGAGATGTATTGTTTTGTAAAAATTTACGCACTCCCTTAAACTTTTTTTCGCCTGTTTTTTCAGACGCAAGTTTTTTCTCCTCATATTTCTCAGGCTTTTTTTCTTTTCCAAAAGGGTCGATGGTCCATATTGGTTGCGCAAATAATGAAATAGTGCAACCAAACAAAAACACAACGAATGTACCTAAATATAAAGCCTTAGATTTCAGCATGAAAAAATAATTAAATAATAGTTTTAAAGTTCGGTTTTATTCTTCACTGTGGCCCAAAAATAACGGCAACATCATAAATTTAGAAACATTCTGTAATTTATTTGTGTTAAAAATTTAGCATTTCTTGTATAATAGCTAATTTAGCACGGTTAAGCACTTCTGCAAATATTAACAAGCTATGGCAATTCCTGATGTACATAATTCTTTTAAAAGGCTTAGAAGCCATTACAGGCTTGTAATTATGAATGAAGATACTTTTGAAGAAGTGGTAAAATTTAAACTTACCAGAATGGGTGTTTACATTGTTTTAAGCACTTTATTTATATTAATGATAGGGCTTACTGCATCCCTCATCATTTTTACGCCATTAAAATATTATTTACCCGGGACAGGTATGGGCAATGCAAAACAGGTGAAGGAATACAGACAGTTAAAAATAAGAACAGACTCTATGGAACAGGCTTTAAAATACCAGAATACCTATTTAAAAAATATTCAAAAAGTGCTACAAGGGAACGTAACAACCCTCGATACCAATAAAATTGTACTGCCTAAAGTTGAAAACAGCAATGATTGACAATCAACAGCATAAAAAGAAAACAGATAATAGTTTGTTGTGGAAGTATGCTGGGTTTGCCACACAACTTGCTGTTGCGCTTGCCTTGGGTGTTTATTTGGGTATAAAGGCAGATAAATGGATCGGCTTTAAAAAGCCGTTTCTTGTATGGACTTTACCGCTGACCATAATTGCTGTGCTCATATATAAAGTAATTAAAGACACATCTCCAAGAAAATAAACCTGCTAAAGGAGACAAATCCCTTCCCTTGGCAAAATGTAAAAATTAGATTAAATGACAAAAATAAATTAAAGAACCCAACATGAAGTTATTTGGTAAAATGCTGTTGCCGCTCTTAGCCACATTTTTAGCCTTGTCTATACCTATTTGTAGCCTGCCGGGTTTGTGGTTAAAGTACAGCATAGATAAAAATGTATTAATGGGAGCCAACTTGCTTTTTATGGGCACAGGTGTTCTGGTATTTTTTATGCAAAAAAATGCGTTGACCGATAAAAACCCCCATGTTTTTATACGCAGTGTAATGGCCGGCATGATGATAAAAATGTTTAGCACCGTGCTAGCTGTGTTGGCTTATGTAGTTATTGCGGGCGCGGGCTACGATAAAAAAGCGGTATTCATTTCCCTTTTTATGTACCTGCTTTACCTGGCTGCCGAGGTCGCCGCTATTTCTAAAGAGAACAGTAAAAAAAATGTCTAAAACAAAAGTCGATTTTTCTGCTTTAAACGATTACTTACCTGATGGGAGTTTTGAGTACGTTATTTCCTATATACAGGAATATAAAATACAGCTGACAATTACAAGAAGTCGCAGCAGTGTTTTGGGAGATTATCGCCATGCGCATTTGGATAAAGGACACAGGATAAGCGTGAACGGTGATTTAAATAAATTCTCCTTTTTAATAACGCTGTTGCACGAAATAGCCCATCTTGTTACTTTTATAAAATACCATAACCGTGTTCAACCTCACGGCGCGGAGTGGAAGGCATGCTTCGCCCAAATACTTACGGTATTTGCATCAAAAGAAATTTTTCCTGACGATATAAACGCAGCTTTAAAAAACTCTATTAATAATCCCGCAGCAAGCAGTTGTGCCGATGTTCAGCTTTTGAGGGTTCTGAAAACCTATGACAAAAAAAAAGAAGATCTTTATTTTGTAGAGCAGTTACCAGAAGGACAGCACTTCGAAATAAAAGGCAAAAGAATATTTGTAAAGGGCGAACGAATAAGAAAAAGATTTAAGTGCAGGGAACTTGCAACCGGCAAATGGTACTTATTCAGCCCAGTATCCGAAGTAAAAAAAGCAGGGTAAACCGTTAAACTAACAGTCGTTATCTTTCTCGGTTTCGATACAATTAGTTTAGCCAAAAGGTATTATCTTACGGTCCAAAAATAATTCTAATAAAAATTATCTCTTTTGCAATCCACTACAAAATACAGTGAGGAAGAACTTGTATCACTATTAAAGGAAGAAGACAAAAAGGCATTTTCTTACTTATACGATAATTACGCAGCAGCACTAAACGGTATCATTACCCGCAGGGTAGATGATACGCAGCTTGCTGAAGATATTTTGCAAGAAGTTTTCTTAAAAATATGGAATAATTTCAAGCAATATGATAACAGCAAAGGCCGCCTTTTTACATGGATGATTAACATTACTCGCAACCTCACTATAGATACCCTGCGTAGTAAAGGTTACAAAAAACAGAAAAAAATCTCGCAAGATGAAAATTCCGTAATTACATATCAAGATAAAAACTTTACGTCTGACAGGTTTGATACGATAGGCATCCGGAAACAGCTCCAGTATCTTAAACAAGATCAGAAAGTGATTATAGATATGGCATATTTTCATGGTTATACGCAGGAAGAAATTTCAAAAGAACTGGAAATTCCTCTTGGCACAGTAAAGACAAGAATGAGAACTGCAATTATCGAACTTAGAAAACTTTTGTAATATTAAACAAGTGGAAAAACAAGAAATTATATCATCAGGTCTTTTAGAAATGTACGTTTTAGGTATTGCATCTCCTCAAGAAATGAGCCAGGTTGAGGAACTAAGGCTTAGTTACCCTGAAGTAAATGAGGAAATAACAACAACTGAAAAGGCATTTGAAGCATACGCTTTTGCGAATGCAATTGCACCTTCATCAACCTTAAAAGATGAACTTTTTGCATCCTTAAATTTATCAGCCTCTAACACAGGCATTGTAGTACCAATGCCTACCAATAAGGTAGTTTCAATTGCACCCTTAAAAAGACTTGCTGCTGCAGCGGTTTTATTGTTGGTTGGCAGCTCGGTTCTAAATTTCTTTTACTATAATAAATATAAAGATGTAAGCGATAAATACCAGGAAAGCCAACGACAAATTGCTTCCCTAAACCAACACCTTACAGACGTTGATAAAGATATGAGCATTGTGCAAAGTAAGTACAGCGAACCAGTTTCTTTAAAAGGTTTAGAAGCAGCGCCTGATGCAGGTGCAAAAATATTTTGGATGAAGAATACCGGCGAAGTATATGTAGATCCTTTAAATCTACCAATGGCGCCAGCAGGAAAGCAATACCAGCTTTGGGCTATTGTTGATGGAAAACCGGTAGATGGTGGAATGATCACCTCGAAAGATGGAAAAACATACAGCATACAAAAAATGAAAACATTTGGCAAAGCACAAGGATTTGCAATAACGTTGGAAACCGAAGGTGGAAACCGTCAGCCAAAGGGTACGATGTATGTGATGGGAGAAATTTAAATATTATTTTAATTTATTGATAAAGCCTTCTCTTTTGGGGAGGCTTATATTTTTATGACAATTTGCTGTTGAGAAACGACCACCCATTTGGAATGTATTGAAAGTGCTAGTGTAAATGAATCCTAATCTTTCAAAATAACAAAGACTACTTTTTTAGAATTATTCTAAACGTTGTTCCTTTTCCAAGTTCACTTTGTCTTACAAACAATTCACCTTTGTGGTAGAGGTCGATAATTCTTTTACTTAGCGATAAGCCTAATCCCCATCCTCTTTTTTTTGTTGTGAAACCCGGTTTAAAAACATTGGCGATATTTTGCCTTGCAATTCCCTTTCCATTGTCTTTTACATCTACAATAATCTGTGCTGTTTCGTTTCTAATATCTATTTTAATATTGCCCATTCCATCCATGGCATCCAAAGCATTTTTTAAAAGATTTTCTATCACCCAATCAAACAACGGAGGGTTTATCATGGCAATGATATCTTTGTCTCCATTAGCATTTATTTCAAAAGTTACCTTGTCAGTCGCCCTTCTTTTAATGTAATTGACCATACTTTCAATCTGCAAGATCAAATCTGTTTCTTCCAGTTTTGGGGTGCTGCCTATTTTACCAAAGCGGTCGCTCACCAGTTTTAACCGCTCCACATCTTTACTCATTTCAATTGCTATTTTTTGTGTACTTTCTTGTTCCTTCAGCATTTCCATCCACCCTTCCAGCGAGGATATGGGCGTACCAAGCTGGTGTGCTGTTTCTTTTGCCATGCCTGCCCACACTTGGTTTTGGGTGCTTTTACTTCTGTTGGATACGGCAATAAAAATAATGATGATAAAAAGCATCGCCACCACAAGCTGCACTATTGGGAAATACCTTATCTGCACCAATAGATCTGATTCACCATAATAGGTAAAATTTTTCTCGGCTTTGTTTAAGGGGTTCTGCCATACAATTGGGGGATTTGCTTTTTTTAGCTGTGCCAGTTCTTCTTTTAAGTAAAAACGATCATCTACAGCCTTGGCAGAATCAAAGTTGTGCGATGTAATGCTGTCCTTTTCATTTGTTTGAATAAGCGGAATGTCGTTACCATTTTCAACGATAATTTTTGTAGCAAGCTTCGTATCGGGGTTAGCAATATTATTAAGATCATTAACAGCTTCTACATATTGCTCTATTTTTACTTTTTCATCAGCCGCAATTTTTCTTGCCAGATAATTACTAAAAAAAATACTCGCCGTTACAAAAGCAATTGCAATAAGACCAAGTATATTTCTCAAATTAAACAAATGTGATAGCATAATTTAAAAATAGCAAATAATGAAATGCAATTGCGTTTAAATTTTGTAAAATGAGTATGTTTGTAGATAGATGATGCTCACAGATAACGACAACATAGCCATTACACATGCCCGTATGCCTTTGGTTGCAGTGGTAATATTAAACTGGAATGGCAAACATTTTCTGGATAAGTACCTGCAGTCAGTTTTAAATTCTTCTTATAAAAACTTAAAAATAATTGTAGCAGATAATGCCTCAACAGATGATTCAATTCCTTTTTTACAGAAAAATTATCCCACCGTACAAATTCTGATAAATAAAACAAATGAGGGTTTTGCAAAAGGATATAACACTGCGTTGGCGCAGGTAACGGCAGATTATTTTGTGTTGCTTAACAGCGATGTAGAAGTTACAACCGGGTGGATAGAACCAATTATTGAACTGATGGAAAAAGACAAATTGATCGGTGCCTGCCAGCCAAAATTACTTGATGAAAAAAATAAAACGATATTCGAATATGCAGGAGCCTGTGGAGGGTGGATAGACACTTTTGGATACCCATTTGCAAGAGGGCGTATTTTAGATAAATTAGAAGAAGATAAAGGCCAGTACAATAATGCCGTGCCATGTTTTTGGGCATCGGGTGCGGCTATGTTCGTAAAAGCACCACTCTTTACCTTGCTGGGTGGCTTTGATGAATATTTTTTTGCGCATCAGGAAGAAATAGATCTTTGCTGGCGTATGCAGCGAGCCGGTTACAGTATTTACGTACAACCAGCCTCAGTCGTGTACCATGTGGGAGGCGGCACTTTACCCAAAGGCAACACAAAAAAAACATATTTAAATTTTAGAAACAATCTTATAATGATTTATAAGAACAGCAATGCAGCACCGCTTCTCATAAAATTACCTTTTCGTTTTGGGTTAGATGCGCTTGCTGCATACGGAGGACTTTTTGCCGGAGATGTTGGTCATTTTGTTGCAATTGCAAAAGCTCATTTTCATTTTGCCGGTTGGGTATTTTTTCATCGGAAAAAAGCACCTGTTTTAAAAGCCGTAAACAAAAAACTAAACGGGACTTATAAAGGCAGTATTTTATGGCGGTATTACGTAAAAAATAAAAAAACGTTTTCTGAAATTGTTACAACGAGATAATTTTTAAACAAATAAGTCTTATTTTTGTAATCGAAAATAAAATAACAATGCAACAGGAAATTATAGAAAATAAAGAAAAGGATTTTACAACCAGTTGGGTATCTTCTTCCCGTTTTTTATGGTATTGCCAGATAGCGGTGGTGATAGCAATTGTACTATCTGCTTGTGTAGCACAATACAATTACAGATATAAAGGAAAACCAAAGGTAAACGTGCCGGAAAACACACTTTATAATCCTAAGTACAAATAAAAATTTTGTAATTAGATTTCAATCCTTATTTTTGCAATCCGAAAAACAAATCGAAAGATTTATTTTAAAGAAGAAAGTTCTTAAACATTAAAAGCGGAAGTAGCTTCCCTACACGGTGTAGGGAGTAAAGTACGACCAAATAATTTTTATATTAATTAAGTTCTTTAATATTAGCGGAAGTAGCTTCCCTACACGGTGTAGGGAGTAGAGTACGACTAAATAATTTTTATATTAATTAAGTTCTTTAATATCAGCGGAAGTAGCTTCCCTACACGGTGTAGGGAGTAAAGTACGACCAAATAATTTTTATATTAATTAAGGTCTTTAATATCAGCGGAAGTAGCTTCCCT
>JBJXGJ010000285.1:0-21316 GCA_046153805.1 Ferruginibacter sp. | reverse complement strand
TGATAGTTTTCAAACTCATTTACGGCGGCACGAAGTTTTTCTTTTTTCTCTTTTTCTTCTTCAATTTTATCAAGCCTTACGTCACCTTTTTTAAATTCTTTTGTTGCTCGTTTTGCAATGTATTCGTCACGTAATTGCAGGTCGGCGATGTACAGATCTATTTTTTCGTTGATGAAGGCTGCAGTCCATCCTTCCCTTTTCATGCTGGAAAATAGATTGCGCAGGTTGTTTATCTCAAAATACACATCGCCTCTATACCTTTTTAGCGGATGGTTTTTTGGAAAGTTATCTATGAGTTTTTTAAAAAGCTGAATATTTTCCAGTTCAGAGATTGCATCTAGCGAGTTTTTTTCGAAAAGCGATAAATTATCCTGTATCACATCATTGCAAAAAGCATGAAAGGTGTAGATGTTTACTTTGTATGCATCTGCACCAATAAACTGTTGCAATCTTCTGCGCATTGCTATGGCGCCTGCATCGGTGTAAGTAAGGCACAGTATGTTCTCCGGCGCATTATCAGGCTCGAGTAAAATCTTACCTATTCGTGCCGCAAGAATTTGGGTTTTACCGGTGCCGGGGCCGGCAATGACCATTACGGGCCCTTGGGTTGTATCTACCGCAAGTTGTTGCTCGGCATTTAGTTTGAGGTACTCTTCGTTAAATTTGCACAAAAGTTGTTGACGGTATGCCTGCATGAAATGTTTTTTGTAAGTATAAAAATCCTGCTGAAAAGTAATAAAAAACAACCTATCAAAAATTAATTTTTACGATTGAAATAAATTAACAAGAATGAGTAAAGTATATAATTTAAGTACAGTACAGTTTATACCATGTTCTATTGAAAAAGCTTGGGAATTTTTTAGCAATCCGGCAAACCTTGCAGAAATAACTCCGGATAATTTAAATTTTAAAATACTCTCTAAAAATTTAGGGGCCATTTATCCCGGGCAGGTAATTGAGTATAAAGTGCACCCTATACTGGGCATTCCTTTGTATTGGATGACGGAGATTACGCATGTAGAGCAGCATAAGTATTTTGTAGATGAGCAACGCTTTGGGCCATACTCTTTGTGGCACCACCAGCATCATTTTAAAGAAGTGCCGGGCGGTGTAGAAATGACGGATTATGTTCACTACAAATTACCTTTTTGGTTTTTGGGAGATATTGCCAATACCTTATTTGTGAAGGCGCAACTAAAAGGTATTTTCGATTACAGGGTAAAAAAAGTAATAGAAATGTTTGGTGAGCGAAAGAACTAATACTTCCCTTTCCAACCTGTTAATTCATACACATAAAAATTATAAGCAAGCTTGTTGTTTCTTGTAATTGGTATGGTTGCAATGGAGTCTATTTTACTGTAGTAATTTGCAAATTCCTTTTTAGCATCAAAGTAATCATACGACTGCACAACAGCATAAGCAGTATCCATTTTAATATTGAGGGTGTCATTGTTTAAACGCCATGCATAATGGTGAATGTTTAATACAGGGCCCAGGCTAATCATCTTTATATTTAACTGTCTCGCAAAATAGTATTCATCGTGGGCACCCCACCAGGTGTTGCATACCATGGGCGCTTTTGAAAATGAGTTTCTGCTCTTGTAAATAGCGGCAAACTTTTCTCCTCCTTCTTTCCAGCCATATGCATCCAGGCTGATATCATTTTTACCCATAGCAATCCCTTTTCCGTTGCTGAAAGAACCGGGAACAGGTTTATGGCAGCAATAATTAGCAGCGCAACAACTGTGGTATAAATTGTTGCAGAAATTTGTATTCGTTTAAAATATGTAAGGCTTACATCAGCCAGCCCAATGGCTGCAACAGGAAGTAACGCAATGTACACCGGACCATGCTAGTGTGGTAATGAGGTGCTAAACAAGGGGATTAATAAAATGATGACTAATAACGGAGTTGCGATCAACTTAAAACCTAATAAAAAAGCGGCTTTCCTAATAATTAATCTCTGATTTTATTATTTCAGGCACAATTCCTTGCTTAAAAAATCGCCTAATTTTTAAAATACCAATATTTTTTGTTGAAAACCATATAGTTGTGAATGTGCGATATAAAAAACACTTGTAAATAGTTGTTTCAAATCTATTTTATCCACTACTTTTGCACCTCAACAAAAAAAGCTGCGGGGATAGCTGCAGCCTCACTTAAACAAAAAACAATGAGCAAATTACATTTCACTACAAAACATGCTAACGAGGCTACCGTTACGCACAACTGGTACGTTGTGGACGGTACTAATCAAACCGTGGGTCGCATGTGTGCTAGAATTGCCGCTATACTTAGAGGTAAAAACAAAGCATACTATACCCCACACGTAGATTGCGGAGACAATGTTATTATTACAAACTGCGAAAAGGTGGTTTTTACTGGTAACAAAATGGATCAAAAAGAGTACTTAACGTTTAGTGGCTATCCAGGTGGCCAAAAAGGGGAGAAAGCTAAAAACTTACTAGCCCGTCGTCCCGAAGTTGTATTAGAAAGAGCTATAAAAGGCATGCTCCCAAAAAACAAATTAGGTCGCCAGATGTACAAAAAATTATTTGTATATGCAGGTGCAGAACATCCGCACGGCGCACAAAAACCACAGGAACTAAATTTTAATCGTAAATAATAAATAAGATAATAGATTTTAGATATAAGACACAAGACAACAATATCTAAAGCCGGTTAATCTCATAAAAATAAAAAATGGAAAAGCAAAAAAACGCAGTAGGTCGCAGAAAAGCAGCTGTCACACGTGTTTTCCTTAGCAAAGGAGAAGGTGCTATTACAGTAAACGGAAAAGACTACAAAACATATTTCCCGCTTATTTACTTACAAAACCAAGTAGAAGCGCCACTTAAGTCAATAGAGTCTATTGATAAATTTAATGTGGTAATAAATGCTACAGGTGGCGGAGTAAAAGGCCAGGCAGAAGCTGCAAAATTAGGAATAGCTCGTGCATTACTTGAAGTAAATGCTGAGTATCGCCCAATTTTTAAAGCCGCCGGTTTCTTAACACGTGATTCTCGTGTGGTAGAGCGTAAAAAACCAGGTCGTAAAAAAGCAAGAAAATCATTCCAGTTTAGCAAGCGTTAATACGGAAGATGTTAGACACAAGATATCAGACACAAGATTTCGTGTTTTATCAAGTTTCACAATTTTTAAAAAATTACTTAATAATATACAATGGAAAATAACACTTCCTTACAACAGCAGTTACTTGAAGCAGGCGTACACTTTGGTCACTTAAAGAAAAAGTGGAATCCTAAAATGCTTCCTTACATTTTTGCAGAAAAAAAAGGTATTCACATCATCGACCTTAATAAAACTGTAGAAGGTTTACAGGAAGCAGCAGCTGCTCTTAAAGCGATTGCTCGCAGCGGTAAAAAGATCATGTTTGTAGCTACTAAAAAACAGGCAAAAGAAATTGTACAGGAAAGTGCAAAGCGTGTAAACATGCCTTTCGTTACAGAGCGCTGGTTAGGTGGTATGCTTACCAACTTTAACACGGTTCGCAAAAGTGTGAAGAAAATGCAGAGCATAGAAAAAATGCTTGGTGATGGTAGTGCTGAAAACCTAAACAAAAAAGAAAGATTAACACTTACCCGTGAAAAAGAAAAGATGGAAAAAGTATTGGGTGGTATTGCAAATATCAGCCGTGTACCTTCTGCATTGTTCATGGTAGATATAGGGCATGAACACATTGCTCTTGCTGAAGCGAAGCGTTTAAACATAGGTACTTTTGGAATGGTAGACACCAATTCTGATCCTAACAAAGTTGATTTTGCAATACCTGCAAATGACGATGCTACAAAATCAATTGCCATCATCGTAAACTACATTACTGCAGCAATAGCTGAAGGTTTGGAAGAGCGCATGAGCAGCAAAGACGAAGAAAGCAACGACGACACAGAAGAAAGTGCAGAAGCAAAAGCTGCTCGTTTTGAAAACAAACAAGACGGTGGTGACGACAGAAGACGTGGTGGTGGTCGTGGTCCTGGCGCAGGTGGTCCGGGTGGCACTCCTAAGCGTAGAGTTGCAGGCCCTGGTGCAGGTGGTAGAAGGCCAGCAGGAAAGTAAAGCCCCCTAAATCCCCCGAAGGGGGACTTTTGGCAGCTTTGTAATTAAAACATAATTATAAATTTCTCAAACTTAAAAATAAAAATTCTCTCCGAATCGTGAGGTGCTAAGCCTCCCCTTCGGGGAGGTTTGGAGGGGCTACAATATGAGCGCAACAATAACAGCAGCAGATATTAATAAATTACGCCAGGCTACAGGTGCCGGTATGATGGATTGTCGCAAGGCTTTGGTTGAAAGCAACGGCGAGTTTGAAGCAGCAATTGACTGGCTTCGTAAGCAAGGGCAAAAGGTAGCCGCAAAACGCAGTGACCGTGAAGCAAAGGAAGGTGTGGTTATAGCACAAACAACAGCAGATAATAAAGCAGGTATTGTTTTGTGTATTAGCTGCGAAACAGATTTTGTAAGTAAAAATGCAGATTTCGTTGCATTTGCCCAAACCATAGCAGATGCAGCAATTGCAAACAATGTAAAAGGTGCAGAAGAACTTGCTAATGTTGAAATAAATGGTGCAAAAGTTTCTGATATAATCAATGATAAAGTTGCTGCAATAGGTGAGAAAATAGAACTACAAAAATTTGAAAGAGTAGATGCTCCTTTCGTGGCAAGTTATATACATGGTGCATACCGTATGGGTGTATTGGTGGGTATGACGGAAGAAGCTGCCGAGGCAGGTAAAGATGTAGCTATGCAGATTGCTGCTATGAATCCGCTTGCTATAGACGAATCAGCAATAGATGCAGCAACCATTGCACGTGAAAAAGATATAGCAATCGAGCAAATTAAAGCAGAAGGTAAACCGGCAGAAATGGCTGAAAAGATTGCCCTTGGAAAAGTAAACAAGTTTTTAAAAGACAATACTTTATTAGCACAACCTTTTGTAAAAGATAACGCAAAATCTGTAGCCGATTATTTAAAAGCAACAAGTGCAGATCTTAAATTAACAGAATTTAAGAGAGTAGCATTGGGATAAATAATTGCTAAGAGAATTTTAAAAAAGCCCCGATTTTTTGGGGCTTTTTTGTGTCCCATCACATTTGTTTCCTTTTAAAAAAAGGAGTATCCCTATTTTATAAAAATTTAGAATATCGAACTGATTTTGCTTTTGCTCGATTGCGTTGCGGGAATTTTTTTAGTGTTTCTATTTGTGCCGGCTTACTTCTCAGCAATGTCTCGGCCCTTGCCGGACGTTGCGTCGATCATTCCTTCGCCTCGTTTCGTTACGCCATGCATGAATAACGTGTAAATGTTTATTCAACCAAATACGTTTACTATTTTTAGAACAAAAAGAGCCGTGTGAAGGCGTACTTTCAAACAAAGTTCTGTGAGGAGGTATATGCTGAAATATTCTTGCCTACACACTTGCTACAGTTAAAGCAAGAAAAGACCATTGCTAAAAATAAAATGGCCTAAATTGAAGTCCCTGTTATATCTTCAAATTTGTTTGCAAACCTTTCTTAACCATATCAATAATTATCATACGATCAGTTCCGAGGCAAAGAATGCATTGATGGACTGTTTCGTAAAAAAGGAATTCTATAAAAAAGAATTCCTTTTGCAGGAAGGGAATATTTGCAGGTATTTATATTTTGTAGAAAAAGGGGCGTTGCGTGGTTTTTATAACCTTGATGGAAAGGAAGTAACCCACTGGTTTGGCTTTGAAAATGATTTTGTTACTTCTTTTCATAGTTTTATAACTGGCACTGCAGCTGTTGAAAATATTCAGTTTTTAGAGTACAGTGTGCTGTGGGCATTACCAAAAGAAAAAATACTGGGTTTGTTTGATAAGTTTCATGAAACAGAAAGACTGGTAAGAATTATTTATGAGAAATATTACATAAGGTTGGAAGACCGTTTTGTAAATGCACAATTTAAAACTGCAGCCGAGAGATATGAAAGTTTATTGACACAAACGCCACATTTACTTACACGGGTGCCACTTGGTTATATTGCAGCCTACCTTGGCATTACACAAGAAACCCTAAGCCGAATACGAAGCAAGGTTTAACATTTGTTTTTTTGGTTTTTGATGAATGTCAAAAATGTTGAATCCGCTCTCTAATAGTTTTGTTCTATAAAAATTTATATATGGAACAACAACAAACAAACCCACAATCGCATCAACCATCACCAGCATTTGTAGCAGCCTCCTGGGCAACACTACTTATTGGGATAGTAGCATTTATTATTGGTCTCTTTAATGCTGATATGCAGCTAAACGAAAAGGGATATTATTTTACCGTTTTGCTATTTGGTCTTTTTTCTGCCATATCTGTACAAAAAGCGGTGAGAGATAGGCTGGAGGGAATACCAGTTACAAATATTTATTATGGGCTCGCATGGTTTAGCACACTTGTGGCCATTGTATTACTAAGTATCGGATTATGGAACGCTGACCTTTTAAAAAGTGAAAAAGGCTTTTATGCAATGGCTTTTGTGCTAAGTTTATTTGCAGCGATTGCTGTACAAAAAAATACTAGGGATGCTAAGGAATAAACAGGGAAAGAAATTGAATTTATACAAAATGACCTTTTCCCATTGAGGCGAAATATAAAACTGGTATGAGGCCGATTAGTATGGCAATAAAACAACAAGCAAAATCAAACTAGTGTTGTATAATAAAAGAGGCTGTCTCATTGGTACGAGACAGCCATTTATTCTAGCACGTTTCAATCGGAAAGGAAATGTAGTTTAAGTAAATCTCAGAACTTTTTAATATTGATACTTCCTCTTTTTTATTAATTTAAAATATACCCGCAACATTTGAAGATATAACAGCACTTACTATTATTCGTATAGATTATCCTTATCTGCTTTTGACAAAGCAACCATTAAATAAGCAATTTTTTGTGTAACCGCCTCAAAAAATATTTGTCCTTTTCCGTTTGTTGAAAACGATGGGTCACCAATACCGGTATCTTCTGTAATCTGCGACCATTTTCTTTCTGCCCATGCCCAACCTTCTGAAAACTCTTTAATAATTGGTTTTTTTGCTTTTCCCTTTCCGGCTTCTTGCAATGGCAATACCAAATGTGGAGCTAAATGCAGTATTAGGCTTGTTTCCATCTCATCTGCATGGTCGCCCATTTCATCAAAATACTTCGTTTTGTCTAAAGATTGAAACCAGTTGCAAATACTCAAAAACATATTTGGAAACTTTAAACCAAGCTCTCTTATTATTTGCTTAAAGTCGTTACCGCCATGACTGTTTACAATCAGTAGCTTATAAATTTTTTGTCTGTTTAATACCTCAATAATATCTGAAAGTATGGCCAGTTGTGTACTTGGGTAAATATTTATATCCAGCTTTATATCTGCCTGCCCTGTATTTACACCAAAAGGAATGGTAGGCAATACAATTATTTTAGCCCCTTTCTCCCATGCAATGCTAGCCGCTTCAGATGCTATTGCAGTAGCTTCAATATTATCTGTAGCATATGGTAAATGATAATTGTGTGCTTCGGTAGCACCCCATGGCAAGATAGCTAATTCATATTCTGCATCTTTCACGTATTTCCAATTTGTCTCTGCTAAAATGTAAGGTTTCATTTGTGCGTTTTTTATTCCACTATCCTCAGCTTTGCATAATTCAACATAATTTTCTTTTCGCCGTTCAAGTCAAAATTGATGGTCGCAATCGGGTTATGTGCAGCTCCTTCCATGCTTGCCACTACGCCAAATCCAAATTTAATATGCTCTACTTTTTGCCCGGCTTGTAAGCCAGATGTATCGCTTGCTACAAAATCTGCAGTAGGTACGTGTTCTTTTACTTGTGGACGAGCAGGCGTTGCATAAGAAGGTTTTGTAGGTTCCTTTTTTGCAAACATGCTGCCTTGGCTACTACCTGTATTTTCAAAACCTCGGCCTATTCTTTCAAATGCAGAACCCCTGCCGCTGGGTGTATTTGCATTGTTACGGGCAGGTGTGCCGGCATAACTTTTATCTATATTAATATCAGGCATTTCATCTAAAAAGCGGCTCGGGTCATTTTGTTGTAACTGCCCAAAACGATAGCGTGCATTGCTGTAGCTTAAATATAATTTGTGCTTTGCTCTAGTAATGGCTACATAAAATAAACGGCGTTCCTCTTCCAGTTCTTCTCTTGTATTTATGCTCATAGCATTGGGAAAAAGTGTTTCTTCCAACCCGCCAACAAACACTACCGGAAACTCCAATCCTTTTGCAGCATGTATCGTCATTAATTTTACTACATCCGTTTCTTCTTTATTATTATCGGCATCTGTAAGCAAAACAATTTGCTGTAAATAACCACCCAAACTTTTATCACCTACTTCACCATCTTCTTCGTTCATGGGTGTTTCGGTAAATTCTTTTATTGAGTTTAAAAGCTCCTGTACGTTTTCATAACGTGCTAAACCCTCGGTAGTTTTATCATTAAATAATTCCTTTACCAAGCTGGTATTTTTTCCCACCAAAAACGCCAGTTCGTAGGCGTTTTTTTTGGGCATCTCGCTTTGAAACATGCGTACCATGGTAACAAAGTTATCAATAGCTTCCAGCGTACCGCTTTTAAAACCGTACATAGATGCATTGCAAATAACATCCCACATGCTGATGTTGTTATCGTTGGCAAACAACACAGCTTTATCAATAGTTGTTTTACCAATGGCTCGTACAGGGTAATTGATGATTCTTTTTAGTGCTTCTTCATCTCTTGGGTTTACGACCACCCGCAAATAACAAATTAAATCTTTCACCTCTTTGCGCTGGTAAAAGCTAAGCCCACCATAAATTCGGTAGGCAATACCCATGCGGCGCAGGCTTTCCTCAAAACTTCTACTCTGTGCATTGGTACGGTATAGAATGGCAAAGTCCTGGTTAAAATAATGATTACGCAGTTTGTTTTCTTGTATAGCATCTGCCACCATTTTACCCTCGTCGTTATCCGTCATGGTACGCACGAGTTTTATTTTTTCGCCTTCAGTATTATCGGTAAACAATTTCTTTTCAATCTGCCCTTTGTTGTTGCCAATTATTTCATTGGCCACACTCAATATGTTTTTTGTACTTCTGTAATTCTGCTCCAGCTTTACCACTTTTACATTATCGTAATCTTTTTCAAACTGTAAAATGTTTTCAATGGTGGCACCCCTAAAACTATAAATACTTTGGGCATCATCACCCACCACACATACATTTTCGTGCATGGCACCCAGTAGTTTTACAATTTCATACTGCGCTGTGTTCGTATCTTGATACTCATCTATCATTACATATTTAAACTTGCGCTGGTACTTGCTTAAACTCTCTGGAAAGTTTTTCAGCAGGATGTACATTTTAAACAACAGATCATCAAAATCCATCGCACCGTTTTTAAAACAACGATTGCTGTAGGCATCATAAATTTGTCCAAGCATCGGTCTATTTGCGCGAGCATCTTCCTGTTGTAAATTATAATCCGTCATATATTCCGCCGGACCAACCAATGCATTTTTAGCAGATGAAATTCTGTTGTAAACAACATTTGGTTTGTACTGCTTATCGTCCAGCTCCAGTTCCTTTATAACTGTCTTTACCACACTCTTTGCATCGTCAGTGTCATAAATGGTAAAATTACTTGGAAAGCCAAGTTTTAGCGCTTCGCTGCGTAAGATGCGAGCAAATACACTGTGAAAAGTGCCAATATATAAATTTCTTGCTTCTGAGTTACCGAGAATTTTCTCTACTCTTTCCTTCATTTCTGCCGCTGCCTTGTTGGTAAATGTAAGGGCCAAAATATTGAAAGCATCCACGGCATGGTGTGCCATTAAATGCGTAATTCTTGTAGTGAGTACCTTGGTTTTTCCGCTGCCGGCACCAGCAATAATCATTATGGGACCGTCTTTATGTAGCACCGCTTCACGCTGCGGTTCATTCAATTCATCTAAATATTTGGGCATGGGGCAAAGGTAATTTTTATAAACGATTTGGTGGTGGGTTTTAAGGTTTTGAGTTGCGGCTTTTGAGTTATTGGATGGGGCTTAATATTGGAAGAAATCTAAAGTCTCTTTTAGTTTTTTTGTATTGCCGCATATTTTATGCATTGTGTTTTGTGAGTAAGAGGTTGTGCGTAATAATTTTATGGCAGTGTGTAAGAGCTTAAGGACTTAGTGCTTGTTTAAAGTGGCGTTGAGCCGTTGATTTTGATACTTTTCCTTGTCTTGCTTGGCAGTTTTAAGCCATTTTTGATAAGTCTTGTATGGCATTTCCCTGTAGCCCAACTTTACCAAAGTAATATATGTCTGCTCCATTTCTTCGTAAGTTGTATGGGCAGTAGGATTATTTTCTTCTTTTTGTTTCAGGTACATCCGTTTCAATGCTTCGGCTTTTGTGAGCAAAGCCTCTGGGTTTACCGAATGATATTGCAATACAAGGTTGCAGCATTTTAAAACAAAACTGTCGGTATAATTATTAGTTTGCTTGATGTAGCCCTGTGCCAAATCCATTATGCAAAGCCCAATTGATTGTTGATTGCTTAGTGTATCCATATACACACTACTGCGAATAGCATCGGTATTTACATAGCCTGTTGCTGCTATCCATGCATCTGTGGGGAATGTGCCGCTTGTGAGTTCTGTATTGTACCATCCAATTTGTTTACTGTAGTTGCGAATGTAAATATGATTTGGTGCAAGTGCTAACCAACATTTTGCACCTAACTCGTCTGCTAATATTTTGTAGAGATAAGTTAGACTGCGGCAGTTGCCTTTGTGAGTTGTTAATAGTTTTGTTACGAAAGTATTTGTCCAATCTTTGTCGCCTTGTGGGTCGGCGAAATTATATGTGAAAGGCTCTAATGTAATGTTGAAGCCACCTATAGTCGTTTTCACTTCTTGTGTTAAAATATTGTTCAACACAATATTTGTAAAGTAGTTAAGACTATCAGTTTTTTTATACCCCTTTGAAGCTATATTTAATAAACCTCTTTCAGCGAGTAATTTGTACGTTTTTAAAACACCAGTAAAATTATTTTTTGCAGTATTGTTCTGTGAAAAGGATTGTTCAACTAAAAAAACTGCATCGTTAAATTCCCCGTCTTTTTTTATTATTGAATCTAATTTGGTTAGGGTTTTGTCTGAAATGATTTTAATTGAATCTAATCCTTTTTGCCCAATTGAATATGAGCTATTAAAAAATAGCAATGAAATCAAGAAAATTAGTTTCATTAATTTAAAATAGTTTTCTTGGTAATAGTAGGGGTGTAAATTTTTATTTTCATTGATTTGCAATTGCCATATACATCACAAATTAATTCTTTACCGTAACGATATTGTTTTGATGAACCCTTGAGTTTATAGATAACTCTTTTGCTACTGTTATTGTTTTCGTTAGTATCATTTAAAGTAATTTGACAAGTACCTATATTTCCAAAAAACGATACTTCATAATCTAATGGCTTACCATTAAGACTTTTTTTCCCTGTTAATGTATCGCTTTGTTTGTTACAAAGGGATATTGTTGTATCAATTATTGGTAAATAGATTTTATTACATTTACTTATTGAAATCGGTTCTTTAGTATTTTTTTTTGCAGGATAGTCTGTAGTTTGGCTAAATGAAATATTTTGCCCAAACTGAAGTATAATAAGACTTAAAATAATTTTATTTGGCATATCGATATTTTATTCTGTTGATGTTTGTAATGCAACACCAAATGAGTGTTTCTGTTTATTTTTCTTATCTGACGCATCTAAATATTTCTTATTAACGACAGTAGAAACATTTGTGCCATCTCCATAAATTCCCTTTGTCATTTGACTTAGCTTATCGCCATATTTATCCTTATCGGCTTGCGTTCTAAATATTAGCACAACTGATTTTAATTTTAAATCACCTGAATTTACTGCTTTGCCAACTTCTGATTCTCCCATTTGGGTTGTCATTTGTTTGGAATTAATTGAAGCAAGTGGAACAGTAAAGTGGCTTGCGTTCATCAAGTGAAAATGCATAGTAAATAATGTAGGATTTACAGATGTGGCATTTGGAGCTCCGCTAAAGTCATATCTGTTATCAGTAATGCTTAAACCAAACACTTTAGTATTAGGTATAACATTTGCCGTTACATTTTCCCCTTGTTTGTTTAAAACCGTAGTTTCCCAATTAGACAAGTCCTTTTCAGAGCCGATAATGTTTGTGATTGTCTTGGTTTCTGTATTATAGTTCATTACAACCTTGTTGAATGCATTATACTTGGTCTTTGATTTACTATCATAAAGGGTTAAGTTTACTAAGTGTTTATTTACATCTTCTGCTTTAAAAACTGTAGTGCCTAAGTAACGATTGTGGTCAAAATGATTTATTACGATATACTTTTCTGCACCATCTAAGTCAATTGCCCTTATTACATCATTTTCCGCATAGGAGTAAGGGCTATTCCATGGAAAACTTCTTGCTAAAGGGTCAAGGCTCAAAAATCTACTATGCTTTTCACCTTCCAAACGTTTTTTACTTTCATCATCGTTAAGCAACTTAACAACTTTCAGAGTACGTACATTGATAAGTGATGAACCAATTTGCTGAATACTGTCTGTGTCAAATGTTTCGTTGTACTGCCCTTTTGTAAGTGTAAGTATTTTACCTTTTTTGCCGATGCTTGCAAAAGGATTTTCACTTTGAGCAAATGCTACTGATGAAAATATCAAAAGCAGCAATGAGGGAAAGAGTTGTTTTAGTTTCATAACCTTAAAATTTATGATGATGTAAGTTAATTTATCCTCTTGGTGTTAGTATCATTTTGGGCTTTAATTTTTTGAGCATTTCAATTTCCGCTTTCATCCGCTTTTGTATTTCCCGATTTTCCTGTTTCTTTTTGTCTGTTTCAATGGTTTTAAGCCATTGCTGGTAAGCATCTTTGGGAATATCCTGAAAGCCCTGTTCCTCAATTAACTGATAGCTTTGCAACATATTTTGATATGCCTGATTTGCTTTTGGATGGTTAGGTATTTCATTTACTGGCGGATTGCCCACTGCTTTTAATTCGTCCCTTGCTATAAAAGTGTTGTAATTGGCTTGTGTCATTATCGCCACCAAATTCTTTGGATTTAATGCAAGTATTTGTTTGGTGAGTTGTTCCGAAAATTCATCATAGCCTACTTTCTCTGTATAGTTTTGCAAAAGGTCGGAAAGCAATTGTGCATACAATTGCCTGTTTGAAAGGGTGTCTAAATATGTTTTGTTTTTTAAAGCAGTTGCATTGATATAATTTCTTTGCATTAGCCATGTTTGGTTTACCAAGTTTCCGTTTGTGGTTTCAAAGTTGTAGCGATAACCGTTTTCATTGAAGTATTGTATAAAGCTGTGTTCTGGTGAAAGTGATAAATACGCTTTTGCGCCTAACTGTTCTGCAATAGCTAAATAAAGTAACGGCATTGAATGGCATTGCCCTTTGCCTGTTCCTAAAAGTTTTGTTACAAACATATTGCTCCAATTTTTGTCGCCTGAAAAATCGTTGAAATCATAACTAATTTTAGGAGCAGTAGAGGTTTGCTTTGTCTTTGGATTGATAAATTTATTGTCTTGTGTATAGAGTTTTTGTATGCCGTAGTTTTTAGCAATGTTGCTGTTAGGATTTATCCCTTGCTGTTTTAAAATTTGCTTTACTACTTCGGATCTTTGTTTGATTGCGTTTTCAAATTGCTGGTAAGTGGGTGCTTTGTCGTACCATGCACTTTCAGTTAAATAAATTGCCTCAGTAACAGAGAAACTATCTGGGTTCATTTTTAAAATCTCTTGCAAGCTGTTTTGAAATGGTTTCATCATTGCCAAACGCTGTTCCTTTACTGCTTCTATTTCATCGTTTCGTAATTCTTGTTTTAACTGTTGTACTTCTCTTTGTTTATTATTCTGTCCGGGCAACATTCCTTGTTGCTGTAAAATAATTCTGTTCTGTTGTTCTATTGGATTATTACCTAAGATTGGATTATAATTATTGATTACAACAGGAGTGGTTGAAACTTCTTGAAACTTCTGCTGCTGGGGTGTTGGGGGATGCTGTGTCAGCTCGGTTATTGGTTGTTTGCTGAATAATGTACTTCTGCTGATTTTCTGCCCATAGCTGTTTGTTGAGCCCCATGCTAACAAGTTAAAGATGCACAAAGAAATATAACTGGGGCGGCGTAGGTGCAGACAAGATCTTTTGCAAGGTTGGGTCTTGCGGCGTTGGCTTTGTGTGCCTTGCAAATGTGCTTGGCTGCGAAGCGTTGGCAATCTGCTCGCTGGTGTCATACTTCAAATTTAACGGGATGTTGCAAAAAGGTGGCACATACCTTTAGGTCGAGGACTAAAAATGTATAAACAAGGAACTTTAGTCCCAACAGTAAACACATTGGGCTAAAGCCCTTTGAACACTGATTCTTATCCCTACCCTAAAGCGTAGGGCAGTTCAAAATTAATATAAGTCTAAAGCTAAATACAACTTGGCACTTTAACCAAAAAGGCATCGTTTGACATTTGTTTGCCGCCCTTCTCCACCTTGCCTGCCGGCAGACAAGTGTTTGTTAAGCTCCTCACAAAGGAATTTTTGCATAAGCAGGAAAGCCGTTCGGGTTTAGTTTTTTTAATTTTGCAACTGAGAAAGGAAAGTTGAGGGAACATTGTCTGCTATAATACTTTTACAAAACCATTTTCGGACGAAGTAAACCCCAACGTTTTTAAATAATGTTTGTGGCTTTTATTAGCTGCATGTTTGTAAACAATTCTACTTATTCCTTTTGATATTAAAGACTGTTTCTCTTTTTCAAAAATATATTTCCCCACTTTAAAATCCCTGTATTTTTTTGTTGTGTAATTTAATGCCACAACTGCATCGCCATTTTGCAGAACCCTTGCACTAAAAACATTTGCAATAACCAGGTCTCTTAATACAACAAAGTTTAAATTTCCTTTTAGTTCCGCTTCTTTAAAGTCAGGGAAATAGGTTTTAATATCTGCTCCATAAAATTGTAAAAACTTAACGGCAAGTTTCTCTTCTCCATTAAATTCTATCAGCTCAAAATTTTCTTTGTGTGCGTATAGTTTGCTTAAGTAATAAACATTTATGCAGAATAAAATCACATTGGTAAGCAACACCGGCCAGGCGCTAAAAATAAGTCCGTAAATGATGAAAAATATTGTACCAAGTATATTGTAAATGCGAAATTTAATATCGCCATTTACCA
This sequence comes from Ferruginibacter sp., assembly GCA_046153805.1. GTDB lineage: Bacteria > Bacteroidota > Bacteroidia > Chitinophagales > Chitinophagaceae > Ferruginibacter. The sequence continues at coordinate 6,087 of JBJXGJ010000285.1, read as the reverse complement.
GTAAGGCAATTATTAAAAACAGCGAAGCTAGGTAACCAAAGTATGGTGCAATTGGTAAAAGCATACATATAAACAATACACTCGCTTAAAAAGAGTGGAATTAATTAAAAATAAAAATTAATGTTTGTTATGGTGTTATGGTAATTGAACCTGTTACAGATGGCTTACCAGCCATGCGGTAAATAATGGTGCCTACTGTATCTTTTTTAAAGAAGTAAGAGGAGTTATCAGCAATGCCTTGTTTGTTTATTACCATACTATCTAACGAGTAAATTCCTTTTACAGAACCGGATCTGTTTATGAAAGTAAAAGAAGTTCCATTTACCGCTGTATCTTGCTTAGGAGAAAATGCACCATCACTTATTATGATATAATTTGTTGGAAGGTCTCCACCTACAGGCTCGGGCTGTCCATCTTTGCCACATGAAATAAGGACAAAAACAGTAAATAATGTAAAAATAGGTGTCAGAAAGTATTTCATAGTTTACACAGCAATGGTTTGAAGATACAATTTAGTAAAAACCATTCAATTTTAGCAACAAAAGCGGCGCAAAACGATACTCGGTCATTAAAATAACTAAAATAAATTTCAACTGTTGTTTCTTCAGGTAAATTTTACAACATTTCGCCCTTAACAAAATCCATCAACACCTTTATTTTTTCAGGGCTAAAATCAAATTCCAGCCCTGCCGCCTTGTACAACTCAGGTAAAGTTTTGGTGCCACCAAGGCTTAATGCGTAAGAGTAGTTATCAAGTGCTTTTTCGGGATCTTTTTTATACTGCATCCACATTCCAATGGCACCAAGTTGTGCAATACCATATTCAATGTAATAAAAAGGTACTTCAAACAAATGTAATTGTCGCTGCCATGCATTGTTTCTAAATATTTCTAAGCCGCTGTAGTCAATTATATCATCTGTAAATTCAGCTAGTGTAGCAACCCAAGCCGCAGTGCGCTTTTCATGTGTGTGCGTAGGGTTTTCGTACACCCAATGTTGAAATTTATCTATAATTGCAATCCAAGGGAAAATGGTAATCACTCTTTCCAACTGGTGCTCTTTTGCACGTGCAAGATCATCTGCGTTGTCAAAAAAAGTTTCCCAATGGTCCATGCTAAAAAGCTCCATGGCCATGCTTGCGACTTCGGCAATTTCCATTGGGTATTCTTTAAAACCATTTAGCACCAAAGGATGCGCTAAAAACGAATGTATGGCGTGCCCACCTTCATGCACCATTGTGGTAACATCGTGCATTTGCCCAGCCGCATTCATAAAAATAAATGGTGCGCCACTTTCTGCCAGCGGACAATTATAGCCACCAGGCGATTTGCCTTTTCTGCTTTCTAAATCCAGGTGCTGCATTTCCTTCATGCGTTGCAGGCATGCGCCAAAAAACGGACGCAATTTCGTAAAACACTCAATAGATTTATTCAGTAATTCTTCTCCCGTGTTAAATGGGCGAAGCGGTTTTGAACCTGTAGGTTCTGCATCCAAGTCCCATGGGCGAAGCGTATCTAAACCAAGTTTTTCTTTTTTCTTTTTGTAGATATCATTCACCAGTGGCATAACATATTGCTTTACAGCATCGTGAAATTTGTAACAATCTTCTTTTGTATAATCAAATCTGCCCAATTCTTTAAAGCGGTAATCTCTGTAATTGTCAAAGCCAGCATTGGTGGCTTCGTTGTTGCGCAATTCAATCAATTTATCATACAACCTATCTAACTTTTCTTTGTCTTCCAGCCTCCGCTGTTGTATTTTTAAATATACTTCTTCCCTTAAATTTCTATGCTCGTTCTCTAAAAACTTTGCTGCCTGTTGCAATGTAAAATCTTCCCCATTTACGTTCACCATCATTGCCCCAGTAATCTGCCCAAACTGTTGCTGCAACACTGCAATTTCTGCTTGTATAGGGATATTTACTTCCCTAAAAAGATCTATATTTTTTTGGGTAGTTCTTAAGTAAGTGTGGTAAAATTCCGCATCCAGATCGAACAAATAGTGCGATGCCAGCAATTTTCTATTTAATCCATCGCTGTACGGTTGCACCTGCGGTTGTATTTCCATGCAAAAGAAATTAAAGGCATCTTCCAATGCTTTGTTCTCGTTGTCGCAGGTCATTTTTATTTGTCGCCAGCAAGCATCTTCATTTACGGCGGCTTCCAGTTCACTCATATCCAGCAACCATTTTTCAAGCGAAGCCTTATCTTTTATTTCTCTTTCTAAAAGTGTTTTAAAATAAGGCTCGAGTGCTGCCCAGTCTGTTACCGTAAAATCTTTTGGAAGAAAATGCCTTTCCAATTTTTTTATATCTGCTGTGTACATAAGTAAGTATTGGGTATTAATATATTAGTATTGAGAGGAGTTTTTGGGGCTGTGAGCAGCAATTGATTTTTAGCATTAGGTCGGGCTGTCTTTAGTAGTGCCGTCCCTACACTCTGTGTCTGGACGGCAGCTACTACTGCCCATCCTGCCTCGTGTGCCGATATTTTTGTCGGAAGCCCTTCAGCTCTATCTCTTTTTTGATCTTTTATTATGTCATGCTCCGTGGGCTTCGCCGGCTCCCATGGGCTGCACCCATGGTTACTAAAAGTGAACCCCTTCGGGATTCATTAGAAGGCTAAACAACTTTGCTTTCATTTCCCAAACAATCTTCAACATTTCCCTCTCCCCTTCGGCTAGATGATAGGAGAGAGGCTTTACGCCATCTTCCTTGGAGTGTTTATTTTTTTTGCAGGACCGCTTTTTATCGAGGCTGCTTTTGGTGTAGCCGTTTTGGTTGGCGTTTTTCTCTCATTAGCTACAGGCGCTGGCTTCTCTTCACCTTCTGCCCGCTCTTCCCCTTCGGTATGTTCGGTTAGTTTAATTTCTACCCCCGCTTTTTCAAGAACATCAAACCACTTCACCATCTTCTTCATATCGCTGGCATATACCCTTTCAAAATCCATATCAGGATATACTTTTTCAAAGTATGCTTTGATTGCTTTTGTATCTGCCTTAGCGTCTGGCTTTGCTTCTTTGCTCGCCTGCATAGCCTTAAAGATCTCAACAAGGTTTACATTATCTTTTACAGTAAATATTTCAATGCTTTCCAAATGAGAAAAACTATGAATACGATTGCTTACAAACTTTGCAGATTTATCTTCCAAAGAGCGAACAATACCACCATCAGCTTTAGACGAAACCAACTCATACAAACCACCGATACCAGTTACTGATACAATTTTATTATAAGTCATATAAAATAAAAATTTTAGGGCTGCAATTTAAGGGAGAAAAGAGGAAAAAAAATTTCCATGCCCCGGCTTTGCCTTTTTTAACAAAAACAAATTAGGAGTTAACCGAATGTTTTACTGTAAATGCGTCGTCTAAAGTGTACATAGAAAAGTTTTATATGAAGTCAAATTTAGTTTTTGCGCTGTTTTTTACAGCTTTTTCGGGCGCATCGTATGCACAAAATGCAGGTATAAAAGGGAGTGTAAGTGATCGGACCGACGGCAAGCCTATAGTGTCTGCCACCGTTTCTTTGTTAAAACAGCGGGATTCCTCCATTGTTTTAACAACAGTTACCAGCACTGGAGGGTCATTTGCCTTTATAAACCTAGCACCGGATAGTTTTATCGTTAAAGTAAATGCTTTAAATTATCAGGAATTTGTTTCTTTTATTACGCTAAAAAATGCTGTTAGAACCTTATCAACATTTGTTTTAGACCGACAGGACAAAGACCTATCGACCGTAACAGTTGTGGCTAGAACCCCGCCAGTTGTCGTGAAAGGCGATACGTCACAGTTTAGCGCAAGCCAATACAAAGTAAACCCCGATGCTACTACCGAAGATCTTATTAAAAAAATGCCAGGAATTACCGTGGCAAAAGACGGTACTGTAACCGCTCAAGGCGAAACAGTAAGAAAAGTTACTATTGACGGAAAAGACTTTTTTGGAGATGATGCATCTGCCGCATTGAAAAATTTAGCATCGGAAGTAGTGGATAAAATTCAGGTTTTCGACAGATTGAGTGATCAGGCTCGTCTTTCGGGTGTAGATGATGGAAATTCTACAAAAGCTATAAATGTTGTTACAAAAGCCGGATTAAAGAACGGTAGATTTGGTAGAGTGTTTGCCGGCTATGGTACAGATGACAGATACAACGCGGGAGGTAACGTAAGCTTTTTTAAAGGCAACAGACGTTTATCATTGGTAGGCAATTTCAATAACATTAACCAACAAAACTTTGCCTCGCAGGATTTGCTTGGCCTTACCAGCAGTGGTGGTGGAGGAGGAGGTGGAAATAGAGGCGGGCAACCTCAAGGTGGCGGTGGTGGTCGTTGGAACGGTGGCGGTAACAACGATTTTAATGTGGGTCAGTCAAATGGCATTAGCAGAACGAATGCAGCAGGTTTAAATTTCAGCAACCAATATGGTAAAAAAGTTACCCTTGCAGGAAGTTATTTTTACAACCAGAGTAGAAATAGTAATCTTGCTACTTCAACTTTAGAGTCGTTTTTAGGTGTAACCGATACGAGCATATTTACGAAGCAAACTAGCAGTACTGTCACTAATAACACAAATAACAGAATCAATTTAAGATTGGAATATAACATTGATTCCAGTAACACTCTATTCATCATACCAAGCTTAAATTTTCAGCAAAACAACAGTACTTCTTTTTCTGATTACAAGAGGTATTTTGGCGAAAAAGGTGGCGGTGAAGTGTATGACACATCAAATACATCAATTGGAAAAAGTACCAATGAGAGAACAGGTTTTAATATTCGAAACAATGTACTTTTTCGCCACGCTTTTCCTAAAAGAGGCAGATCAATTTCTTTTGGGCTGAATACTACTTTCTCAAAAAACAATTCAGAAAATATTATTGATGCAGATAATAAAAGTTTTAAATCATCTGGGATAACGACAACCTTACAAAATCAATTTTGTGATAACGTAAGTGATGGTTATACTGTTGGTGGAAACATTACTTACACAGAGCCGTTGAGTAAGAAGGCGCAGTTGCAGTTTGATTACAACCCATCTGTTCAAAAAAACAATGCAGACCAGCAAACCTTTGGTTTTGATGGTCAAAAATATTCAATTCTGGACCAATTACTTTCCAATAAATTTAATAATACCATTACTACAAATAATGGAGGTATTACTTACAGATTAGTGCCTGATAAAGATAACATGTTTTCGGTAGGTGTTAGTTTTCAAAACGCAAAATTAAAGAGCGACAGAACCTTCCCTACAACTTCAAACATTAACCAATCGTTCTCCAATATCTTACCCAATTTAATGTGGCGTAAAAAAATATCTGCAGCATCAAACATCCGCGTTTTTTATAGAGCATCTACAAATTTTCCCTCTGTAAATCAATTACAGGATGTGGTAAACCAAAGCAATCCGTTATTTTTTAGTTCAGGAAACGCTGCGCTAAAGCAATCCTTCACGCAATTTGTAGCTACAAGGTATAGTTACACAAATTCAAAAACCAGCAAAAGCTTTTTTGCAAATTTGTTTTTGCAAACTGCTGGCAATTATATAACCAATGCTACTTTTGTTTCTAAACTTAAAGATTCAATACTACAAAATGGTGTAACATTGCTAAAGGGAGCACAGTTATCAAAGCCCGTTAACCTTGATGGTTATAGAAGTGCCCGAACGTTCCTTACTTACAGTATGCCGCTTAAGTTTATTAAAACAAACCTAAATGTGAATGCAGGTTTTGTTTACAGCAGGTTGCCCGGGCTTGTAAATAATGTAAACATTATAACAAATAATATAATTTACAATACGGGCGTTGTATTAGCTAGTAACATAAATGAGTTTGTAGATTTTAATTTATCGTACAATGCAAATTTTAACCAAACTTCGGGAAATAGTAGCGGCGAAAATAATTCTGTAAACCAAGCAGTAGGAGCACAGTTGAATTTATTAAGTAAAAAAGGTTGGTTTGTACAAAACGATGTATCCTATCAGGCTAATTCGGGTTTAAGTGCAGGCTTCAATCAAAATTATGGTTTGTGGAATGCAGGCATTGGTAAAAAGTTTTTAAAGAACCGGGTGGGTGAATTAAAATTGTCAGTATT
>JBJXGJ010000280.1:0-17005 GCA_046153805.1 Ferruginibacter sp. | reverse complement strand
GTTACCAGGGAACAGGACACACATCATTTTCGTCTGATTTTTTTATATAAATAAAAGGCAGTTGATTCCTCAGTAGTAAAAGTTGATAACCGGGGTATTAATGTTATTTTGCGGATTGGCATTAGTTCATCATCAGCACATTCACACTTCTTTGAAGTATGTTAAAAGCAATTTCTGCCATCAGGTTTTCTTTGTCAAGTGTGGGGTTTACTTCTGTAATTTCGAAACAGCATATTTTTCTGTTCTGCATAAATTTACTTATTAAATCTTCTGCCTCTCTTTCTCTCAGTCCGTTACTCACTGGTGTTCCTGTGCCACGAGATATTGCTGCATCCAGACTGTCCACATCAAAACTTACATAGATATCTGTGCAATCACTTAAATGTCGCAATACTTTTCTACTTACACTTTCCGCTCCATTTCTCCTCACTTCTGCGGTGGTAATAACCCTTATACCATGCTTTTCAATTAGGTGTTTTTCTTCTTTTTCAAAATCCCTTAGGGCAATAAAAACAATATCTTCCGGCAAAATTTTCTGTGGTATTTTTCCGATACCCTTCAACTGGTTCCACATGGTGGCAGTTTTTTCATCTATTTCGTGTACACTGCTTTCCATGTTATCTTCTGCAATAGCAGTAGATAGCGGCATACCGTGCATATTGCCGGTTGGCGTTGTGTAAGGTGTATGTAAGTCTGCATGTGCATCTATCCATATAACGCCTAGTTTGCTTTTAGGTTTTGCCATTTTTATGCCTGCAATGGTACCGCCGGCATTACTATGGTCACCACTCAAAACCACCGGAAAAAAGTTTCCTTTAATGCTTTCGCTCACCGCCTTACTAATGCGCTCGTACATCGTAAGCACACCCTGTATGCGTTTAGCATAAGGAGACTTTATTGGCTCAAATAACAAGTTGTTTTCAACCTCAATTTTTTCGGATGGAAAATGAACAAAAAAATTACTCATAAAATCCAATGCGGCAATTTTTACAGCGTCGATCCCTAAACTTGCACCTCTTGTTCCTGCACCAATTTCAGACGGAACCTCAATTAGTTTAATATTTTTCATAAAATTTACTTTATTTGATAATTTATATAAACCCCTAACTCGCAACTCCTAACCCCCCAACCCGTAACGCTAAACCTTCCATTCACCAACTACTTTAAACCTCGTAAACATATCTTCACTATACCATTTTTGCCGTCTTGTTTTTTGGATAACTTCCGCATGCTCTTTCATGCCGTAAGCAAAGTTTTTCATAGCGGCTTTGCTTTCCCATATGCTAAAAGTAGCTTGTTTTATCCAAGGTATTTCTCCAACGCCATAAGAAGTTAAAAATCCTTCAGCAGTTACCATTTTCTTTGCAACCTGAGCAACGTTTTGCCAAAAGTATTTCAATTTATTCAATTTGATGGTTGCCCTCGTTATAACGGCTATTTTGCCTTCGTATTCCGATTTTGCAGGTAAGTCACCAAATGGTTTTTCACCATCCCAGGTACCATGGCCTTCAATAGGTTGCAACAAGTATATCGTGGAGGCACATTTAAAGCTGTTTAACCATTCAGCAATAAATTTTCCGTAAATATTTTCTATTGTAATAGCATTTAAGTATTCTTTGTGCGCCGCCATTATTGCCCATTGATGCAGATCAGGCGTCTTATCAAAAGTTCCATTCTTGCCGGTTCCCATCAATTTAAAAAAACTAATATTCTTATTACGCCAAAGTGGTAAACGATGTATCGCCATTGCAAAAAATGCAAAAGGTATAAATCTGGTAGGATATTTTATTATCGTGAGCGTTACATGCATTCGAAAGCAATTTAAAGCAAAGGGTTCAAACCGAAAATCTTCAATAGAAATTAGCCTTACCTAAATGAGAAAATCCTACCGAAGTAGGATTTTCAATAGTTAATATTTGTTGTTCTCTAAAACTGCTCTAGTTTGCTAAAAAAGAAATCACCTTCAACAGTAGCGTTCTCATCACTATCACTTCCATGAACTGCATTTTCACCAATAGATGTTGCATATTTTTTACGAATAGTTCCTTCTTCTGCCTGAGCAGGATTAGTAGCGCCAATTAATTTACGAAAATCTTCTACTGCGTTTTCTTTTTCTAAAATGGCTGCAGTTATTGGGCCACGACTCATAAACTCAACCAACTCACCATAAAAAGGACGCTGTTTGTGTACAGCATAAAATTCGCCTGCTTTAGCTTCGCTTAAATGTGTCATTTTCATGGCTACTATACGAAAACCTGCTGCATTGATCATGTCTAAAATTCCACCTGTGTTCCCGTTTTTGGTAGCATCAGGTTTTATCATCGTAAAAGTTCTATTTGTCATTGTAAAATTTTTGCGCAAAAGTAAGTGAATATGTTTTAAGTCACAAGTGTGAAACAACAAAGTCAATACGTTCGTGGCTAAAATCTCCATTTAAGAAAAATATTTTGTAGTCAAAAAACCACCAGTATTTAGATTGCATTTATAAAACAAATAGCACATATAACCATTAACAATGTTTTTACTTACTTTTGCGCCGCCTTTATGCAGATAATTCAAAATTTATTCAATCAGTTAACCACACCTAAAAAAGTGGTTATAACAATGCACCAAAAACCTGATGGAGATGCCATGGGTTCTACACTTGGTTTATTTCATTTCTTAAAACAGTTTGGCCATGAGGTAAAAGTCATTTCACCTACAAACTGGGCTTCGTTTATTGGGTGGATGCCCAGCGTAAATTCAGTGTTGGATTACGAAAGACAGACGGATGCTTCTAACGAACTAATAAAAGATGCAGACTGGATTTTTTGTCTTGACTTTAATACACTTAGCCGTACGAAGAAAATGGAAGAAGCTTTGAATGAAGCCGCTGCTGAGCGCATTTTAATAGATCACCACAGAGAACCACAAGTGGAAAAGTTTGCATATGGTGTAAGTGATATCGGTAAAAGCAGTACCTGCGAAATGGTGTATGATTTTATAACTGAATCTGGTAATGCGGACAAGATTTCATTGGATGTTGCGCAATGTCTTTACGCAGGCGTGATGACCGATACCGGTTCTTTCCGTTTCCCAAGTACTACAGCAAGTGTTCATAAAATGGTAGCACATTTAAAAGAAATTGGTCTTGCACATGCGCCCATACACGAAGCTTTGTTTGACAATGGCAGTGAGGCAAGACTACGTTTTATTGGTAATGTTTTACTGAATAGGATGGAAGTTTTCTATGAATACAATACGGCGCTTATTTCGATACCGCAGCAAGATCTTATTAAATATGATATAAAAACAGGTGATACAGAAGGGCTGGTAAATTATCCACTTAGCATGGAAGGGATTAAATTTGCGGGTATTATTATTGATAGGGGAGAAGAAAGAAAATGTTCTTTTAGAAGCAAGGGTGATTTTGATGTTAATACATTTGCACGAACCTATTTTAACGGAGGCGGTCATTACAATGCTGCCGGGGGTGCTACAACAGATAGTCTTGAAAAAGCCGTGGATGACTTTAAAACCGCTATGGCGAAACATAAAGAAGAATTAAGTACTTATACATTTTAAAATAAACAACCAACAATGAGAAAGAACGCTTATTTATTATTACTTGCGGCAGTAGTTTTTGCTTCTTGTAGCTCACCTTACAAAAAAGGTGAAGAAGGTATGGAATATAAAATTATAGCCGATGGAAAAGGTGAAACCCTTAAACCAGGACAATTTTTAGAATTTCATTTTACATCAGTATATAACAATGGTAAAAAAGATTCTATCCTTAACAGCACAAGAGAACTTGGTGCTCCGCAAATCATCACATTCGATTCTTTAAACCTACCACCTGCTTATTACAAATTATTTTCGCAATTAAAAAAAGGAGATAGTCTTTCTACTAAAATGCTCACTGATACTGTATTTAAAAAGCAGCCCGAAGCAATGCCTCCGTTTATGAAGAAAGGAAACTTCTTGTATACCAACATTAGAATACTTAACGTATACAAAACACAGGCTGAAGCTGATAAAGCAAGACAGGCAAATACCCTTGCGCAGGAAGCTATCGGAAAGCAAAAAGCTGCTGCACAACTTGTAAAAGACGATAAAACCGTTGCAGATTATTTAGCAAAAAATAATATCAAAGCAACCAAAACGCCAGTCGGTGCTTATGTAGAAATTTTACAGGCAGGTACAGGGCCGATGCTTGATACAAGTGTTGTAACCAAAATTTATTACACCGGTAAGACGCTTGCAGGCAAACAATTTGATACAAATACCGATCCTTCAAAAGGACCTTTGCGCCCACTTACTGTAAACCTTACAAATGATATGAGCCTTGGTACTACTGTCATAGCAGGTATGACAGACGGATTAAAAATGATGAACAAAGGTACCAAAGCTAAAATATACATTCCATCTAGCCTTGGTTATGGTGCAGCAGGTGCAGGCGGTGATATTGGACCAAATGAAAATCTTGTTTTTGATGTGGAAATACTTGATGTACTTTCTAAAACTCAAGCAGCAGCTGATGCGGCAGCGGAGCAAAAGAAATTTCAGGATATGCAAAAACGTTATACCGATAGCTTAACCAAAGCAAATCCAGAAGCGGCAAAACAAATGCAACAACAACAAATGCAACAAGGCCAGGGCCAGTAAATACTATTGTTATTCAACTAAAGCAGTTCTGAAAAGGACTGCTTTTTTTATGCCTTTTTGTAATGCTCAAAAAGTAAAATGGCTTCCATAGCTTCTTTTACATCATGCACCCTCAATATATCGGCACCGTTATTTAGTGCCAGTATATTTAAAACGGTTGTTCCGTTAAGTGCTTCAGCAGCCGTAATACCAAGTGTTTTGTAAATGGTGCTTTTTCTGGAAAGTCCTGCGAGTAACGGGCAATTAAGTATTTGAAAAATGGATAAATTTTTAAGCAAATTAAAATTATGTGCAGCATTTTTTGCAAACCCAAACCCCGGGTCAATAATTACGTCTATTATGCCTGCACGCCTACATTGGTGTAATTTTGCCACAAAATAATTTAGTACTTCTTTTGCCACATCTTCATAGTTGGCAAAATCCTGCATGTTTTGCGGTGTACCCTTCATGTGCATGCACACGTATGGTACTTTTAAAGCAGCAACAACGGGTACCATTTCGTTATCTATTTCGCCACCGCTCACATCATTTACCATACTTGCGCCTGCATTTACAGCCGCTGTTGCAACTTTACTGCTAAAAGTATCTACAGAAATTATTGCCTCTGGAAAATTCCTGTGAAGCATTGCTATTACCGGGACGACTCTTTCTATTTCTGTAGCAACGCTAATCTCGCTGCTTCCGGGTTTTGTACTCTGCCCGCCAATATCTAAAATGGTGGCGCCATTTTGCAACATATCTGTTGCAAGCTGCAACATACCTTCCATGCCGTTTTCTAAATTGCCTTTGTAAAAAGAATCGGGTGTGGCATTTATGATACCCATAACGATTGGCCTTTCTGTGGTTAATAATTTTCCTTTGCAGTTAATTGTGAACATTGCAGTACTAATTGTAATTTTGAATGATACACAAATATGCAGAATAAAAAATGGCCAATGACAACCGACGAACAATATGATGAAATAATAGCTTCGTGTAAAAATACTTTTTTAAAAAAAACGTTAGACTATGGTACATCATGGCGAGTTTACAGAACCATTTCAGTAGCAGATCAAATTTATATTAAAGCCAAACGAATCAGAAATATTCAGGAAGGGATTGCTCAAAAAATAGACGATGATATTAAAAGTGAATTTGCAGGTATATTGAATTATGCTATCATTGGGCTGATACAATTGGAAATAAACAACGAAGATCCTGAAGACCTTGATGTGCATGTGGTTGAAAGAATGTACGACCGCAAAGCCGCAATGGCAAAAGCATTGATGAGGGATAAAAACCACGATTATGGCGAGGCATGGAGACAAATGAGCCAACAGAGTTTTGTAGATCTTTCTCTTTCGAAAATTTTAAGGATCAAACAAATCGTAGGTAACGATGGTATAACCCTTATTAGCGAAGGTATTGATGCAAACTTTTTTGATATTTTAAACTATGCGGTATTTGCACTAATATTAATGGCAGAAGGAAAACATTAAACAAATTACAGATGAAAATTTTTGTTACGGTAGCAAGAGTGATATCAGGCGTATTATTTATTTTTTCAGGTGTGGTAAAAGCAATAGATCCGAAAGGCTTGGCTTATAAAATGCAGGAGTTTTTTGAAGCATGGAGTGGCAGTGGGTTTATGCCCGGTTTAATGAAAACTTTTGATACCTATGCGCTTCCTTTCTCTATAATTATGATAACGCTCGAAGTTATTGTAGGTGTAGCTTTGCTCGTGGGGTTTCAGAAAAAACTTACGACTTGGGTCTTGTTTTTATTAATTCTATTTTTTACTTTTCTTACCGCATACGTGCTATTTACCGGTAAAATACGGGCATGCGGTTGTTTTGGTGATTGTATTCCACTTACTCCTATACAGACTTTCTCAAAAGACATTATTTTACTAATATTGTCAATTGTATTGCTCACAAACACCAGGTATATTTCGCCCATTGCAAAACCACTGTTTTCTTTTTTATACGTTTTAGCAGCTACCTTACTTATTATATGGTTGCAATGGTATGTGCTTAGAAACCTGCCATTGGTAGATTGCCTGCCTTATAAAAAAGGGAGCGATATAGTTGCTTTGCAAAAAATGCCTGCCAATGCCATACCCGATAAATACGAGTATTCTTTTATTTATAAAAAAGCCGGCGTACAACAAGAGTTTAAAGCAGATGCAACGCCAGATAGCAGCTGGGAATTTGTAGATAGAAAGCAAACGCTCACACAAAAAGGCAGCAATAATATACCGGTAATCAGCGATTTTTCTCTTACAACAGAAAGTGGTAACGACAGCACCACAGCCATTTTAAACACCCTGGGAGAATATTATCTTTTATATATTAAGGACATTGAGAGTTATCCTTTAGGTTGGTCAGAAGATGCAACTTTACTTGAAAGGGTTTTAAAAAATGGGAAGAAAATGTTTGTTGTTACATCTCAAATAAAGAAGGTTAAAGAACACTTTAAAGCATACAAAAATTTGGGCCAAGTATTACCAAAAATTATCTTTTTAAGCTGCGATGCAACAGTAATGAAAACAGTTGCAAGGGCGAACCCAACTTTATATTTAATGAATGGGCCTGTTGTAAAAAATAAATTGAGCTGGACATCTTTTAAGAATATAAATTAAAATATTTGCCTCATTGAATTCCATTTTTAAAAAAATATTTTATTCGATGCTTGTAATGCCCGGTGTACTTGCGCTGGTATTCGTAATGTTTCAGGGCTTTGGTGATCCTGCAAGACTGATAGTTGGTCAAACGGGCGATAAAAAGACACTGGAAAATATTCGTAAAGATCTTTACCTCGATCAACCAAAATGGAAACAGTTTTTGTTATATGTAAACGATGTTTCGCCTGTTGCCATTCATACATTAGAAGACATAAATAAGAAAGAACTGAAAGGTTTTTTTGTAGGCGGAGAAAAAAAAATCGGTATAAAAATACCCTACCTACGTAAAAGTTATCAAACCAAAAAAAATACAACAGCAGTCCTCGCAGAGGCTTTGCCCGCAACATTGGTGCTTGCCTTAACAGCTATGGCTTTTGCCTGTTTCTTCGGTATTTTACTTGGCGTACTCTCGGCGGTAAAAAAGAATACATGGATCGATAGAACCGCCATCATCTCCAGTATAGCAGGTATTTCTGCACCCTCCTTTTTTATTGCAATAATAGTTGCTTATGTATTTGGTTATTTGCTGCACAGCTATACAGGTTTAAACATAACTGGAAGTCTGTACGAAATAGATGAAGTAACGGGTGAAAAATACCTTTCCATTAAAAACCTCATCTTACCAGCATTCACTTTGGGTATTCGCCCGCTTGCAGTTATTGCACAACTTACACGAAGTTCAATGCTTGATGTATTGCAGCACGATTTTATTCGGACAGCTTATGCAAAAGGCCTGTCCACCAGAGCTGTTATTTTTAAACATGCATTGCGAAACGCATTAAACCCCGTTGTTACAGCGATTACAGGATGGTTTGCAGAATTACTTGCAGGCGCATTTTTTGTTGAATATATCTTTGGTTGGAAGGGAATTGGTAAAGTGACCGTCAATGCTCTCGAGAAACTCGATTATCCGGTTGTAATGGGGGCTGTTTTAGTTAGTGTCGTTATTTTTATTTGCATAAATTTTGTTGCCGATATTTTATACGCAATTATAGACCCAAGAATAAGAGCATAAAAAACCGCTACCACATGTAACGGCTTAATATTTCTTATAAAATTATTTTTCGTCACCTAATACGACAACCAAGGCATAAATAACACCCGGTAAAAAGAACAGAAGCGTTAACAATACTGCGATCCAAAATTTATTGTTTATTTCTCCTTCATGTAAGTAAACTGCTAATGGAGGAAGTAAAATAGCAAGTATTACAAGTAACAAAGTATTTGTACTTGGCTCCTTACCTGCTTTTTTTGCTTTTTTATATTCTTTTAATTCTTTTTTTACCTCTTTAACTCGGTTATTTCTCTCTGCCTTACTTACACTTTTAAATTCGTTAAAAGCGTTTTTAAGCGTTAATGAGGGTGCGGTGATAGGCGCAAAAGGAACAACGATTGATGGTGCAGGAGTTATGCCTGGGTTAAAAGACACCGACATGTTGTCAACAAAACTTGCAGCTTCAATAGAATTTGCAAACAAGCTTACCATTGTAATAGCCAATAATGATTTGCGAAAAATTTTCTTCATAGATTATATTTTTGAATGTTTATTTGTTAAACTGTATTAACAAATACCATTCCACATTTTTTGATGATTAATTGTGGTACAATTATTTCATAATGGTTGAAAATAAACTACAATTATTATGAAAATTACAAGTTACTTATTTGCAGTTGCTGCAAGCGTTACAGTTATAAGTTGTAACGATGAAAAAAAAGAATCACAGGTTGTAACTAGAGCAGATACAACTATCTCGGTAAATGATGTTGCTACAAAATCAATGACTGAGGGAGTGAAAAAAACAATTACTACACAGGAAGTGCCTGATACGATTGAGTATGCGTTTAAAGAAAAATATCCAACCGCGGTTTCTCCTGTATGGGTGGAATATACGCCTATAGAGACCGATGACTTGCCAATGGATAACAGTTATTATTATGTAACGTTTCAAGATAGAGGTTCCGACATTACATCTTGGTACAACAATTACGGTGATTGGGTAAAAACCTCTACAAGAATTCCCGGAGATGCTCGGTTACCTGATGCTGTAAATAAGACATTGAACGAACAATATCCTGGTTATAAGATAGAGGAAATTAGTAAAGAGAATGATAAGAACATGGACATGTATGAGATCAAACTCAATAAAGGTGAGGAGAAAGCTAAATTGAAAGTTTTGCCAAACGGAGAGGTTTTTAAAAGAAAAGAGAAATAAATTTTTAATGAATTTAAATTAATCCTGCTTTTTAGAGCAGGATTTTTTTGTTATTGCGTAAGCGATTTAACCGAAATTTTGTAGCACAATAAAACTTACATTTGCAATCAAAAAAAAACACTATGGAAGAAGTATATATTTTATCTGCAGTGCGCACACCTATTGGAAGTTTTGGCGGTTCACTTAAAGATCTTTCTGCAACACAATTGGGTGCTGCTGCTATAACAGGTGCGTTGGAAAAAAGCGGTTTAGCGCCATCGCAAATTGACGATGTGTTGATGGGGTCTGTTATACAGGCAAACCTTGGGCAGGCACCTGCCAGGCAGGCTGCAAAGTTTGCAGGGTTGCCAAACGAAGTAAATTGTACCACAATAAACAAAGTGTGCGCAAGTGGTATGAAAGCCATTGCACAGGCTGCACAAAGTATCATGCTCGGCGATGCAGATATTGTTATTGCTGGCGGGATGGAAAGCATGAGCAATGTGCCTTTTTATACGGAAAATATGCGCTGGGGAAATAAGTACGGCAACGTAACCATGATAGATGGTCTGGCAAAAGATGGTTTAACAGATGTTTACGATGGAAAAGCAATGGGCAACGCCGCAGAGTTTTGTGCAACGAGTTGCGGTATCAGCAGAGAAGACCAGGATGCATTTGCAGTAGAAAGTTATAAAAGATCACAGGCTGCATCAAACGAAGGGAAATTTGAAAATGAAATTGTTCCTGTTTCTATTCAACAAAGAAAAGGCGACCCTGTTATTTTTTCAAAAGACGAAGAACCGTTCAACGTAAAGTTTGATAAAATCGCTGGCCTAAAAGGTGCATTTGTAAAAGATGGAACTGTTACGGCAGCAAACTCAAGTACGATGAATGATGGTGCTGCTGCAGTACTTTTAATCAGCAAGAAAAAAATGGAAGAACTTGGTTTAAAAGCCATCGGTAAGATTATGAGTTATGCTGATGCTGAACAGTCGCCTGAATTATTTACAACTACTCCATCTATTGCTGTGCCCAAAGCAGTTGCAAAAGCAGGATTACAAATGGAGGATATTAGTTATTGGGAATTGAACGAAGCCTTTGCTGTTGTTGGTTTGGAAAATACAAAGAGAATGAAACTAGATCCGGCAAAAGTGAATGTTAATGGTGGTGCTGTTTCTATTGGTCACCCACTTGGTGCAAGCGGTGCAAGAATAATTGTTACACTTTTAAATGTGTTAAAACAAAACAAGGCAAAATACGGTGCTGCGGGTATTTGCAATGGTGGCGGTGGTGCCAGCGCTATGGTGATTGAAAACATAAATTAATAGCTGATTGGCTAATGTGCTAATGGCGCATCTAGAAATTTTTAAACTTTATCTTATTGAAAATGTAAAGAGATTTTATCTTTTGCTCATTTAACATTGATACAATAAATTTGCTCGAATTTTTAACGGAGCTTATATATCAACTAATAAACCAATCAACCAACAATGCGTCAAATAGCGTTTAGAGAGGCTCTGAGAGAAGCCATGCAGGAAGAAATGAGAAAGGACGACAGGGTTTTTTTAATGGGAGAAGAAGTGGCAGAGTACAATGGTGCCTACAAAGTGAGCCAGGGAATGTTGGAAGAGTTTGGCGAAAAAAGGATTATTGATACGCCTATAGCCGAGCTTGGTTTTACCGCTATTGCAGTGGGTGCAGCACAAAATGGGCTTAGGCCAATTGTAGAATTCATGACTTGGAATTTTGCAGTACTTGCGTTAGATCAAATTTTAAATACTGCATCAAAAATGCTTGCTATGAGTGGGGGGCAGGTTGGTTGTCCGATTGTATTTCGCGGTGCAAACGGCAGTGCGGGGCAGTTAGGTGCACAGCATAGTACAGCGTTTGAAAGTATGTATGCAAATATTCCGGGGTTAAAAGTTATTTCTGTGAGCAATCCTTATGATGCAAAAGGATTATTAAAAGCCGCAATAAGAGACGACGACCCTGTAATGTTTATGGAAAGCGAAGTTATGTATGGCGAAAAAGGCGATGTGCCCGAAGAGGAATACGTGTTACCAATTGGAAAGTGTTTTATTAAAAGAGAAGGCAAAGATGTAACGATTGTATCGTTTAATAAAATGATGAAAGTGGCATTAGGTGCAGCGGAAGAATTAGCAAAGGAAGGAATTGAGGCAGAAGTAATAGATGTGGCAACCATTCGTCCGCTTGACTGGTTCACTATTTTAGAAAGTGTAAAAAAGACAAACCGATTGGTAATAGTTGAAGAGCAGTGGCCATTTGCTTCTGTAAGTTCAGAAATAGCTTACCGCATACAAAAAGAGGGCTTCGATTATCTAGATGCACCGATACGCAGAATAACTTCAGTAGATGCACCTATGCACTATGCGCCGAATTTGGTAGCACTGTATTTACCAAATATTGAAAGAACGGTAAAGCTAGTAAAAGAAGTAATGTATATGAAGAAATAAATTAACAAAAAACCCGAAAGTTATTTCGGGTTTTTTGTTGGGCGTATTTAAGCAAATGCTTCAGGATAAAGTTGTTGGGCCTTAAAAATAATCCCAAGGGAAACCCTTTTTGCGCAGCTATAAATAAGTATTCCACCAAAAACTAAAAGGCTGAAAGATATTTTATACCCTGTGGTTAAATTTTCATTTTCAGTTAATAGAACTTCATTATATCTCATTATCATAAATTGGAGGTATATTATACTTGAAGCACTAAAAGCAGGCAAATTCTGGAGTATCATTAGATTCTTCTTGTTGGACGCTTTTTTATTTTTTGATTTTCTTAGAGAATTCCAATTGCTTTTTATCAAATTGAACCTCCCATTAATAGCAATGTCAATGCAGTATAATAAAAGTGTTGCAATTGCAAGCGTTGGAATGCTAAATTGAAAAACAACTGTAAAAATTAACCCAAGTATTGCGACACTCCTTATCAAATTAGGCCATGTAAATTGCTTACCTATCTCTTTCCACAGCAATCTATTATTTGCTTTTCGCAATGCTTCTTCCTTTTCTCTTACAATTTGTGCAAAGCCAAAAATGCCGAAGCCTGCATACACATTTCCCAGTGCTTTTTCAAAAGAAAGCGTGGCGTCCTGTTCCATTTGCGCTTCAATCTTTTCTGCTAAATGATCTACAAGTTCTACCTGCAAATCGTACCAGCGCACAAATTTTTTCTCGGTAAATAAGAATAGTTGTTGTATTTGCTCTTTTGAAAGTGTCATTTTACAAAGACGGTTTAAGGTTTAAAATCTGTTGCATCTGTTCAATAAAAGCTACTACTTCTTTTAATTTATTACCTGTTTCTTTTTTACCATGTTTGGTGAGCGAATAATATTTGCGGTTGCGGTTTCCAATGCTTTCCATTTTTACTTCCAGCAAACCTTCCGCTTCTAATTTGTGTAGAGATGGGTAGAGCGCACCTTCAGTTAAAACAAGTTTGCCATCACTTAGCTCTTTTACTTTTTTGGTTATTTCGTAACCATACATTTTTTCATTTTCGCTCAGCAGTTTAAGTAAAATGGTGGTAAGAGACCCCCTAAATAGTTGGTTAGATTGTTTCACAAGGCAAATATACATAAGAAACTTATGTATAAAAATTTATTGTCGAAAATTTATAAATAAAATCACTCCCATCGCTATAGAACATTTAAGGATTAAACTGTGAAGGATAGCCGGAAAGGATATTAAATCTTCTCTGTGAGTAATTTTTCTGACACCATTTTGCTAAACATTTCATTGTTTTTTTTGCCATAGTTTACAGTAACGGTTCCATCAAAGGTTTCTGTAGAAATCACTTTTACAACAAGGCCAAGGTGAAGTCCTTTGGCATTTAAAAATTTTAAAAAGTCTTCTGAAGAATGGGTTACAGCTGCAAGTTTTACTTTATCGCCCGCTTTGCAATCGCTTAGTTTTTTAAACTCCAGCCAGTGTATTTTTCCTTCTTTATCAGGTATTGGCGACCCATGCGGATCTACGTTTGGAAAACCCAGAAGTTCATCCATTTTATCAAAAAATAAAGGCGACTGTAAATGCTCCACCTGTTCGGCAATTTCGTGTACCTGCTCCCAGCCGAAGCCCATTTTATCTACAAGGTACATTTCAGTAAGCCTGTGTTTGCGAATGATAAGACCAGCTGCTTTCTTGCCTTTTTCAGATAACTTCAACGGCTTATAACTCTCATATAAAACCAACTTTTTTTCAGCGAGTTTTTTTATCATGCTGTTTACGGAAGGCATTTTTATATTTAGCTCAAGGCTTAACTCTTGCACAGTTACTTCGCCTTTTTCGTTGCTAAGGTTAAACAAAGCTTTCAGATAATTTTCTTCAGCATAGGTATTCATTCGGCTAAGATAGGAAAGATGTAAGAAAGGTTGAAAGTTGATGGTTGAATGTTGGAGTCTTTTAAAAAATGAATTTAGTTTTGATAAAGCATGATTTTTTGTTTTTTTTTGAGCAGAACAAGGAAACAGCATTTCTCATATTCGGTGGCAATTGTTAATTGTTGTTTTTTTCTTTTTGGGGAAATGAAAAAAGAAATCACATTTCATCTTCAATTTACTATTTAGCTTTTATTGTAGACTAGGATTCTGTATTAAACTTGCAACTTCGAACCCGCAATTGTAAACTCATCATAACTTATAACTTACTACTCATAACTTACAACTTTAAAAACCATATTTTTGTAGTTCTATCAGCCGGCTGTCGCTCCGTATTTATGCGGGGAGGAAAGTCCGGACAGCAAAGGGCAATGCACCGGTTAACTACCGGCTGTTTTAGCAATAAAACAAGAAAAAGTGCCACAGAAAATGACCGTCCCGACTTACGGCCGGGATAAGGGTGAAAATGTGAGGTAAGAGCTCACAGTTGGTGCAGGTAACTGTGCCTACGGGTAAACTTTGCATGCTGTAATGCCACATATACCTCTGGGGTGAAAAACTAGCGGGCGGCTCGTTCGTATTTCGCTTTTGCGAAAACAGAGGAGGGTAGGCAGCAAGATTGTAACAGTAATGTTGCAGCAAGATAAATGACAGCCTTTTTTGTACTATCGTGCAACGAAAACAGAATCCGGCTTATGGCTGATAGATTTTTTTTGTGAATTGTGAAGTGGGAAATGTCAATTCTGAAAAACTTAACTGATCATCAAGTTTTTAATACATGCTCAATAAAAATGAAGTTTATATAAACATTTGCGATTTATGTGATATTCAGATTTGAATTATTGACCATTCACACTCCACATCTTGACTATTCACAAATTCACCATTCACAATACACACCATGACAATTGCTAAACAAATGCTTGCCGAATTGCAGGCAGAGGCCATTACAACTAGAAAAATGCTTGCACTATTTCCATTTGAAAAAAGCAGTTATAAACCACACGAAAAAAGTATGCCGATGGGTAACCTTGCCAGGCATATTGCTGAGATTTATGGCTGGGCAAAAGAAACAGTGCAGCAGGATGAACTTGATTTTGCAAAACTTGATTTTATACCTGAGGTACTAACAAATAATGAAGAATTACTTGCTTTGTTTGATAAATGTTTACTAGCATCTGCCATGATACTCGAAAATGCGACTGATGAAGAAATGGCGAAACCATGGACAATGCGCAATGGCGAAATAATTTATTTTACGATGCCAAAAGCACAGATAATGCGTACATGGGTGCTCAACCACAGTGTGCACCACAGGGCGCAGCTTGGTGTGTATTTAAGAATGTTGGATATTGCCATTCCCGGTAGCTACGGACCATCCGCTGATGAATAATAAATTATTTTTCTGCTAAAACCATTCTTGCTACAATTTTATCTATGGGCAGGGTAATGGCTTCGTCGCTAAATTCTGTGAGGTTTATAAACCGAAAAGTTTCCGTTTCGCCGGTGTCTTTGTACAGCTGCATTTCTCGTTCATCAAATTGAAATGGCTGGTTGCGAAGCGGTGTTGTTATCGGTTCCAAAGCTTTTACTTTGTAATAAATGGACATTATTTGATCGCCTTTTCTAAAAGCTGATTGCTGGTAAAAATCCGTCGTGTAAAAATGATCGCCAACTTCTACAGGTAAATTCATTTCTTCCATAAATTCCCTGCGCAGGCAATCACGTGTTCCTTCACCTTCCTGCAAACCACCACCGCAAAATTTTGTTATGTACATTCCACGTATATACTCATCGCTCACTAAAATTTGCTGCTCATCGTTTATTAAAATGCCGTAAACACGAATGCTGATCATTTTGCTTTTCTGTTAATAAATTTAAATGTTACGTAGGCAAGGATGGCAAGCGATATTGCAATAGGAATCCAAAACGCATAAGGAGAATTTTGAAATGGCAGTGGCACATTCATACCATAAATACTGGCTATTAAAACAGGAATACTAAGAAAAAGAGTAATGGTAGTAAGTCTTTTAAGTACTTCATTTTGGTTATTGCTGATGATGCTGGCGAACGCATCTAAAGTACTTATCAAAATATTAGTATAGGTATTTGCTGTTTCAAGTGCCTGAGAAGTTTCGATTACTAAATCATTCAAAAAATATTTTTCATCTTCGCTAAGTTGCAAAAAATTGGTACGAGCAAGTTTCATTAAAAGCAATTCGTTGCTGCGAAGTGCCGTTACAAAATAAACCAAACTTTTTTGAATGCGCATTAACTGAAACAGTTCTTCATTTCTGTTTGCAGCATACAGTTTTTGCTCCAGTACATTACGTCGTTGGTTTATTTCCTTTAAATGATCCTGATACGTATTAGTAACTTTTTCAAATATTTTCAGGAGCATCATGTTCCTCTTGTCAGGATTGCGATTTTGAAAACTGTTTAGAAACTTTTTTATGGCTTCATTTTCGAAAGAGTTTACGGTTACAATTTGTTCATTTGTTAAAATGATACAGATGGGAATAGTAATATAAAACGCATCACTTTCATTAAACGAATTGTTTTCGGTGGGGGTTTTTATCACTATCAGTTTTACATCATCGTCGGCTTCGTAGCGACTGCGTTCATCAATATCCAATGAATCTTTTAAAAAATCTAAGGGAATACTTAGTGCGTTGCTTAGTTCAGAAAACTCCTCCTGCTTCAACGGTGGTAATACATTTACCCACGTACCGTTACCGGGCTTATCTAACGCAACGGTTTTATGGTCAATTATATTAAAATACTGAATCATTTTTTAAATATTAATAACCCCTTTATAAACAAAGGTTGCCGGTCCGCATAAATAGATGTCGGTAAAACTTTCGTCTCCCGTTTTATTATATTCTACACTTAAATGTCCGCCGTTCGTTTTTACTTCTATTTGGTTAAAACCACGTTCATGGTGAGCACTCATCAGCGCAGCGGCGGTAACACCGGTGCCACAACTTAGTGTTTCATCTTCAACGCCACGTTCGTAGGTTCTTACATAAATAGAATAATCACCGGTGTTTTCAACAAAATTCACATTGATGCCGTCTTTTTCAAACTCGCTGCTGTAGCGTATTTCACGCCCCT
>JBJXGJ010000031.1:0-12132 GCA_046153805.1 Ferruginibacter sp. | reverse complement strand
GCCAAGCATTGAAAGGTGCCGTAATGTATATGAAAGATTGGATAGAAAAATTGGATGCTTTTTTGCAATTTAATGAAGAGGCAGTTTTAAACCATCAGGGTAAAATTTCGCATCAAGTCGCATTAACATTAGCTGAAAGTGAGTATGAAAAATATACAATTGCACAGGACAAATTGATTGAAAGCGATTTTGATAAAGCAATTAGGGAAGTGATAAGTGATAAGTGAAGAACTAAAAGTGAAAAGCGATGAGTAAGTCAGTATTAAAAGACAAAAGTTATGCCTTTGCAATTCGTATTGTGCCATTGTCTCAGTTTTTGCAGGCAGATAAAAAAGAATTTGTGTTAAGCAAGCAGGTGTTGAGAAGTGGGACTTCGATTGGAGCTTTAATTAGAGAAGCAGAATTTGGGCAAAGTAAAGCTGATTTCATTAATAAAATGAGTATTTCACTAAAAGAAGCCAACGAAACGGAATATTGGATTTCTATTTTGAAAGACACGGATTATATTGATGAAAAACTATTTTTTAGCTTGCAATCCGACTGTAATGAACTCATAGCTATGTTAGTTTCAACCATAAAAACCGCTAAACTGAACAATGGAAAGTGAAAAACTAAAAGTAATGGCAACTTTTAACTATTCACTTATAACTTTTAACTTAACAAAATGAAGCCAATAACAGAAGACAAAATAGAAACCTTTGCTATTGAAGTGCTTCAAGCTATGGTTTGGGAGTATGTTCACGGCTTGGCTCTTGCTCCCGGAGCAGAACAAACAGAAAGAGAAAACTTTGAGCAAATTGTTTTGATTGACCGCTTACGCAAATCCGTTTCGGTGCTTAACCCAAACATTCCGCACGATGCACAAGAACAAGCCATTCAAAAAGTATTGCGAATTTATTCGCCTGAATTGTTGCACAACAATGAAACCTTTCATCAACTATTAGTAGAAAAAGTAAAAATACCTTATCAGCAAGACGGCTTTGAACGCAGTTATGAAGTGGCTTTAATTGATTTTGAAAATCCATTGAACAATGAATTTTTGTGTATCAATCAATATACCATTGTTGAGAACAATCAAAACAAAAGACCTGATCTATTGCTGTTTGTAAATGGCTTGCCTTTAGTGGTTATTGAACTTAAAAACGCAGCAGACGAAAACGCTACAATGCGAAAAGCGTTTGACCAATTGCAAACATATAAATCAACCATTCCAAGTTTATTTACCTACAATGCCATTTGCGTAATATCAGACGGAATGGAATGTAAAGCAGGTAGCGTTTCGGCAGGTTACAGCCGTTTTATGACTTGGAAAACAGCAGACGGCAAAAAAGAAGCATCACGTTTTATTCCTCAATTAGAAATTCTACTAAAAGGAATGTTGAACCCTGCAACACTCCTTGACTTAGTACGAAACTTTATCGTCTTTGAATAAACGCTAAAAAATCAAGTTAATCATACCAATCCTAAAAATCATAGTTCAGACAACATTACACAAATTGAAACCGTTAAGAAATTAGCGGCTTATCATCAGTATTACGCAGTAAACAAAGCGGTGCAATCTTCCATTATTGCATCAGGAGCAAACGGAGACAAAAGAGGCGGTGTAGTTTGGCATACACAAGGTTCGGGAAAAAGTTTGAGTATGGTTTTTTATTCGGGCAAACTTATTACAGCACCCGAAATGCAAAATCCAACCATTTTAGTAATTACCGACCGTAATGATTTGGACGACCAATTATTTGACACGTTTGCAAATTCCAAACAATTATTAAGACAAGAGCCAGTTCAAGCAAAAGACAGAGAACATTTAAAAGAATTGCTAAAAGTAGCAAGCGGTGGAATTGTATTTGCCACCATTCAAAAGTTTTTACCCGAAGACCAAAAATCGGTTTACGAGCAACTTTCTGAACGTAAAAATATTGTAGTAATAGCAGACGAAGCCCACAGAACACAATACGGTTTTGAAGCATCCATCAAAGAAGTAAAAGATAAAGAAACCAAAGAAAAAATTGGAGAACGTATTGCGTATGGCTTCGCCAAATATATGAGAGATGCTTTACCCAATGCTACTTACATCGGTTTTACTGGAACACCAATTGAAGGCACAGACGTAAATACGCCACAAGTTTTCGGACAATATGTAGATGTTTATGATATTTCACAAGCGGTTGCTGATGGAGCAACAGTTCGCATTTATTATGAAAGCCGTTTGGCAAAAGTGAATTTAGATGAAGAAGGTAAACGCCTGATTGAAGAGTTTGACAAAGAACTTGAAGAAGATGAAGAAATAACAGACCAACAAAAAGCGAAAGCCAAATACACAAAGCTGGAGGCAATTGTAGGTAATGTAGAACGCATTAAAAACTTAGCTAAAGACATTGTAACACATTCAGAACAACGCCAAAAAGTATTTGATGGCAAAGGAATGATTGTAGCAATGAGCCGAAGAATTGCAGCCGATTTATACAAAAAAATTATTGCATTAAGACCCGATTGGCACGATGAGGATTTAAGCAAAGGAGCTATTAAAGTTGTAATGACTTCTACAAGTGCGGACGGTCCAGAAATGCAACGCCACAACACCACAAAACAACAGCGTAAAAATTTAGCAGAACGAATGAAAGACCCAGTCGACCCTTTGCGTTTGGTTATTGTTCGTGATATGTGGCTAACAGGTTTTGATGCTCCTTGTTTGCATACCCTTTATATTGATAAACCAATGAGAGGACACAATTTAATGCAAGCCATAGCAAGGGTTAATCGAGTTTTTAAAGATAAACCAGGCGGTTTAATTGTGGACTATTTGGGAATTGCAACAGACTTGAAAAAAGCATTGTCTTTTTATTCTGATGCAGGTGGAAAAGGTGAACCAACTTTGGATTTAGAAAAAGCAATTGAATTGATGAACGAAAAATTTGAAGTTGTTCAACAATTTTTCAATGAAGAAGCAAAAACACAAAATGATATTGTTGCCGAAGAACCCGAAGCATACTACGCAAACAGTTTTAAGTTTAATTACAAACGGCTTTTCAATGTAGAAGCGAAGGAAAAAATGTCAATCATTCTGCAATCAGAAGAACACATTTTAGGTTTAGAAGATGGCAAAACACGTTTCATAAGAGAAGTAACTTTATTAAGTCAAGCTTTTGCATTATCCATTCCTCACGAAAGAGCAATGGAAATCAAAGACGACATTGCATTTTTTCAAGCAGTAAAAGCAAGACTTGTAAAATTTGAAGGAACAGGAACAGGCAAATCTGACATTGAAATTGAAACAGCTATCAAACAAATAGTGGATGAAGCATTAAGTTCCGACAAAGTGATGGATATTTTTGAAGCTGCTGGTATGGCAAAACCAGACATCTCAATTTTATCAGATGAATTTCTTTTAGAAGTAAAAGGAATGAAGCACCAAAATTTAGCTTTAGAACTTTTAAAGAAGTTGTTGAATGACGAAATAAAAACACGTTCCAAAACCAATTTAGTAAAGAGTAAAAAATTGTTGGAAATGTTGGAGGGTGCAATAAAACGCTACCAAAACAACTTGTTGACAACAGCAGAAATTATACAGGAACTCATCAACATTGCGAAGGAAATTACAGAAGCCGATAAAGAAGGCGAACGACTTGGATTGACGAAAGACGAAGTTGCTTTTTACAATGCTTTAGAAGTAAACGACAGTGCAGTTATGGTTTTGGGTGACGACCAACTCAAAGAAATTGCAAGAGAAATTACAGACAAAGTAAGAGCCAACGCAACTATTGACTGGACAATTAGGGAAAGTGCAAGAGCAAGACTTATGGTTATTGTAAAGCGGACATTGACAAAGTGGGGTTATCCACCAGACAAACAAGCCAAAGCAATAGAAACAGTTTTAAAACAAGCAGAACTAATGGCAGACTTCTTTACAAAGGACTAAGCGAAGCCACCGCACCAAGTCAGGCACATTTGCAAGAGCGAAAGATTTGTCAACGTAAAAATGTTCAACTTTTAAATCACCTCCACTGCAGTTGTGTTCGCAAGATGGGCTGGTTTTGATTCCCCTCCACCGGAGGAGGTCCGGAGGACTGGGTGGTTTTACTAACACGAAGTCTTTTTTATTCTCCCACAGTCTTATTACTTCCCTTAACGCGTCCAGTAAATAACTAATATAAAATTGCAATTACCTTTTTTTTTAAATCTACCCCTTAAATCCAACTTCCACCTTCAACTGTTCCACTACATTGTAAATTATAGAACACATGGCATAATGTACAAGTGTTCCAAAAAGCCGTCCTTTAAAATTGTCTTCATGCAAGTGAGGAAAAGCCCTGCACTCCGTAAACCTGTTTTCATAAACAGTACATTTTGAATCTGCTAAAAAATGGCAAGGAATGCTACCCATTATTAATTTGCCCTGCATACTTTCTTCCAAATAATTTTCCTTAAATTCTTCAGGAGTGATGTTTAAATGGTTGGCGACTTTTACTTTTTCTTCCGGGGTTACATTTATCATTAGCTGCCTGCAACATGCACCGCAAGCTGTACAATCTATTTGTGGGGTAATAATATCATTTATAGTGTGAACCTTTTTATCCAGTTCAAGCGAATCTATCTTTTGCAAATAACTACGGAAAGCATCATTTTCATCTAGTTTTTCTTCAGCTAACGTTTTTATTAAGTTGCGGTTGGCTATTAAGGGTTGCAATACTATTTTTTTGGTAATTTGAAATAATAATTTCAAGTTTTTATTTATCAAAATTATATCATTAGAAGATAGTTGTCCAATTAGTCCTTTTGCGAAGCGTTTATCTAGTGTGGCAATTTTACTGGTTCTTATAATTGATGGCTGTTTAATTCCATTTTTTTGAGTTGGGCTAATTTCTATATCAGTTTACACAATCTACTTTATACTACCTATTAATAAAACAAACTGTAATATCTAATGTATTTACAGCTAAAATTATTGCAGGTCGTAATTTGCTTCCGCTTAAATCTGTAAATGGAAATGTTATAAGCACAACATCACTTTTAGTCATTGTATGATTTTTTCACATCAACTAAAGTGTAAATATCTTCTTGTTCATTTTAAAATTTAAATGTCTCACTACTTGAAGCAGCTTTTTGCATGTTTTTTAGTAGAATGGAATCTTCATACATTTTTTAAAACAAAATCTGCAAAGTTGGAAATTTCTTCCATCTTCTCATCGGGAAGCTGATTAAAAACTTTCAATGTTTGTTCTATCATTATTTGCTTTGTCATCTACCTAAAAAATATGTATAAATGTAGTAACTTCTTTGTTTTTACTTTGCAAAACTTTATGAACCAAATATAACTTTACCCTTGTACCCCACATAAAAAAGCGAGAGAATTTTTTCTTCCGCTTTTTCCGATTGAATGCCCAAACATAATTTTTTTATAAAAACACCTTTATCTTTAAGATATTGTACCACCTTCTTACTGTTATCACTTGCCAAACTTGCGGCAGATGAACAATCATAAGATTTTGTTTGAATAGAATAAATTAAATCTCCACATCTAATATCAAACAAATTGCGCTCGAAAAAATAATCTGTAGAAGTATTGTAGTAATCAGGAGTATATAACCAATCATACACAGTAGAATAATAACGCCCGAACCGATTATAATAAGCACCTACGGGCTGAATAAGAGATGGACCGAGCTGTTAATTTTCTTCTTTGGTTTTATAGAGAAGCGCTGTTGTAATAACAGCATCGTAATCGTTAGATTTTGTTTTGCTGCTAACCGGTTTCCAGCTATTTTATCAAATGCCTTCGGCCCAAAATCTTCCATGGCGCAAGCAGCATTGTATCCTTGATCTTTCAACCTTCTCACGAGCTGCATTTCTGTTTCTTGCCTTAACGCCTGTTCTTTGGGTTGAAAAATGCCCAATACCAATATTTTTTTATGGTCTTTCACAGCAACTTTTTCATCTTTGTACGAAGAAATTACTTGGGTACTGGTACGGGATATTATTGTAAAAGTTGCTAAAGCACCAACAAACCTCTTTAAATTTTTCATTTTGTTTCCTTTTTTAAATATGTACAATTCCAACTAGGTTGCAGTAACATCTTTGGTTGTTAACAAGTTCGTTTAAATGCTAAAAACGAGAAAGTAGTATATATTTGCTAACATTTTTAGGAACTATGTGGAAAATCTATAGATAATATGAAAATGTGGTTTGATATATTCGCAGTCTTAGGCTAGCCTGCTACGTCTGTTGGAAGGGGACTCCAGTATCTGGCAATTCGGCGTTATTTAAACTTGCATAGTAAGAAGCTATCGTAAAAAAGTAAGCTTATTCAAAGCATAATTAAAGATGAAAAAAGAGATAAAGACGAAACGTGTCCCGCAGAAGTGTGAGACAACTGAAGATGACTGATGCTACTGTCTTTGCTCGGCTAAAAAACAAATTTATAATGTAAAATGTTTAAGAAAATAGAGGTAACCTAAAAGTATCAAAGACTAGTCTCAATACTAAATACTCAATACTCAATACTAAGTACTCGAATACCATGGCAGAAAAAATAGATGTAAAATACGACGAAGATAATATAAGAAGTCTTGACTGGAAGGAACATATTCGCTTGCGACCGGGGATGTACATTGGTAAACTGGGCGATGGAAGCAGTCCGGACGATGGCGTGTATGTGTTACTGAAGGAGGTAATTGACAATTGCATAGATGAACATGCTATGGGGTACGGCAAACATGTAGATGTAACCATTGCTAATAAAACACTTACGGTGAGAGATTACGGACGTGGCATTCCGTTGGGGAAAGTGGTTGATGTGGTAAGTAAAATGAACACGGGTGCTAAATACGACAGTAAAGCCTTTCAAAAAAGTGTGGGGCTCAATGGTGTGGGTACAAAAGCGGTAAATGCACTGAGCGATTATTTTAAAGTGACTGCTTACCGTGATGGCAGAGAAAAAACTGCTGAATTTGAAAGAGGTGTTTTGGTAAAAGATTCTAAAGAAACTACCAGCAAGGAGGAAAACGGCACGTTTGTAGAGTTTAAGCCTGATGAGAGTATTTTTAAAAACTTTCATTTTGTGCAGGAATACTTGGATAACCAGTTTTGGAACTATTGTTTTTTAAATGCCGGGCTTGTAATGAACTTGAACGGCAAGCGGTATGTAAGTAAAAATGGCCTGCTGGATTTGCTGCAGCGTAAAACCAATGCAGATGAAATTCGCTATCCAATCATACATTTAAAAGGAGAAGATATTGAAGTAGCCATTACCCACGAAAACGGTTATGGCGAAGAATATTACAGTTTCGTAAATGGACAGTTTACTACCCAAGGCGGTACACATTTGGCTGCGTTTAGGGAAGGGTATGTAAGAACCATCAGAGAGTATTTTAAAAAAGACTACGACGCATCTGATATTAGGGGCAGTATTTGTGCGGCAGTAAGTGTGCGGGTGCAGGAGCCTGTGTTTGAGAGCCAGACGAAAACTAAGTTGGGCAGCCAGCAGGTAAGCGAGGGCGGTGCAAGCATGAAAAATTTTATCTACGATTTTCTACACAAGGAACTGGATAATTTCTTACATAGAAATCCTGCTGTAGCCGATAATTTGCGTAAACGGATAGAGCAAAACGAGAGGGAACGCAAAGAACTGGCAGGTATAAAGAAACTTGCAAATGAGCGGGCAAAAAAAGCAAATCTTCATAATAAAAAATTGAGGGATTGTAAGTTTCATTACAACGACGAAGCAACGGGAAAAGACAAAGACAACGTACTCGAAAAGCAAAAAGAAAGTACCATTTTTATAACGGAGGGTGACAGCGCTAGTGGATCTATTACAAAGTCACGCAATGTAAATACACAGGCAGTTTTTAGTCTTCGGGGTAAGCCACTAAATTGTTTTGGGCTCACTAAAAAAATTGTGTACGAAAACGAAGAGTTTAATTTGCTTCAGCATGCTTTAAATATTGAGGAAGGTTATGAAGGCCTCCGGTACAACAACATTGTAGTAGCTACGGATGCAGATGTGGATGGTATGCATATTCGTTTGTTATTAATGACATTTTTTCTACAGTTTTTTCCTGACCTTGTTAAAAATGGGCATGTTTATATTTTAGAAACACCGCTGTTTAGGGTGAGAGATAAAAAGGAAACAATCTATTGCTACGACGAAAAGGAAAAACAGGCTGCTATAAATAAACTGAGTGCCAAGCCGGAAATAACCAGGTTTAAAGGGTTGGGTGAAATTAGTCCGGATGAATTTGCCCGTTTTATTGGTGCCAATATGAAACTGCAACCCCTTATACCTGAGCAGGGAGAACACATGCAGGAGTTGCTAGAATATTACATGGGTAAAAATACACCTAGCAGGCAGGAATTTATAATTGATAATTTGAAAGTAGAGATTGACGAAGCGGTGGAGATTGTAGGCAGTTAGTAGTTGGTCCCGCAATTTTGCAGGGCATTTGGCAAGAGAAAGTTGGCAAAAAATTATCTTACTTCGTATTTGTTGAGGGTTAAGCCACTTGAAAATAAAAATATGTTTGAATTTCACAAAGACAGGAAGCGGTATTTTGAGATGCAAATTCTTAATACCAATAAATATGTCCTGCCATTTATAGAAGAAAAATTTCCTGTAACTGCCGGTATGCGAGTATTGGAAATTGGCTGCGGTGAAGGCGGTGTATTAAAAGCATTTATTGACAGAGGCTGCATTGGCGTTGGTGTGGAGCTGGATGAGCCAAGGCTTGTAAATGCCCGTGAATGGCTCAGTCAGGAAATAAATGCAGGAAAAATTTCCTTTATTTCTAATAATATTTATGATACCAGTGCAACAGATTTAGGCGGCGCTTTTGATGTTATTATTTTAAAAGACGTCATTGAACATATACACGACCAGCTAAAACTGATGGCCTATATGCAAACTTTTTTGTCCCCGAACGGAATTGTATTTTTTGGGTTTCCACCATGGCAAATGCCGCTTGGCGGACACCAGCAAATTTGCAAAGGCAAATGGCTTTCTAAAATACCTTACTACCATTTATTACCTATGCCCATTTACAAATGGCTCTTAAAAGCCAATGGCGAAAACTGGCAGGAGATGGTTGAAATTAAAGAAACCGGTATTTCAATAGAACGATTTGAAAAAATTGTGAAAGAAACCAACTATCAGGTTTTAAATGAAACACATTATTTATTAAACCCTATTTACGAATACAAGTTTGGCTGGAAACCACGGAAGCAGTTTGGCATTGTAAAAGCAATACCATGGGTACGAAATTTTTTCACTAGTTGTGTTTATTACTGCATTCAAAAAAATTAATTAATATAAAATACCATTTTAGAAAAGATGATACACGTAGTTTTTGGTGAAGCAGATGTAAAAGTGATGGGCGAAGTAATTTTGCTTGATGAGAGTTTATCTGGTGAAATTGTACAAATAAAGGATGACCTGGCGGTAGGCCCATTACAAAATTGTTATGTAGGCCAAGGAATAGAAATGCGTAAACAATGGTGGAGGGCTGTGCTTACCGGTGGTGAATATTGGCACAAGGTAGATGATGGAAGTGTTGATGATTATAAAACAGTTGCAGAGCTTGTAGGCACCATGCGCAGAAATGAAGAAGAAGTCTTATGGATATGGGTCGCACAAAACAGCCACGATGTTTGTGGTTACTATTGGATATTAAATTACATGAAGGAATTTCAAGGGCGGGTATTTATTTTGTACCTTAATAATCTTCCTTTCATAAATGAGAAAGGAAATATATTTTACCATGAATATTTGCATCAGATACCCGCAAGAGAATTTTTAAAAGCAAAAAAACTGGCAAGAGAAATCACAACCTCAGAGTTTGAAGTTGACCCGGATGAATGGACAAAATTAATGAATGAAAATAAAGGGATTCGTAAGCTGGAAGGCGGAAAAAAATTAGCACAATTTGATTACGATTATTTTGATGCTGAACTAAAAAAGTTTGTTCCTACAGAATTTCAAAAAGCAAGTAAAATTTTACAACAGGTGGGCACCAAAGTAAAAATTGGTGCAAGCGATGCATACCTTTTATGGAGATTAAAAACACTGGCAGCTATGCAGGTTTTTGAAGTGCAGGGTGAGGTAGGCAATGCAAAGGATTTTGAATTGAGGATGGTTTAAGAATTGAAAGCAAAATACTCAATAATCAATGCTCAATGTTCAAGTTCCAAATTGTTATACTCAATAGTTTATTTTTAATGGGATTGTTTTAGTGAAAAGTATTCTTTTATGACAACAAAGATTTATGACTTAGAGGATAGGTTGGTAGATTTCACATGTAGAATGATTGATGTAGTTGAAAATTTGCCTAATAATAGAGAAGGGAATTACATTGCTGGACAGTTAATAAGATCATGCCATTCTCCAACATTTAATTATGGAGAAGCACAAGCGGCAGAATCTTCAAATGATTTTTTACATAAGATGGGAGTGGTTTTGAAAGAATTAAAAGAATGCAGAACTGCATTAAAAGTGATAATTAAAAAGGAATTTATAAACCCAATTTAAAAATTGGAACGTATTTATAATGAAACGGAAGAGCTTATTGCTATAATGGCAAAAAGCATTATTATAGCAAAACAGAATAAAGAGATTAGAGAAAACAACAAATAAATTAAAACAAAAAGGAAAAGGATTAGATAATAATACTATTCAGATCAAATAGTAATACTCAATTAAAAGAATTTGAATATTGATTATTGAATATTGAGTATTTGTTTTAAAAACTTGAATTAGAAGAAACTTACATGGCAAAAGCAAATAAAGAAGATTATAAACACACAGCCTCAGGCATTGGCGGTCAATACAAAACATGGTTTTTAGATTATGCCAGCTATGTAATATTAGAAAGGGCAGTGCCAGCTATTGAGGATGGATTGAAGCCGGTACAACGAAGAATTCTTCATGCCATGAAGGAAATGGATGATGGCAGGTTCAATAAAGTTGCAAATATCATTGGGCAAAGTATGCAGTACCATCCGCATGGTGATGCAAGCATTGGTGATGCCCTGGTAAATATGGGCCAAAAAGATTTGCTGATTGAAACGCAAGGAAACTGGGGAGATGTGAGAACAGGCGATGATGCAGCGGCACCGAGATACATTGAAGCGAGGCTTAGCAAATTTGCATTGGAAGTTGCATTTAATGCAAAAACAACCATAAACCAGCTAAGCTACGACGGGCGCAAAAATGAACCCGTTACGCTGCCAATGAAATTTCCATTATTGCTTGCACAGGGTGCAGAGGGAATTGCGGTAGGTTTGGCTACCAAAATTCTTCCTCACAATTTTTGCGAATTAATTGAAGCATCGATAAAACATTTACGTGGTAAAAAGTTTGAGTTATTGCCCGATTTTTTAACCGGTGGTATAATGGACGCTACCAATTACAACGAAGGCAAACGTGGTGGCAAAATAAGAGTGCGGGCCATTATTGAAGAGCAGGATAAAAAAACGTTGATCATAAAAAATGTTCCATTTGGTGTAACGACCACGAGCCTCATGGAAAGTATTGTAAAGGCAAATGACCAAGGTAAGATAAAAATAAAAAAGGTTACTGATCTAACTGCTGCTGATATCGAAATTGTAATAGAACTGGCAGCAGGCATTTCATCTGATATAACAATTGATGCATTGTATGCATTTACTGATTGTGAGGTAAGCATTTCGCCAAATGCTTGTGTAATTTCAGATAATAAACCTGTTTTTTTAACCGTAACAGAACTGCTGAGAACTTCGGCAGATTTAACTAAAGATTTATTGCTGAGAGAACTGCAAATAAAATTGGGAGAGTTACAGGAGAAATGGCATTACACATCTCTCGAGAAAATATTCTTCGAAGAAAAAATATACAAAGAGCTTGAGAAAAAACATGAAACATGGGATAAAGTACTTGAAGCAATTGATAAAGCTTTCACTCCTTTTAAAAAATTATTGAAACGAGATATTACAAGAGAAGATATTGTGAAGCTTACAGAAAAACCTGTACGTAGGATTTATAGGTTAGATATAGATGAATTGAATGAGCAGATTAAAAATTTGGAAGCGGAAATAAAAAATGTGCAACATGACATTGCTAATCTTACCGATTATGCAGTAGCTTATTATGAAAACCTGTTAAAAAAG
>JBJXGJ010000263.1:0-3903 GCA_046153805.1 Ferruginibacter sp. | reverse complement strand
ATTACATCAATGATCTGATCGCCTGCAGGGATATAAGTGCGATACTGGTCTGCAATTAATTTATCAATTTCTTCCTGGCGTATTTCGTCGTCGTTCTGCTGGCGCACAATATCACCCCGAGTTTGTAAACTTTTAATGTGATGCCCCGCTATACCTACATATACCTCGCTGATAGATAGACTTGGGTTAGATGCATAGCAATTTTCCAGCGCAGTTTGAATGGCCTTTATAGTTTGATCAATATTTAAGACCATACCATGTTGTACGCCATTGCTGTTGGCTCTTCCAAAGCCTAAAATCTCCAGCTTACCAAACTCATTTTTGCGCCCTGCAATTGCTGCAATCTTTGTAGTTCCAATGTCTAAGCCTACGATAACGGGTTGTTCCTGATTCATAGTAGTGTGTGTTTTAAGCCCCTTAAATCCCCTACCGGAGAACTATAGAAGCCGTGTGTTAATGTTTGTGTTTTTTGTATGTGTTATTTTAATGGTTACGGGTTTTGAGTTTAGGGTTTCGATTTTTTTATTCGAGTATTTACTTTTTACAGATAACCAATTTTATAATTTTAAAATATTTTATGTTTTATTTTTAATCTTTTGTGTCTTATTAATATTCATTATCCAGTTTCTTTGCAACCGGTTTTTCCGCCAATGGCTTTACCGTATTTGTTACTGGCTTTGCAACGGGCATTTTAGCAGTCGTTGCTTTTGGTACCGCAGGTTTTACTACAGGCATCGGAGTGTTTGTTGTTGGCACAGTTTCAGCAACTGGTACATTACTAAATGCCGGAGAAACACCCTCATCTTCCCTCTCCATAGATTGCTGTATTAAAGAACTATCCGCACCTAGTCTGTCAGTATCAGGCAAAAAAGTTTGAGACGAATCTGCGGATCTTCTTGCCGCATCATCCGCAATAAATTTCATCAGTTGCAGTGTTCTTAACGAATCTGCAGCTACATCTTCTTTACCTCTTATAGTTGCTACAACTTGGTTTTTATATTGAAGATTAATTACACTGTAACGGTTCCAGCCGGATTGTGTAATTACATCTTTATAAAACAATTTCAACTTTATAAACTTTGTATCTGCATCTGTTGCATCGCCAAAAACAATACGTTGTTTACCGAGTTTTGGCACAAGCTCAAAAGAGCGATTTACATCTATGTCTATCTGGTCTATCATGGCCATTAAAAAAGTATCCGCCAATATTTTTATGCTGATGTTTTTTACGCTGCATAATAAAAAGCTGTCTTTTTGCGAGAGTATTTTTGCATCACTTGTAAAGCCGGTAAACACAGGAAGCCTTGCTGAAAACTTATCGCTCAAAGGCAACATCATACAACTGCTATCTATGTAAAATGTACTACCATTCGTTGTAAATAACCTTGCAATTGGCTCTCTCTCTTCTACCAAAACTTTTAAAAAATTGTTGTTGTCAAAATACAATTCTGCATTTTTCACCCATACATCTTTTTCAAGTGCTTTTTCTATACGCCCAAGATCGATAGATGCTAGCGATTTCTTTTGCGTACTGTCGCCACCAAAGTTTTTTATAATATTATACACATCCGCTTTATCAATAAAAAAAGTATTGCTTACACCTGTAATATTAATTTCTACTCCTTGGCAAACCTTGGTTTCTTTACTGCGCACAGCAGATATAAGCAGCGTAATGCAGCCTGCACCGACCACTAACCAAAGTAGAGCCGTAAAAAATTTGACAATATTTTTTTTATTGAACGTCATTAATTTTCTAAAATATTTTTAATCGGTTCTATCAGTGTATCAATATCGCCTGCGCCCGCTGTTATAATAAGGGCATCCCTAAATCCCTCCGCAGAAAAGACTTTGCAGCTCCTCAAATATTCCAACAACTCATTCTTATCTAAAATCTTTTTATCCTGGTTCGTCATCTTTTCCAAAATCAATTCGCTTGTTACACCGGGCATTGGTAATTCTCTAGCAGGATAAATTGGTAATAAAATTGTTTCATCTGCCAGGCTTAGCACTTCTGCAAAACCATCTGCCAAATCTTTGGTTCGGCTAAACAAATGCGGCTGAAAAATAACTGTACACTTCTTCCCCGGAAACAAATTTTTAGCTCCCGTAATCAATGCCCGCAATTCTTCGGGATGATGAGCATAATCGTCAATCATAATAAGCCCCTCCCCAACCCTCACATGAGGGGCGGGAGACCTCAAGACAAACTCAAACCTTCTTTTCACTCCTTTAAAAGATGCAACCGCAGCTTTTATCTTACCATTATCTATTTCTAAATATTTAGCAACTGCTATTGCTGCCATTACATTTTCGATGTTGTGCAGACCGCCCATATTTAAAATAACCCCATTAATCGTCCAAAAATTATTTATAAGATTGAACTGATAAGCACCGTTTATTATTTCTAAATTATCAATGTGAATATTTGCAGTTGCATCTTCAAAACTGTAAGTACAGGTATCAGCAACCTTAAATTCATCTATTCGTTTCAATCCTTTCTTTACAATTAAGCAGCCATCTTTTTTTATTCTTTCTGTAAATTGAATAAATGCATCCTGCATATTTTCTTCTGTACCATAAATATCTAAATGGTCCGCATCCATAGCAGTGATGATCGCTACATCCGGATTTAGTTTTAAAAAACTCCTGTCATACTCATCTGCTTCCACTACAGAAACTTTGTTTGTGCTGCCCTCCAACATGATCGGAGCAGCCCAAAAATTGGTATCATAATTTGCCGCTATACCACCTAAAAATGCATTACAACCATACCCGCTGTCTTTTAATATATGAGCTATCATGGCACTCGTAGTTGTTTTACCATGTGTACCTGCTACACAAATATTAAAAGTGTCAGCTGTAAGTAAACCCAATACATCACTGCGTTTTAGCAGGGTATAATTATTTTCTTTATAAAAATTTAACTCCCTGTGTGTTGCAGGTATTGCCGGGGTATAAACTATTACGTCGGCACTTTTATCTAATAACTTTACATCATCTTCAAAATGAATGGCAATCCCTTCCTCCATTAAATTTTTTGTAAGGGGGGTTTCTGTTTTATCATAGCCACTCACTTTTACACCCTGCTCATTAAAATACCTTGCGAGCGCACTCATGCCAATGCCTCCAATGCCGGCAAAATAAATTGATGATATTTTTTTGATGTCAATCATGCGTTATTAATAACCTCCAGTATTTGTAATGCAATTATTTCATCAGCATTATGTACGGCAAGTTTTGCAATATTTTCTGCCATTATCATTTGCTCGCTTTCATTTGCACATAACTTTAATAATGCAAGAATTAGTTCACTCATTACAGCATCATCTTTTATCATGATTGCTGCCTGCTTATTTACCAATGCAGTTGCATTTGCAGTCTGGTGATCTTCTGCTGCAAAAGGATACGGAACAAATATTACAGGCTTTTTTACTATGCAAAGTTCAGCTACTGCCATGGCGCCACTTCTGCTCACCACCACATCTGCAGCTGCATAAGCATATTCCATCTGCTGTATAAAATCCTTCATATAAACTCCTTCCAATCCCTGTACGGTTGCCGTGGCTTTTTCAAAATATGGTTTGCCTGTCTGCCATATTATTTGCAAATTATTTTGCGTAAACTGAATAATATTTTTATCTATTACTTCGTTTAGAGATTTTGCTCCTAAGCTCCCACCAACAACCAAAACTGTTTTTTTATGTTGGTCCAAACCAAAATAATTCATTGCCAGTTCTTTGGTAACCGTGCTGTGGCTGATGGCCTGCCTTACAGGGTTACCTGTTAGTACAATTTTCTCATCGGCAAAAAATTGTTGCATACCATCTGTTGCCGTAAAAATCTTTGTAGCTTTTTTACCAAGCATGATGTTACTCTTACCGGCAAATGAATTGCTTTCGTGTA
>JBJXGJ010000214.1:0-18030 GCA_046153805.1 Ferruginibacter sp. | reverse complement strand
AACCACAAATGGCGAGCGAAATTTTGGCTAGAAGAACAAAAAGACAAAGAGGAAAAAAAAATTAGGGATTGGGTTAGTGGTGTAGGTGTATGGGAAGGGGTTTGAACCACCAAGGCGCAAAGCCGCAAAAAGAACACAAACAAAATCTGTGAGCAAATCTTTTAAACCACAAATGGTGAGTGAAATTTTGGCTAGAAGAACAAAAAGACAAAGAGGAAAAAAAGAAATTAGAGATTGGGTTAGTGGTGTAGGGGAAGGGTTACGAGGCAGTTAGTCCCTACACTTGTGTAGGGATGGCTCTTT
The DNA here is from genome assembly GCA_046153805.1 of Ferruginibacter sp. GTDB lineage: Bacteria > Bacteroidota > Bacteroidia > Chitinophagales > Chitinophagaceae > Ferruginibacter. The sequence continues at coordinate 17,727 of JBJXGJ010000214.1, read as the reverse complement.
GCTAGGTTTATCCTGTTATTTTCACCCACGAGACAAGGGGGTCGCTGCAAAAAATCTCATCACCCCACAGTATCCCAGTCTTTACTGGCTGTTTGATAAATAAAAGATATAGTAAATGCTTAAATATTTAGATATATTTTAATAAAAATTTCAAAGTTTTAGTTTAAATTCAATATTTATTGTAATTTGGTTGAAATAAATTAAAAGCAATCTTAGAAATGCAAACGAAATTAAATATTGACAAACTTGATCTTCAGATCATAAACGTGATGATGAACGATGCAGAAATTTCTTATGCAGAACTGGGTAAGAAATTGTTTGTAAGTGCAGGTACCATTCATGTGCGGATAAAGAAGTTACAGGACTTGTATGTTATTACTGGAACAAGAATGAGTATAAATACAAAATTGCTTGGTTACGACTGTACTGCTTTTGTAGGCATTTATCTGGAAAAGAGCTCGTTGTACGATATCGTTGCGAAAGATCTTGAAAAAATACCCGAGATTGTTCGTTTAAATTATATAACAGGTAATTATAGTATGTTTATTGAAATTGTTTGTACAGATATTAGCCAGTTGCGAAAAGTACTACACGATGATTTGCAAAAGATAAAGGGGATAGAACGTACAGAAACTTTTATTTCTTTACAAGAGGGTTTTAACAGGATGGTACCAGTGGAAGGCGAAAATTAAAATTCACGTTGTAAAAACTCTTTTAGTGCACTTTGGTAAACAGATTTTACCGCTCCTACACGCTTTAAAAAATCATTTCTCAAAATCGTGCTGTTGTTAATTGTTTTTGCATACGCCACAGCTTCTGCAAACCTATTTCGCTTTTCTTTTTGAGAACCGCTTGGTATAATATTGCTCATATCCGGATACTTGCTCACTACCGTTTTATCACCATACTTTTTTATAACAATATCCCCCATTTTATTGTTCCTTTTCTGAACCTTATTTGCTTCCAACACCATATTGACGCTGTTTTTGCGAAAATACTTTTTTTAAGAAGTATTTAAAGCCTTAGCCGGCCTTCGTTATACACATTTTTTGCAGGTAGCACGAAAATTTTCATTTGGGTTTTTTATAGAGAAATATTTTATCCGTGATTGTTAAACATTTTTTTCGAGAACTACTTATGTCAACCATATTGAGATAAATGCGGCGAAAACATTACAGTCAAAAATGATGATGACGGAACTTTACAATCTTTCCACTTTTATTGAATGTGTGCAAAGGATTGGATAGCAATTTATCCAAATCTGTTTACGAGCCGTACTATTCATTTGCAACTTTGCCGGGTAAATGCCAATGCCTGTATTTAAAACCTGTAAAAGTAGGAGGCCAACTTATTTTTTCATCTCCGTTAAAACATCCAAGCGCCGCCACTACTAAAGAAATACTAAACGGCAACAGATAACTCGTGGATGATATAGCGTGGAAATTATCTTAACTAACGGTAACAGCGACGAAACGAATGTTTCCCGTTCTATACATAATATTTCCTGTTTAAAACAAAACACTTCTTGTAACGAAAACGTTTTTTGTTTAAATATTATTATTTCATCGGTAAGTTTAAGCAAAAGATGTTTGGTTGAATTTATAAATCACATTTTCTTTCTCTTTATGAGCCAAACAAAAAAATTGTTTTTATTTGCATTTTAATGAAATTACAAAATCCGCTAACAGGTGTTAGTTTTTTTGTACATTTGTAGCTAACTAACGATTATGCAACTTCTCGATTTAGAAAAAGCCTTTCAAGCTAAAATAGACACCGAAATAAAAATTGAACCAAAGGATTGGATGCCCGATGCCTACCGAAAAACAAATGTGCGGCAGATTAGCCAGCATGCCCACAGCGAAGTGGTAGGTATGTTGCCTGAAGGAAACTGGATTAGTCGTGCACCATCACTAAAACGCAAAGCAATTTTAATTGCTAAAGTACAGGATGAAGCAGGGCATGGTTTATATTTATATTCAGCGGCTGAAACCCTTGGTACGAGCAGAGATCAGATGATTGACGACTTACACAGCGGCAAGGCAAAATACTCATCAATATTTAATTATCCAACACTCACATGGGCAGATATGGGTGCCGTTGGTTGGCTGGTAGATGGCGCTGCAATATTAAATCAGGTAATGCTTTGCAGAACATCTTACGGTCCTTATGCACGTGCAAATGTTCGTATTTGTAAGGAAGAGAGTTTTCACCAGCGGCAGGGTTTTGAATCCCTAATGGTGCTAAGCAAAGGTACAGATGAACAAAAAGCCATGTGTCAGGATGCAATAAACCGCTGGTGGTGGCCATCTTTAATGATGTTTGGGCCTAAGGACAGTGAGAGTACAAATAACGATCAAAGCATGAAGTGGAAAATAAAAAGGAAAAGCAACGATGAACTGCGCCAGCAGTTTGTAGATATGGCCGTGCAACAAGTAAAAGTATTGGGTATGACTTTACCTGATGCTGATTTAAAATGGAATGAACAAAGAGGACATTACGATTATGGAGAAATAAACTGGAATGAATTTTGGAATGTTGTAAAAGGAAACGGACGATGCAATAAACAGCGACTTGATGCAAGAAAGAATGCACATGCTGAAGGTGGCTGGGTAAGAGAAGCAGCAATAGCTTATGCTAATAAAAAAGCTGCAAAGGAATTAAAAAAAGTTGCATAAACTAATTTTAGGTCGCAATTTGCGAGTTTATTTTAAACGATTGTTATGAGAATAAATAGTCAAAAATATTATTACGGAGATTTTGGTGGGGAAGAAAATGGCGGAGGCGATGATTTAAAAAGTACAACGCCACAGGTGAGTATGTGGCCTTTATGGGAAGTGTTTATACGAAGCAAGCAAGGGTTAGATCATAAACACGCAGGTAGTTTGCATGCTGCCGATGCTGCAATGGCCATGGAAAATGCTCGTGATGTTTATACTCGCAGGCAGGAAGGCGTTAGCATTTGGGTAGTAGAGAGCAAGTACATTCACGCCAGCAATCCGGATGATGCAGCGGCGATGTATGAACCAGCAGCAGATAAAATTTACAGGCATCCAACATTTTATGAAATACCAGATGAGGTAGGGCATATGTGAGTTTCGGCAAAGCCGAAAGTGGAATTCGCAATTGGGAATTTGGTTTTAAACTTTGAAAAATATTGCAAAATGAGAGTTTTATTTTTAAAAAGGTTTATAAAAGCAAATTTGGTTTATGAATAATTATAAAGGATTTACTGGACTAGAGGGTTACAAAAATAGCAGAGAATTAAGAAAATCTATCGCTACTTTGGCCGGTAAGTTTCCTAAGGAGGAGCGGTATGAGTTAGTTTCTCAAATTAAAAGATCATCTCGTTCAATTACTGCAAATATTGCTGAAGGGTATGGCAGATATACTTATTTAGATACCAGACATTTTTTTATTATTGCAAGAGGTTCAGTAACTGACACAATGGAACATTTAATGACTGCTTTGGATGAAAATTAGATAACAGAAACTAGATGGAAAACAGAATTTGAGAAGTGCGAAGTTATTTTTAAACTGATAAATGGGTTTATTGCCTATTTGGACAGATCAAGAAAAACACAGAAAGTTGCACCCTAATTCCTAAATCCCAATTACAGAATATGGATCAACTAATTAATTACACCCTTCACCTTGCAGACAGCAACCTCATTCTCACCCAGCGAAATGCAGCGTGGTGTGGTCATGGGCCTATTTTGGAGCAGGATATTGCCATAACAAATATTACCCTCGATCTTATAGGACAAAGCAGAAATTTATACCAGTATGCTGCAAGCCTAATAAACGAAAAAAACTTTAAAGCATTGGAGACAAATGCTCCTTCTCCTTTGGAGAAGGCGGGAGATGAGGTTTTAACCGAAGATTCTCTAGCATACTTTCGCAACGAAAGAGAATTTAAAAATTTATTACTCACTGAACAGGAAAATGGAGACTGGGCAAAAACAATTTTGAGGCAATTTTTTTACAGTGTATATCAATTCATTTTATATGAAGAAATGCAGCAAAGCGACAATAAACAACTTGCGGGTATTGCCTCAAAATCTCTAAAAGAAGTTACTTACCATGTAACCTGGAGCGGCGATTGGGTGGCGCGTTTGGGAGATGGCACACAAGAAAGCCATGAAAGATTACAGAACGCATTAAACGAGCTATGGCCTTATACAGGCGAAATGTTTACACCTGCAGACTATGAAACTGAAATGATTTTGGCAGGAGTAGCACCGGATGTTTCTTTTTTAAAAGAAGCCTGGCTTAAAAAGGTGTCCGCTGTTTTTTACGAAGCTACACTCACTTTACCACAAGATGTGTTTATGCATACGGGAGGTAAAAATGGCGTGCATACAGAAAAATTGGGATACATACTTGCTGAATTACAATATCTGCCGAGAACATACCCTACCGCTACATGGTAAAAATGTATAACGATACTGCCGCCATTTGGTCTTTGCTAGAACAGGTACCTGACCCTGAAATACCTGTGCTATCTATTTTAGATTTAGGTGTTGTAAGAGATGTAAAAACAATTCCCTCCCCTATCGGGGGAGGCCAGGAGGGGGTCGAAATTGTAATCACACCCACCTACAGCGGTTGCCCAGCTATGGATATGATAAGTATGGATATTAGATTTAAGCTAATTGAACAAGGCTACAAAAATATAAAAATTACTACTATACTTTCACCTGCCTGGACCACAGACTGGATGACAGAAACTGGAAAAATAAAACTCAACCAATATGGCATTGCGCCGCCTAAAATGTTGTCAGATAAAACGGAAACACCACCTGTTTGTCCGCAATGCAAATCTCCCGATACAAAACTATTAAGCCAGTTTGGCTCCACCGCCTGCAAAGCTCTCTATCAATGTAACGATTGCAAAGAACCATTTGATTATTTTAAATGTCATTAATCTTTTGTTGTTTTATGATTGAATGATTTTAGATTTGCAGCAACTTTAATCACTCAATATGAAACCTTCTATTCTACTTGACATTAAAAGCAACGTTGCTCTTATAACGTTTAATCGGGAAGACAAATTCAACTCTTTTAACCGGGAAATGGCTCTATTGCTGCAAAAAACATTGGATGATTGTGCAGCCAATGACGAAGTGCGATCCATACTACTCACTGGCGCCGGCAAAGCTTTTTGTGCGGGGCAGGATATCGCTGAGCTCACAGGTGAAAATGCGGTAGGTATTGAAGTAATATTATCAGAACATTTTAACCCCATTGTTGCACGAATAAGAAATATTGATAAGCCGATTGTTGCCGCTGTAAATGGTGTAGCTGCAGGCGCAGGCGCAAATATTGCTTTGTGTTGCGATGTGGTTTTGGCAAGTTCATCATCTTCTTTTATTCAGGCTTTTTCTAAAATTGGTTTAATACCAGATAGTGGTGGTACCTTTTTTTTACCAAGGCTCATTGGTTTTCAAAAGGCATCTGCATTAATGATGACGGGCGACAAAGTAAGCGCTGAAGATGCAGAAAAAATGGGAATGGTTTACAAAGTAATAAATGAAGCAACATTTGCTGATGAGTCTTTTGCCTTCGCACAAACGTTGGCCCAAATGCCGACACAGGGTCTTGCATTAACCAAAGCCGCCTTAAATGTTTCGTTGCACAACAGCTTTGCCGAGCAACTTGCACAGGAAGACAGATTGCAAAGAAAAGCTGCCGCCACGAAAGATTACAACGAAGGCATCACAGCATTTACCGAAAAAAGAAAGCCGGTATTTACAGGAAAATAAAGCAACAGGTTTATTATGAGCGAAGAAAATAATTTAGCTGCAAATAAGGTTGTCGATCATATGCTTCAGCATGATCTGTTTAGCCAATGGTTAGATATTTCAGTTGTTCAAATTAAAGAAGGGTACAGCAAAATTAAGATGACCGTGCGTGCAGAAATGATAAACGGTTTTGGTATTGTACACGGTGGTATTGCTTTTTCTTTAGCAGATAGTGCATTTGCCTTTGCCTGCAACAATAGAAATATTTTATCAGTTGCGCTGGACACAAGTATTAATTTTTTAAAACCTGTACATGTGCTTGACGAATTAGTTGCGGAGGCCACCGAGTTACACAACGGGAAAAGTACGGGTCTTTATCATATTACAATTACCAACCAACACCAGCATGTGGTTGCTGTATTTAAGGGCACTTGTTTTAGAACAAACAAAACGCTCATATGATCTATTCATTCAACGATATTATTCCTGTTATCCACGAAAGTTCGTTCATACACCCGCAAGCTGCTGTAACAGGTAATGTAATCATTGGCCGGGATTGTTACATTGGTCCGGGTGCAGTCATTCGTGGCGACTGGGGTCAAATAATAATCGAAGATGGTTGCAATGTGCAGGAAAATTGTACCATTCACATGTTTCCGGGAGTGACCGTTTTATTACAGGAAGGGGCACATATTGGGCATGGAGCTGTAATACATGGTGCTTCGATTGGCAAAAATTGTTTGGTGGGAATGAATGCTGTAATAATGGACAATGTGGTATTGGGCAACGAATGTATTGTGGGCGCATTAAGCTTTATAAAAGCGGATACCATTTTTGAAAACAGAAGTTTAATTGTGGGTAACCCTGCCAAAAAAATAAAAGACGTAAGCGACGAAATGATTGGCTGGAAAACAGCAGGGACAAAATTATACCAGCAGTTACCTGCCGATCTATATGCTACTTTAAAAGAGTGCGAACCACTGAGAAAAATAACGGCTGAAAAGGAAATAGCTTTGGGTAATTTTAAAACATGGAACGAAACAAAAAAGTAAATTTTACTTACGTGTATCTTCCCACAATAATTTCTCCTGCGATTTTGCGGTGTCAAAATCTTTAAAATTACCGTCGCCTCGGCCGGTAAATCCGCCATCTGGGTGCCCCATTAGTCTGCAGCTGTCGTTGTACAAATCACTAAACATATCGCAGCAAACTGCGGGCACATAAAAAACTTTTTTGCCTTGATAAATATAGCTGTAAACCTTGCTTGGCGGGTTTGTTACCGGTTCGCTTTTCATTTTTTCTATCAACACTTTTACGCAAACAGGTAAAGAATCAACTACTACCATGCTTCCCTCGGGTGCAACTTCGGCTGTTTTTTTAGAAGGCCCACATCCAAATGCCGCCAACATAAAACTTAGTAATATTATTTTCATTTCTTTGTTTTTAGATTTGTGGCTTTGCGTTTAATATAAAATTGCAAAAGTTGTTCTGATTATTCGTTCCTACTTTCCTAACAGTAGGAAGGTCCCGCAGCGGTTGCGCATTATATTATTAATCAATAATTATACCTCAATTTTTTCATTAATATTAAAATGTGTAATTCGCAGCAATAATACAAACAAAATAAGCGGCAATACTTTTAATATTGCCGAAAAAATCAAACAAAAAAGCTGCAGTGATATTTATCCTAAAGTGATGATTTAATTTCTATGAATTTTTAATGAGTCGACATCACCATTCACTTCTCACTATTCGGCATTCACTACCGCTCCATGCACACTTTTTGTTTTAGAAATTCGTCGTCCCCTAAAAAATAAATACAGGTTAAAGAACAACATGATGCCCAGGTAAATGGCGAATCCTCCAACTTTTGCACTTAATATTTCAAGTAAGTTTCTGCTGCTGCTTATCTGGTAACTCACTTCCATTATCAACAAAGCAAAACCAAGGTTGAGCAAATAGAATCCTGTTTCAAAAAGGGTATTGGTAGAGTAAGCTATTTCCTGCTTGCCACTAAAAATATCGAGCATAAAAACTTTACTGTTCTTAAAAAGTGTGTGTGCCACATACCAGGTGAGTGCAATAATTACTGGTAAATAAATTACATAAGCGATGAAATTAAAATCTGTTTGCATAATATTTATTTTTTATGGTGAATTGAAAGTTGTTTTTTTTCCAATGATTGTAATAGCATACATGTTTACAAAATGCATTATGGCAAGCGATAGAACGATTCTGCCGGTCATGTTACTTACGCTCGCAATCAACTCAGTAAAAGTTGTAATGGTTTTCCAAAACCGTAGCATGATGGTTGCATAACCAAGGTTCATTAAATAGTACCCAACCAATAAAATTTTATTAATAAAATCTGTGAGTTGTTCATCTTCGTTTACAATGGCAACAATGTAATGGCGGCCGTTTTTGTAAAATACTTGTCCTACATGTACTGTAATAAAGTAGGTAATGAAGAGGTAGATAATGTAGGCTATAATGTTCATGTGTAAGTTTTTACTTTTGAAACATTTTCTACACCAAAGGTATAAACATATTTCTGAACTTTCAATAAATAATGAAAGTTTATTTTTAATAATTTGTGAACTGATCTGTTCGATTTACGAACATTGTCAGGCTGAGCTTATCGAAGCCGGTGCGATAAACAAAACTCGCCTTCGACAAGCTCAGGCTGACATTTCAATAATTTGAATATTCATAATAGACACATATAAAACTTAAATGCCCCAAATTCACTTCCAGCAATGCCGTAACCTTTCTGTATTTTTGCCGCTTACTTAATACACATGTTTTGGAAAGATCAAATTTTGTAGATCAGATAAATATTTTTTGCCGCAGTGGTCATGGAGGCGCAGGCAGCAGGCATTTTTTGCGTAACAAACTTACTGCAGAAGGTGGTCCTGATGGCGGCGATGGCGGACGTGGTGCTCATATAATTTTAAAAGGCAATACCCAATTGTGGACCTTGCTACATTTACGTTATTATAAAAATGTGTTGGCCGATGATGGTGGAAATGGCGAAGGGGGACAACGCAGCGGCAAATCAGGAAAGGATATTATAATTGAGGTGCCACTTGGCACTATTGCAAGAGACCCAGAAACCGGCGATAAAGTTGCCGAGATTTTGCATGATGGAGAAGAAGTGATTTTAATGAAAGGTGGCCGCGGCGGCTTAGGCAACAGCAATTTTAAAACAGCTACCAACCAGGCGCCTGAATATGCACAACCGGGCGAAGATGGGGTGGAAGGTATTAGAACGCTGGAGTTAAAAGTATTGGCTGATGTAGGATTGGTTGGTTTTCCAAATGCGGGTAAGTCAACTTTGCTGTCTGTAGTTACTGCCGCCAAACCAAAAATTGCTGACTACGCATTTACCACTTTGGTACCACAGCTTGGTATGGTTGAATACAGAGACGGCAAAAGTTTTTGTATAGCAGATCTGCCGGGTATTATTGAAGGTGCGGCAGAAGGAAAGGGACTAGGGCATCGTTTTCTGCGACATATTGAAAGAAACTCCATTTTACTTTTTGTAATACCTGCCGACAGTGCAGACCATAGAAAAGAATTTGAAATACTCCGCAATGAGTTGCAGGAGTACAATCCTGAAATGTTGCAGAAGGATTTTGTAATAGCCATCAGCAAAGCAGATATGCTGGATGAAGAATTGAGGGAAGCCATTAAAAAAGAATTGCCACAAAATATTACATCCATATTTTTTTCATCTATAACGGGCTACAATCTTTTACAGTTAAAAGATTTATTATGGAGCTCATTAAATGCGCCGCAAAAAGATACGGTTAAGTAGAAATTAATTTTTATAAGGGTTTTTTCAGTAAAAGCTACAAATGATGGTATTTCTAATATCCATCATCTTTGTATATATTTAATTTAAAAAATGCTGAAATACTTTTTGTTAATTATTATTTTTCCTGTAAAAGCATTTGGTCAAAAAACATATGCTGATTTTATTCAGCAAGATGCAGGGATTCAGTGGGCTGCTGAGTATAATCAAATTTTAAATCTAAGTCCCAAACTTGCTACCTACAGCGTTAGAGAACTTGCGTTTCGTAAAGCAACTGAAAACGGTTGCATTGAAAGTTTTAATTTGGTAAATGAACAATTTCAAAAACAAATATTTTGTTTGTCAGACACGGTAGGTAAAAAAGATATTTTTACGAGTTTTATAAACCCATATAGATATTTCATAAGAGAACATAGTTACGCAAGCAACATTTTTTTTAAACAACAATCCGGAATAAGTTTTAAAGAAAATGCATTCAAATCAAAATTTCAAATAGATGAGGTAAAGCAGCTCTTTTATTATAAAAATTCAGCCCTTTTTGTAACCAATAGCCTAGTCTCGCCACTTTATTTAGAAAGTGTAAATGATAGCTTTTCTAATAATCCAATTTTTAGTTGGAAAAAGTACTATTCTGTATGTACTAATGCAGATACTGCCAAAAAACTCACTATAACTGAGAAACAGAAATTGGTCGATCTTGGAAACGTATCTGAGTTTTACAACTTTAAATACGACCCTGTAAATGAAAATATTAACTTAAAAGTTTTTACAAAATCAAATCCGGGTATTTCTCATCAATTATTTGAAGATATTCTAAAAGGGAAAATAACTGCTGTGGATGATAAGAATAATATTATACCGGCGTCTAAAATATTTACAGTCAATAATCCCGCTATGAGAATAGAAACGTTTGATGAAAATGGCAAAATAAAAGGGCATAAATATATTAGAAATGAGGTAAACGTTGACGGTTTCTATAATTTTTCTATCAGTCAGCATTACTACTTTGATACACTCAAAAACATACTTATTTCTGAAGTAAATTATTTAGATTTCCAACAAATGCTTTTTAGCAACACAGGAAAAGAATTAGGATTAGCCTTTTTCTTTCGTGTATATTTCATAAAACCCTCATTATATAAAAAACCAAACAAAAAGGGTTTTCTAAATGACTTTTAAGGTTGCAAATGAAACAGTTTCATTTCCCACACATTTATTGTAATTTGCGGTGCTAAAAACGAAAGCATGTTCAATACGAAAATCGCAGGAATAGGAATGTATGTTCCTGAAAATATAGTTACCAATAACGACCTTACAGCATACATAGAAACCAGTGATGAATGGATACAGGAACGCACCGGCATACAGGAACGTAGGTATGCACACCGCACCGAAGAGACCACCACTACTATGGGCGTGAAAGCCGCTGAGATTGCGTTACAGCGGGCAGGTATTACAGCGCAGGATGTTGATTTTATCATTTTCGCCACCCTAAGCCCCGATTATTATTTCCCGGGTTGCGGTGTGCTTGTACAACGTGCTATGAAGATGAAAGAAATTGGTGCGCTTGACATTCGTAACCAGTGCAGTGGGTTTGTTTATGCACTTTCTGTAGCAGATCAGTTTATTAAAACCGGTATGTACAAGAATATACTATTGGTTGCAAGTGAGAAACATTCTTTTGGTTTAGACTTTAGTACCCGTGGCAGAAACATCTCCGTAATATTTGGAGATGGTGCAGGTGCAGTGGTTTTGCAACCAACCGAAGTGCCGGGAATTTTAAGTACCCACTTACACAGCGATGGCGAAAGTGCTGAAATATTGACCATGCCGAACCCCGGCACACATGCCAACCATTGGTTAAAAGAAAAACTAGCAGATTTTGTTGATGCACCCCGCGGCGAAATGTTTATGAGCCATGCTATGTTAGAAAACGGACAAAATTTTCCCATCATGGATGGGCCTGCCGTTTTTAAAAAAGCTATTGTAAAATTTCCGGAAGTTATTATGGAAGCATTGGAAAAAAATAATTTAAAATCTACCGATATTGATTTGCTTATTCCGCACCAGGCAAATTTGCGCATTGCTCAATTTGTACAGCAAAAATTACAGTTGACAGATGACCAGGTTTTTAATAACATTGAAAAGTATGGCAATACAACAGCAGCATCTATTCCTATTGCTTTGTGCGAGGCCTGGGAGGCCGGTAAAATAAAGGAGGGAGATCTTGTTTGTCTTGCCGCATTTGGTAGTGGCTTTACCTGGGCTAGTGCATTATTGAGGTGGTAAAATTTCTTTCTATAATTTGCACATTCAACTTTTAAATAGCCGCCTTGCAACCAAGAAGTTTTATCGTTTTTATTAACCCGATTTCAGGTATCAAAAATAAAAAGGATGTTCGCAGTTTAATAGAAAATAAACTGAAAGAATCAGACTTGCCGTACCAGATTTTGGCAACGGAAAAAACGGGTATATACCCTTTTTTAAAAGACAAAATTATAGCAGATAATATTACAGATGTAATTATTTGCGGTGGAGACGGTACTGTAAACCAGATAACGGCTTATTTGCAAAATATTAAAGTACAGGTTGGCATTATTCCTATGGGCTCCGGCAATGGGTTGGCTTTTACTGCAGGTATTTCTAAAGACCCCTCAAAGGCATTAGATACTGTATTAAACGGTAAAGCTTCTTTTATAGATGCTTTTATGATGAATGAAAATTACTGCTGTCATTTGTGCGGCCTTGGGTTTGATGGTCAGGTAGCACATGATTTTGCGAGGCAGACAAAGCGTGGCCCAGCTATGTATGTAAAGCAAACAATTAAAAATTTTTTCAATGCTAAGCCATTCGCATTTGAGATTTCTGCAAATGGAAATACATTTACTACTAATGCCTTTTTTGTAAGTATTGCAAACAGCAACCAGTTTGGAAATAAAATGGTGATAGCCCCTAAAGCAAGCTTGAGCGATGGTTTGCTGGATATTGTAATAGTAAATAAAGCAGGAAAATTGGGTTTGATCTTTAAACTAATGCAACATTTACGAAGTGGGAAAATAGCGTATGGGCGTAATACAGCTAAAACCATAAATTATTTTCATACAAAGAAACTGAGTATTAAAAATTTAGATAATGCACCCTTTCATATAGACGGTGAACCAATGGAAACCGCTTCAGCTTTTGAAATATCAATTATTGAGAATGCTTTTTTATTGTTACAGCCCTCACACTTATTTTAACAGGGAAACAATTTTTTTGATCTCTTTTTGGTTTGCGTCGTTATTGAAAGAAGCAACTACATCTCTTTTTTCCCTTGCCGATAAATGAAAATTTAATGCAGCTGTTTTTTCTTCCTCTTTGGGTAAATACATAATCATTGACCTGTACATATTGAATGGTACCGCTTCTCTAAAATAACTGTACTGGTCTGACTGATAATAATCTTGAAACTTAAACCAATTGTGCTGCAACATTGTAGCAGGAGTTACAATCATATCAGTTATGGAATGGGTTTCAAAAGGTTGTTGCCAGTTATCGTTTGGCCGGTCTCTAATTTGTAATAACAATACACCGCTTGTATTTTCGTTTATCCAGTCTTTAAAATTATCAATAAATCTAAGGCTGGTTTCCTGCCCATAGTTATCTCGCAAACCTGCATCCATAACGTCTATAACAGGGTTACTTGGTAGCCACACATTTGGCAATACATATGGAAAAGTTGCATTCATTCTTAGTGCCGTGAGCATTCTTAAATTATCTGGACGCCTGTTTTTAAACAATGCCATAAAATCTACTCCATCTGTTGGGGTAACACTGCTGCTTTGTGCCGCAACGGGTTTCATCATAAAACTTACCGGCTGTGTACTTATAATCAGTTTTCGTGCATCTCTTTTTATAACTGCATTAAAAAATATGAGCGGTACCGCAGCTTCAGATTCTTCTTTCTTCACGTCTTTCAATTGCCTGTTCAAAACCTGTTCTGTATTTTCGGCAAGTTTCTTTTCAAACGCAAAGCCTCTGTCTTTTACGTAACGATTATTATCTACTGAAAATTTTTGAATCGGAGCAAAAATATCTCTTGCCATTAAGGAGGTAAATACCGGGTTTAAAATATCTCTGGCAATATTATCCGTAAAGGTTTTGTTATAGATGTTAAGACCAGTATCTATTATTTTTTTTGCAAACAGTTCTCTGTAATAAGTTGCCGCCAGCATGCCCCCACTCGCACCACTTATTAAAAATGTTTTTTTCATAAGTCTGCCGCCACAAATGCTGTCTGTTTGCTGTAGTGCATTCATGGTAAAAGCGGCACTGCGCAAGCCTCCACCGCTTACATTTATAAAAACCATCAATGGCTTTTCCTGCTGCTGCCTTGCTTTCCATTTGTTTAGAACTTTTATCATATTAGCTTTATCTGCCTCCAGCTGTTGCGTGTTACAAAGTTGCTGTAAAGATTGGCTGTTGTACAAAGGCCTTAATTGTTTGTCGCCATACGTAAGGCCATACGCTTTGTTTCGTGGGTCTATTATTTCGTTTTCGTACAAAATATTTAAACCGAATACCATTACAATTACAGCGAGTAAACTCCAGCTTTCCAGAAAGTAGGTGAGTGCCCCAATAAACGCTATAAGCAACGAAAAAACGATTAAAATACTTGCTGCAGCGGGTATTTCAAAGGGTTTATATTCCTGTAAAAACCCAGTTGTAATAATCAGTATAAAAGCTATAATGATGCTTAAAATTGCTGCAAGGTGATGCCGTTTAAAAACAGTATCCAAAAAATCCTGTCTGTAATGTGATACGTTCCTGCACTTTACAATAGCAAGCGAAGTACTTATATACCAGAATGATTTTAATGCAAATTCGTCGTTCCGATTTTCTTTTATACTAAACGTTTTGTTAAACAAACGCTGATCTTTAATAATGGGTATCATAGCCCGTTCAATTGTTTTGCCTGCGCCAAAAAAATAGGCAAACGAAAACAGGATCAATAATAAAATACCACCTAATATTCCTGAGAATTCGCCCATTATTTCTCCGAACGTCATCAGTTCTTTGTATTCGTTAAACTGATAAAGTTTTACAAAATAGTAAATGAGAAAAGCCAGCGGAATAACAGCATTGTTTATACAGTAATTTAAAAAAGGATGCGAGGTGGTTGCAAGAAATTTAAGCCTTTTGCTGTGCAAAATAAAAGTGGTGATGTTCCAGCTCATTACAAGGATACCGAACGAAATGCCGGTTATAAGCGCCCCTAAAAAATTTACCGATCCAAGATATTCAGGCGAGAAAAAAAGTGCATCTGCACCAAAATTTTTCATAAAGCTGCTGGCTATAGTGCTAAACAGAGCATACCAAAAAATAAGCAGCACCTGGTATTTTCTAAAATGCAGAATAAATAGCTGTAAAGGTAGTGAGTAAAACAGATTCTTAAAAAACACCCTCATACATTGGTAATTGAAACTTATATTCTAAATGTACTAAAGTATGCCCAACAATAGTCTATACAACCTGTGATTTTAATAAATCAGTCGTGTTTTTTGTATAAAGAATGATAAACATTATTTGCGTTATGGCCATGGAGGCAAGAAATAAATGAAGCGGTTGTGCAACAGCAGGCATATCTAAATAATAAAGTACAATACCTGTAACAACACTGAGTAATATAATGCCAGTAAGTTTTTTTATAGGTCGGCTTAGTGCTTGTACTTTTCTGCAATAGAAATTTGCATATAAAACCGATGCCAAAACAAGCCATGAAAAACTGCGGTGTATGATAAAAGCAATTGGCATATCTGCAAGCCATGCTTCCCTCTGTTCAAAATGCAGGGCAGATGAAACATCGTCGATATACATTCTTACCATGGTGCCAAGTACACTCTGTGTAAAAATAATAGCCAGTAAAATAAGCATTGCCCTGCGCATTTTAGTACCTGTCGTCGTTTTAAAAAGTTTGCCCTTTACACACATGTACAATGCCAGCTGTATTTGCGCAAGCACAATAGCAAAAAATAAATGTATGGAAATGCTTACGTGTGCGAGGTTTAATTTTACCACAATGGCGCCAAACAGTCCTGTTAATATAACGCCTGCTAAAAAAGCAAAGGAAAGTCTGAAGGCATTTTGCTGGCTTGTTCGCTTAAAAAACAAGAGGGCTGTTTGTATCACTGCAAATAAACCCAGCAGCGCACCTAATAATCGGTTTACATATTCAATCCAGGTATGATACACATTAAAAGTATGGTCAATGTCCTGAGCTTTTAAAAATTTTTCAAAGTCTGGCGGCAATTGTGAAGCATTGGTTGGTGGTATCCACAAGCCAAAGCATTTAGGCCAATCGGGGCAACCCATTCCACTTTGAGTGGTGCGTACAATACCACCGGCAATGATTACAAGAAACGTAAGAACAAATGTTGCAAATACCCATTTTTTAACAGCGGTCATAAATTGTATATTGTAGCAAAATTACGAAAAGCTGTTTGCTAATGTTGGAATGATTGATTGATATTTGCACTGCTAAATGTTACAACCATACTTATATAAAACAAAACTGGAAGCCGGTGTAGACGAAGCCGGTCGTGGCTGTTATGCAGGCCCCGTTTTTGCAGCGGCTGTTATTTTACCCAAAGATTTTTTTCATCCGCTGTTAAACGACAGTAAACTCTTATCTGAAAAACAGCGGGATTTGCTACGACCCATAATAGAAAAAGAAAGTATCGCATTTTCTGTAGCACAGGTTTGCAACAACGAGATAGACGGTATTAATATTTTACAGGCCTCATTTAAGGCGATGCACGGTGCCATAAGCCAGTTGCAAAAAACACCAACACAATTATTGATTGATGGAAACAGGTTTTTGCCTTACAAAGAGATAAGCCACAGCTGTATTGTAAAAGGCGATAGTATCTATGCATCTATTGCTGCGGCCAGTGTGTTGGCAAAAACATATCGGGATGAGTTCATGCTAACAATACACAAAGAATTTAGCCACTACGGGTGGGACAGAAACAAAGGTTATGGAACACTTGCCCACAGAAAAGCAATTGCACAGAATGGCTTGTGTAAATACCATCGAGCTAGTTTTAATATTATGCATAAGTCTTTTCAATTTTTTTTTGTGTTTTTAAACCTTACAATAAAGCCGTAGTCTGTATTATTGAAAGCAAAAAATTTAAAAGTCACATTAAAAATTATCTATTATGAATTTTAAAACAATCTTAGCTGTAGTCGTTTTTAGCGCAGCCGCTTATACTTCACAAGCACAAACTACAACAACTCAAAAGCCAGTAGGCACTATTAAAAGCGACAAAGCCAGAATTAGGCAGGGTGTAATAAGCGGGGAACTTACAAAAGCCGAAACAGTAAGGCTTGCTGCACAAACAACAAAACTAAAAAATGAAAAGAAAGCTTATCGGGCAGATGGCGTAGTAACAGCCGAAGAAAGAAAAGAGTATAGAAGTGATAAGAAAAAAGTTAGCAGAAGAATTTATCGCCAAAAACACGATGCATAAATCAAGCCTTAATTAGCCTGATTTATAAATGGAAAATGAGCAGTTTATTTTAAAAAATGAAGTGCTCATTTTTTATTTACGCTAACAAATACAATCGTATTACAGTTGGATATTATTATTATTTTTGCAACATTAAATAATTAGTAATTATGCTGCTTAAATCTGTAGATGTTGTAGACGCTATCTCCCCGGAAGATTTTAAAAAATTATATTATAGCAAAAGCAAGCCTTTAATTATAAAAGACCTTGCCAAAAAATGGCCCGCATTTAATAAATGGAATTGGGATTATTTTATAGATACTGTTGGTGAGAGTGAGGTGGGTGTTTATAATAACGTAAAAAGTGATTCATACACGCCAATAAACACAGCTGATGCTTATATGAAATTTGGCGACTACTTAAAAAAAGTAAAAGCTGGGCCGCTCGATCTTCGAATATTTTTGTTTAACATATTTCAACATGCTCCCCAAATTGTAAAAGATTTTAGCTGGCCAGAAGAACTTATGAGGGGTTTTGTAAAAAAATACCCTATGCTTTTTGTAGGAGGCCAAGGCTCTGTTACCCACATGCACTTTGACATTGATATGAGTCATATACTCCATACGCAATTTGCAGGTAAAAAAAGAGTATTGCTTTTTCCACACGAAGAGCAATATAAACT
>JBJXGJ010000259.1:0-10629 GCA_046153805.1 Ferruginibacter sp. | reverse complement strand
ACAACCCAAGCAGGCTCAGGCGTTGTGGGATCCTGATAAAATTCCTTCACCACTTTTGCAATACCAACTATTTCTAATCCCTCATTGCTATGGTAAAAAAATAATAGGTCGCCATTTTTCATTGCTTTTAAATGATTTCGTGCAAGGTAATTTCTTACACCATCCCAATGCGTTACTTTATCCAACACAAACTGATCCCAACTGTATTTAAAAGGTTCAGATTTTATAAGCCAATAGTTCATCATGTAATTTTTAAAAAAAGTGTAACTTAATTTCCCCAATAATTTTTGTTTGTGCCTTATTGTGGTCCAAAATTAAATGTTATCCACAAAATCAATCCCTTTAGTTACACAGATCGTAATGGAAAAATATCTGGCAAAATTTATGTTTTGCAAATGTTACACACTTTTACTTATTACATAAATTTTATGAAAAGACAAATATCATCTTCTCTATTGCAGGACGAGAGATTAATTTCTTTTTTTTGAATTCAAAGAAGAAATATGCTAAAGTTTTTTGGAGCATGGGCAGCGGTAGTTGCATTGGGTAGTTCCTGTAACAACGACGTTGCTGTAGATCAAAACACTGACACAGGTGTATTTTTAGGAGCAGGCCATTTTAGATTAAATTTTGCTTTTGCACTTGAACAATTGGAAGCTGCATTCTACACACAGGTAATCACTTCAGCTGGTTTTAATACTATGTCAGCATTAGAAAAAGAGTACATGGCTGACATTAAAGACCATGAGATTGCCCACAGAGAATGTTTTAAGGTTGCTCTTGGGGCATGTGCAATTAAAGGACTTACGCCAAATTTTTCAGCGGTGATTTTACAACAAAAGCCGGAATTCTAGCTCAGGCAAATTCTTTTGAAGATACTGGTGTACGTGCATATAAAGGTGCAGTAGGCACTTTGATAAATAATAAAACTGTGCTTACCGCAGCCTTAAAAATACATTTAGGTGAAGCGAGACATGGTTTTGATGAACCTTTGTCAAGAGCAGCTGTTCTTTCAATAGTAGACCCTTTTATCGTTTAAGTTAATAATCAATCAATGCCAATAAATAAAAAAACATCCTGAACATGGATGTTTTTTTATCTAAGTAATGTTTATTTAAACTACCATCCGCTAGCAAGTACGTCTGCAAGATGCATCGTTTTAATAGGCAAATTTTTATTTTTAATTACACCAGCTAACTGCATTATACAACTACAATCTGTAGATACCATGCATGTTGCTTCGGTAGCGAGAACATTTGTAATTTTTTGTTCTGCCATTGCAATAGATATTCCTTCAAATTTCACAGAGAACGTACCTCCAAAACCACAACAGGTTTCTACATCTTGCATTTCCACTATTTCTAATCCTTCCACATTTTTTAGCAATCTTCTCGGTCCTTCTTTTATCTCACATTCCCTTAAAGCTGCACAACTATCGTGGTAGGTAATTTTTTCATAGAGCGACGCACCAAATTTTTCTACTTTCAATATATCAGTAAGAAACTCACTAAACTCAAAAGTTCGATTGCCCAAGTCTTTAATTTTATTATGCAAAACACCATTTTCAAATAGGTGCGGATAGTAATTTCTAATAAAACCGACACAGCTTGCACTTGGTGCTACAACATAATCTACTGAATCAAAATCGGCTAAAAATTTTTGTGCAACTACTCTGGCTTCATCACAAAAGCCGGCATTAAAAGCCGGTTGCCCGCAACAGGTCTGGTTTGTATTGTACAAAACCTCACACCCCGCTTTTTCCAAAACTTTCACCATATTAAAGGCTGTTTGCGGATAGAGCTGGTCAACAAAACAAGGTATAAAAAGTTGAACTTTCATATTTCGTATTTATCGTTACACAAAGCAATCATTTTTACAGCAGCTGCTGCTGCTTCTTCCCCTTTATGTCCGTGTAATCCACCCAGTCTTTCATCTGCCTGCAATTGGTTGTTTACAGTAAGAACTCCATAAATAATGGGAACGGGGAGGCTAATATTTAAATTCATAATTCCTTGAGTTACTCCATCGCACACATAATCAAAATGTGGTGTACCACCTCTAATAACACAACCTAAAGCGATAAATGCATCAGGCATTTTTACCTTAGAAAGCAACGGATACTCACTAATATCATCCCACTCCAACACATCAGCTGCCAGTTCTGCTTTCACCCAATAATTTTTCACAGCAAAAGGGATTTCGAAAGCGCCCGGGACTTCAATAATTTTATAATTGATGTTATTTTGAGATAATATCCTCACACAACCTTCCTGTAAAAGGTCTACAACATTTGCATTCCATTCTGTTTTTACTATAACAACAAAGGCATCCTTTGTTAATTGGATGCCTATCGTATTAGTTAGTTTTTGCGTACTGATTGCCATTAATATTTTATTTTGTTACACCGAGTTTTGCCAGTTGTTTTTCAACTTCGCCACTTTGTACTGATGGGAATGTAGGGTAATTATCTTGCGCTTTTTGGTAAAGTTCAACAGCATCTTTTGGTTTGCCAATGTAATCAGCATAAGCAGCTGCAGTAATTAACGCATCTGCCGTAAAGGCTTCATCTTTTTCATTTACAGATGCGGCTTTTTTATAAGCACCCAATGCTTCTTCAGTCTTCTTTTGTTCTGCATACGCACTACCGAGTAACATGTACTTCTTTATTTCTATCTGGCTGGCGCCGTTTGAATTGTATTCATTAAGGTGTTTTACAGCCTTGTCAAATTCTTTAATGTGTAAATAACAAGCGCCAATCATATATTCTGCCCTGTTTGCATTAAGTGTTCCGCCGTATTTGCTCACAATTTTTAAAAGCCCTGTTATATTAACGCCATCACTTACACCTCCGTTTAATACAATATTTACTGAATCTTTGCTAAAACCAGATTGTGCCATTTTATCAAACAAGGACTCAGCAGGGAAAATAATAGCCGCCGCATCTTGCTCCTTAGGTTCCTTTACCAGCTTTTGATAACCAAAGTATGCACCTAAAAGAAGGATCAAAGCACTACTGGCATAAGTAATTGTTTTGCCATAAGATTCCCAAAAGTTTTTCTTTACGGTGTACGTCTCCGTTGTAATGTTATCTTCGGTCGTTACCGTTACTTTTTTGTCTGCCATGTTAATTTAGTGGAATTATTATGAATGATTTGCTCAACGCAATTATTAATCGGTAATAAATGGATAATTTTCTTGTATGTAAACATCTTTCAAAAGTTCATTATCATCGGGCCAAGGACTTTCTTCGGCAAATTTTACTGATTTTTCTACTTCTGATTTTACCCTCTCGTTAATTGTTTCAATATCCTCTTGTGTAACTTTAAAATCAGTTGTGAGTACTTTTAGAACATGCTCAATAGGATCTTTTGTTTTATATTCTTCCAGCTCCTGTTTGGTTCGGTATTTTTGCGGGTCGCTCATACTGTGCCCTTTATATCTGTATGTTTTTATTTCTAAAAGTGTTGGTCCAGCTTTTTCACGTGCTCTGTTCACTGCCCTTAAAATCGCATTGTGCACATCTTCCGGGCTCATTCCATCCACAGTATCAGCAGGCATTTCATACGCATCGGCCATTTTGTAAATGTCAAGTGTTTTACTGGTTCTTTTTACAGAAGTACCCATTGCATATCCGTTGTTTTCACAAATAAACACGACTGGTAAATCCCACAGCATTGCCATATTAAAGGTCTCATGCAACATACCCTGACGAGCAGCTCCATCACCAAAAAAGCAAAGTACTACGTTTTGAGTGCCTTTATATCTTTCAGCAAAAGCCAAACCTGCTCCTGTTCCAATTTGTGCACCAACAATACCATGCCCGCCGAAAAATCCCTGTTCAACACCAAAAAAGTGCATACTTCCTCCTTTTCCTTTGCTGCAGCCCGTGGCTTTTCCGTATAATTCTGCCATACAACTTTTTGCGCTCACGCCTTTCGCTATTGCAAGTGCATGGTCGCGGTAAGCCGTTATAAATTTATCATCGGGCGTTGTTGCGGTCATACAACCTGCAGCAACCGCTTCCTGCCCTATATATAAATGGCAAAACCCACGAATTTTTTGCATCCCGTATAGTTGACCTGTTTTTTCTTCGAAACGGCGAAGCAAGAGCATCATTTCGTACCAGTAGAGGTAAGTTTCTTTAGAAAACTTTGTAGCCAATGGAGTATAATTTAAGGTGCAAATATAGGAAATTTGGGATTAGATGGTAAAGATAAAATAAGAAACTGCAAATGTCTTTTTTTCATGGACTGCATAGGGTTATCTTATGACGAGCTTTTAAAAACCTACCTTCATTTTATTAATAAAGTCGTTATACTTTATCTTTGACACACATGCTTTGCCTCCAGAAAATCACGCTTACTCATTTTAAAAATTACGACCTCTCCTCTTTTGAATTCTCAAAGAACGTGATAGGAATTTGCGGGTTAAACGGAAAAGGTAAAACCAACTTACTCGATGCGATTTATTATTGCTGCTTTACCAAAAGCTATTTCACCAGTACAGATTCGCTCAATATAAATTTTAATAAGGACGGGTTTAGAATTGAAGCTCATTTTGATAATAACAACGAAGTGCAAAAAATTACATGTGTTAACAGAGGCATTGGGAAAAAAGAATTTTCGTTAAACGACGTACTATATGACAAGCTTGCGAAGCATATTGGTATGCTGCCTGCGGTAATTATTGCGCCAGATGATGTTGAAATAATTATTGGCGGAAGCGAAGGACGCAGAAGGTATCTCGACAGCATCATTTGCCAGCTTGACAATGATTACCTGCAACAGTTAATTATCTACAATAGAGTGCTACTGCAACGCAATAGTTTACTTAAAAGATTTGCTGAGCAAGGTAAAACAGATACTTCACTTTTAGAGATCATTGATAAACAGCTTGCAGACGCTGGTAAAATAGTTTTTGAAAGACGTGTAAGCTATACCCAAAAGCTAATTCCGCTCATAGATATGTTTTACCATAAAATTGCTGATAACATCGAAGCTGTAAAATTTACTTATGTGAGTACATTACAAGAGGATAATTTTGAAAATATTCTAAAACGTACAGTTGAAAAAGACAGAATTATTCAGAGAACAAGCGAGGGTATACATAAGGATGATATTCATTTTAGCTTAAATGGGCAACTGTTTAAAAGTATTGCAAGCCAGGGCCAGAGAAAAAGTCTTTTATTCGCATTGAAACTGGCACAATACCAGTTATTGAAAGAATACAAATCTTTTAGCCCTGTACTGTTATTGGATGATGTATTTGAAAAACTGGATGAGAAAAGAATGAATCGTTTATTACATTGGGTTTGCAATGAAAATGAAGGACAGGTTTTTATAACTGATACCCATAAGCAGCGGCTTGAAAATATTTTTGAACAACTGAATGTGGACGGGCAATTAATTGAACTTTAAAAAAACTGTTATGGCAGAAATATCTCTTGGCGAAGCACTTCAACAATTTTTAAATAGGAGCAAATTAAAGAGTGGTATGCAGGCCCTACAGATTGCAGATGTGTGGGAAAAAATTATGGGTAAAACTGTGGCTAAATATACCGATAAGCTGCAGATAATAGGGACTACGTTATTTGTTACAACAAGTGTGGCTCCATTAAAAAACGAATTGCTTTACCAAAAAGAAAAAATTATAGAAATGGTAAACAAAGAACTGGGAGAAAAAGTTATAAAGGAAGTAGTTGTTAGGTAGCTACTATAAATTCGGCCTTCTTTGCCTCGATTTATTGAAGATCATATTCCCTTTTTCTATCCCTTTGCGCAAATTTTTTTGCTCCTCTTGCGGAAGTGCATACACATCTTTGCATACCTGGCTGCAACATCCGTTAAATGCTGCCTTGCATTTTTCACACTGTATAAATAATAAATGGCAACCGTCATTCATACAATTTGTATGGGTATCGGCAGGGGCACCACACTGGTGGCAAGTGGCAATAATTTCATCGGTAATTCTCTCCCCAAGCCTGTCATCAAATACAAAATTTTTTCCATGAAACTTATTTGGCAGTTCTTCTTCCTTTATTTTATTAGCGTAGTTTATAATTCCGCCCTCTAAGTGATACACATTTTTAAAACCGTTGTGTAGCATATAAGCACTGGCTTTTTCGCACCTTATTCCACCTGTGCAGTACATGATAATGTTCTTATCTTTTTTATCTTTCAGCATATCTATTGCCATGGGAAGTTGCTGCCTAAAAGTATCGCTTGGTACTTCTATCGCATTTTCAAAGCGCCCAACTTCATATTCGTAATGGTTGCGCATATCTACAACGATGGTATCTTTATCGTCGCTTAGGGCATTAAATTCTGATGCATTTAGGTATTTTCCTTTGTTTGCCATATCAAACGATTCGTCTGTTATACCATCAGCAACGATTTTGTCCCTCACTTTTATTTTTAAAACCCAAAAACTCTTTCCTCCTGCCGGACGCATATTTTCACTTGCTTCGTGTTGCAGGGCAATATTTAAACGAAGGTTTTCCAAACCAGGTGTTTCTTCAATAGCAGCTACAATTTTTTCTGCATTGCTTTCAGGAAAACTCAGCTGTGCGTTTATGCCTTCATGTGCTACATATATTCTTCCAAATACTCTAAGCGCATCAAGTTTTTTGTATAATTCATTTCTAAATTCCAAAGGGTTATCAATAAAGAAATAGCGGTAAAATGAAATGGTGATGCGTGGCTCTTTTTCTGCAACAAGCATTTTTTTTAGCTCAATCTGGCTGAGTCTGTTATGTAAAACTGACATATAAATTAATTTGATTCTACTATAAATAATAGAAAATCATAAAAATGATTGGATGCTTGCAGGGCAAACCAAATATTAAAACGCAAATTTAATAAATACAACTTAAAGTGAAATGTTTACGCCTCCACCGCTGCGTCTGCTGATGCTTCCGCCAAGTAAGCCACCACCACCAACTCTAAAACCCGCGCTCACGTTGTTATTTCTATCATAACCTGCTACAAAATCAACTCTAAAGATTTTAAAAATGTTCTCTAGTCCACCAAAGACTTCTACGTAGCTATTGTTTTTATTTACATAGAAAGCGTTGCTACCTGCTACAAGATTCCAGTTTAGCTTTCTAAATAATGGAATTTTATTGGTAAACAAACCGTTGAAATGATGTTCTACATGCCCGAAGGAATAAAAGTTTTCAGTAGTACTGTTGGCATAGTAAGATGCTAATTGAAAGCTGTTTACATATTCGCTTGCCGAAAGAATTCTGTTGCCGTTAAAATGCTGAAAATCCTGAATAAATACTTTTTTGTCATTTAAAAAACCGCCTATGCCAACTTTGTATTTAAAAGTGCCGGCAAGTTTTAGGTTTTTGTCGTCTTGTATGGAGAAGCGCCATTTGGCAAAGTTAACATCGCTGTTTAAGACATTGTTTATTCCTTTTGAGTAGGCTAAGGTAAAAGTTGGATATTTAGAGCCGATTGCAACTTTATAGGTTGGGAATTGTATAAATCTTTGACCAGGTTTAAAGGATAAAGTGAAACCTGCAATAAGTGCTTTGTGTGGATCAAACTGGGTTACCAATTTTTCTGTAGGATAATTTGGCGTAATGTTTATGCTGTCCTTTTTAAAGACTGTAAATTTGGTTGTATTATTTAATGGAATTCTATTTTCATATAAGCCATAAACAGATAGGCGTAAACCACTCTCAAAACTTCTGCTGTAAACAATGCTGCCGAAATAATTTTCGTAGGTTTTTAAATAATTTTTGCCGTAAAAAAGTGTACTGATGCTGTTATCTAGTGGAAGAAGATTCCCTGCCTTATTAAATTCGCTCACTCGTTTGCCGCCACTCAATGTTAAAGAATATCTTTTTAATTTTGTGGTAGCACTGTCTTGCTCACGGGTAAAAAATGTTAGTGACACCTGTGGATTTAAGTGGGTATTGTTGATGCCATATCTAATGGAGGGCCTCAAAGTAATGCCTGACCTACTTTTGCGGCCAAACTTGCTGATGTATCCATTTAGATTTACCACTGCGCCTTCTGCAGGATTATACTCCGCATTTAGAAGCAAAGGCTCTATGCCGTAATACACGATATTTTTTTTAGTAAGGCGACTTCTTCTAATGCCTGATAAAAAGATGCCCAAAGGTTTGATCTTAGGCTGGTTTTTATTGAGTGAATCTATTGAACGCCTAGAAAGCAGCGAATCTTTGTTGGAAATATAAATGCTGTCTTTCTTTTTGTAATCCATTTCTTCTTCCTTTTCTAATGGCACTGCACGGGTGCTATCCCAATAAGCAAGTGTTTTTTTATTTACCGCTGTGTCGTACTTGATTACAACATTGTCAAAATATTTTTTGCTGAACTTCGGGTTCACATTATAATCTGAATACACTGTTAAGAAATTACCACCTGCTTCAATCCCAAACTGTTTAAAATTAAAATGCAGCAGCTGGTTTTTTACACGACGTATACTGTTATCTACCTGCACATGCAATTGTGTTATTTGCAGGGTATCCATAATTTCCAGCTGAGAGGTTTTTGTAAGTGTTAAGTCAAAACTTTGTATACTCCACTCATCATCAACAATATTGATGATGCCTTTAAAAAGTGGTTCATATTTTCGCCTTGGTGTTACAAGAATTTTGTTGGTGGACTTCCCGTTTTCAAAAAAAGTACCGAGGTACTTAAATTTATAAAAGTTTATCGCACCATCTGCGATGGGGGAAATAAAACCACGTGGGTTAAACCTTTCAGTAAAAACTTTTACATTATTACTGTACAGACTTATGAACGACGGGAAATTAAACCCAAACCCACCACTTCCGCTTACCCTACTGCTTATAACTTCCAGCTTTATTTTATCGAGTTGTTGTACGCTCACTTTAGATACAGACTCAGATAAATAAATGATCCCACTGCCCGCAGAGTCAAGCCCCATTTCTTTTCTATCAGCATCAGGTATTTTTTTACCGAAGACCTTTTTAGGCAGTGATTTTAATTTAATGAGATCTTTACCATAAATGTTGCATGTAAACTCGCTTACCTGTTTTGCATAATAATTTCTTTTTTTAATGGCGCTTCTAATAATTTCATAAGCCGGATCTTCGCCTGATTTTTTTACAACAATTGCATCCATGGTAAGCTTTTGTTCCTCTAAAATAAAAGATAATTCCGTATCGCCTGTAACGGTTAGCATTTTTTCAGATGAAGCATAACCAAGATTTTGACATAAGAACGTGTAGATACCCGGCGCAATGTTGATTGCATATTTTGCTTTGTCGTTTGCACTTGTTCCCTTTGTGGTACCTTTTATAGAAATGGAAGCAAAAGGCAATAAATCTCCATTGGCATTAAATACAGTACCATAAATTTTTTGTGCTAAAACCGATTGAATAAATAAGCAGGAAAGGACAAGTAACAGTAAACGCATGGGTTGGTTTTTGGCAAAACGAATTTAATATTCAAATTGTTACAAATATTCAAAAGTGTGTTAGGCATGTCAGCTGCTTATTCGTTTATTTCTTTGTCTTTTATGAGGGTAAGATCTTCCAATAAAACTGTCATAGGCATAATACCTACTTGCAGCACGGCTTTCTTTCCTTTTATTTCTTTTACTATGCCAACTTGTCTGTTCTGCCGCATCTTTACTTTATCACCAATTTTTATATCGCCATCTATTTCAATAAATTTTTCGTTTAGCTTTTTCTTTTGGCTCTGTTGCTGTAATTTTTCTTTTTGGTTAAAGAGTAAAGCTTGAATCATTTTTACGACAGCATCTTTGTCCTCTGCCTTTCTCCATTCCATTACCATGGCTTTTAACCGCCGTTCCATATCTTTTAGGTAATCTATTTTTTCTGCAGAAATTTTATTCTGTTCCTGCATTCGCTCCATATCCTGCTTGTGTGCTTCTTTTTTCAAAACCTGTTGCATTTCCTTTTTCAACGCTTCATTTTCCTTCAGCAGCTTATCCAGCGTAACTTTTTCAGATTCTAATTTCTGAAGATCCTGCTCCGTTCTGTTTAATAATTTATCTAAACGAAACTGGTCTTCGTCAACTAATTTTCTTGCACGTGATATCAATTTTTTATCTAAGCCAATTCTTTCAGCAATAGAAAATGTGTAGGAACTGCCGGGTTTTCCTATTTGTAATTTGTAAAGCGGCAACAACTTTTCTTCGTCAAACTGCATCGCACCATTTATAATACCACGCACTTTATTTGCCATTACTTTTAAGTTCAAGTAGTGGGTAGTAACAATGCCAAATGCATGTTTAAAAGCGAGTTCTTCCATAATCACTTCTGCAAAAGCCCCACCAAGGTTTGGATCACTGCCACTACCAAGTTCATCTATAAAAAACAATGTTTTACCATTAGCATTTTCTATAAAATGCTTCATGTTTTTTAGGTGTGATGAATAAGTGCTTAATTCAAACTCTATGCTTTGTGTATCACCGATATGAATAAGTACTTGCTTAAAAATACCCATGGTACTGTCGGCATTGGCGGGTACAAGCAAACCGCTTTGTAACATTGCCTGCAACAAACCAACGGTCTTCATAGTAACCGTTTTGCCGCCGGCATTTGGACCACTTATTACTAAAATACTTGCTTCGTCGTTCAATAAAATATCTGTAGGGAAAGTTGGC
>JBJXGJ010000254.1:0-15086 GCA_046153805.1 Ferruginibacter sp. | reverse complement strand
AGAGAAACAAGAATGGCGGTAGAATCAGCAAGAAAATCTGTGGCAAAATTGCTCAATGCAAACCCTGCTGAAATATTCTTTACCAGTGGTGGAACCGAGAGCAGTAACATGGCTATACAGGCAGCCATAAGAGATTTAGGATGCAAACATATTATTACCTCTGCAATAGAGCACCATGCCGTATCGCATACTGTAGAGTACTTAAATAATTTAGATGTTGTGACTGTAAGCTATGTAAAAATCTTACCCAACGGGCATGTCGATACGGAAGATTTGGAAAAATTATTGGCTGCCTCCAACGAGAAGACACTTGTTTCTTTGATGCATGCCAACAACGAAATTGGTAACATCCTCGATTTAAATACAGTTGGTAATTTATGCAAACTGTATAATGCTATTTTTCACAGCGATACAGTACAAACTGTTGGGCATTTTCCGATGGATATGCGAAATACACCAGTGCATTTTATTACGGGAGCCGCTCATAAATTTCATGGCCCCAAAGGGGTAGGTATTATTTACATAAATGAAAATGTGCGCATAAAACCTTTTGTACACGGAGGCTCGCAGGAGCGCAATATGCGAGCAGGTACTGAAAATATTTATGGTATTGTTGGTTTTGCAAAAGCATTTGAAATGGCAATGGCCGGTTACGAAGCAGACAGTGCTTACATTGGTACATTAAAATATTACATGCATGAGCAGTTAAAAAAACACATCCCAGGCATTGGTTTTAATGGCGATGTTTCAGGTAACAGTTTATATACAGTGTTAAGTGTAAGTTTCCCAAAAACAGAAAAATCAGAAATGATGCTGTTTAACTTAGATATAAATAACATTTGTGCCAGTGGCGGCAGTGCCTGTACAAGCGGTGCAGAAGCTGGGAGTCATGTTATAAGAGCCATCAACAACAACCCGAATCAAATTACTGTAAGGTTTAGTTTTTGCAAACACAATACAAAAGCGGAAGTAGATGCAGTGGTTGAAAAATTGAAAGGCTTGGTCGCCTAACTTAATGGTTGCGAACAACTAAGAATAGCCCAATTTTTTTACAACTTCTATTGGCAGCGTTGGTAATTTCCTTCTATCAGTAAGAAAACTGTTCAACTGCGAAATTTCTTTAAAAATATAATGCTTATCCATAGTACCTTGTAAATAACCTGCGCCAGTACTACCTCCCGTGCCGATTCTTGTACCGATCATACGCCTTACCATGTTTATATGGCGGTAGCGCCAATTGCCTAATTGGTTGTCTATTTC
This sequence comes from Ferruginibacter sp., assembly GCA_046153805.1. Classification (GTDB taxonomy): domain Bacteria; phylum Bacteroidota; class Bacteroidia; order Chitinophagales; family Chitinophagaceae; genus Ferruginibacter. The sequence goes on along the minus strand of JBJXGJ010000254.1, from coordinate 13,826 downwards.
AAGTAAAGTATCGAGTAGTTGAAAAGGCAACTCCAGCATTGGGTAACCTCTGTAAATCATAATAAATAATGCTGATCGGCAGGCTTCTGGAGTAAGTGTTCTTTCTTCATTTTCTGCTTGCTCAAAAAATATTCTTTTAAAATGCTGTACATTTATTTTTTCACCTTCGGCTAAACCTGCATCATAAATATTTTCATAATCTCGCCAAAATGGGTGAAAATTATTTAATGGATACGCCACGTCTTCCGTTGACGAAGGGGTATATTTTTTCCATAAATTATCATCTTTAAAAATGGGCATTCTTTCAAGCCATTTGTTTATCAGTTCTAAAACAGTGCTGCCTGCCTCTGCACTTTTTATTACATCAATTTCGTGTTGTTTAAGTTGCGATGTGTAATATCCCTGCCCATGCCGTTGATCGAACTTTAAACCAAGTTTGGCTTCAATAATTTTAAATTGCCAGCTCTGAAAACCACTCGCAGGCCGCAACATATCTCTGAAATCTAAAAAGTCCATGGGAGTCATAGTTTCTAAAATATCAATTTGCTGTACCAAAACTTTTAAAATAGTACTAACCCTTTGTAGCCTATGCACCACCGTTTGCAAATCGGTAGAATTGTCATCCATGGCTGTTTTAGCCATTATATCTGTTACAGAATTTACTTCAAATAAAATTTGCTTAAACCACAACTCATAAGCTTGGTGTATTATGATGAAAAGCATTTCATCGTGTGCGGGTTCGTTTCCTTCTTTAAAACTTACAGGTTGTTGCGCTTCAATAATTTTATCTAATTCTAAATAGTCGCCGTAATAAACTGGAGGATGCTGCATAATGATTAATATATAATTGATAAGGTGATCAATTCAAAACTACATTATAATAAGTAAGTGGGTGCAAACGACGTGGCGACGCTTATTATTTCTATCAAAAAAACAAATGTTCAATAATTATTGTTTAAATTTTTCAATTCAAAACTCTCAGTTAAATAGAATTAAATTATCAATTTAATACTCCAGCCTTGAACCATCAACCATCAACCATGAACCTTCAACCCTTCACATCATCTTATCAAAATACTTGTGCCTTTTTCAACAACCCGTTTGCCTTCTTCACTATTAAAATAATCAAGTGTCCAAACATAAGTACCGGGGTCTTGCGGTATGCCTTTTAATTTTCCATCCCACTTATTAAGCCAGCTGTTGCTGTAAAAAACACGTTGCCCAAGTCTGTTGTAAATGCTAAAATTAAGGTTGGTGCTTTTATAAGCTTTTAAAGGGTACAAGAAATCGTTGAGCCCATCGCCATTCGGTGTAAATGCACTCGGTACTGCAATAAAACAACTGTACAAAACCTGAACAGGTTTCGTAATGGTGTCAAAGCACCCAAAATCATTTTGTATAATTAATTCGGGCGATGAATTGTAATCGCTCGCAACCAAAGGAACATAGAGTTGTGGTAGCGGATTTTTTTGTGTTGACATGTTACCGTTCCCAAAAGTCCATTTCCAATTTGTGATGGTACCAATACTTTTATTTTTAAAATCAACTTTTTTGTTAGGACAAATTAAAGTGGTTACTTCAAAATCAGCTTTAAGATAATTTGCAAAAATTATTTGTTGTTTACTTGTATCGGAACATACCCCGTTGCTTACAATGAGTGTTGTTGTCTTGGGTTCAAAATTGGTATAAGTTATTACAGGGTTTTGGGTAGCGTTTTTTGGCGCAGATCCAAAGGTCCACTGCCAGGTACTTACAGCATTGGCGCCACTGTGTGTATACCTCACAGTATTTATAGCACAGGTGTATTCAATGGTTTTTCCAAAATCTGCATTCACTGTATCCTTAATTACAAATGTTACATCGTCCGGCAACGGTGTTTGTACATCACATTCATCGAGCAGGGTATTTCCATCAGGCCCGGTTCTTAAATTCACGGTAAAATTTCCGTTCACAAGTGGGGGTGAACTTAGTTGCAGAATAATTTTATCTGCAACGCCGTTTATACAATTGCCGGTTGCGCCGGTAATATTTATTGGGTAAGAACCCGTAATAAAAAAGTCGCCGCCGGCAGGGTCTATGCTGCTGCATTTAATTCTTTTTCTAAAAACAAGTTCGAGTGTTTGAGGGACGCATTTTGGTGTTGTAAGGCTATCCATCGGCGTAGGAAGAAGTGGAAAAACGGTAAAGGTTACAGAGTCTCCCACGGATACCAATCTATCGCAGTTATCCTTTAAAGTATTTCCGTCAGTGCCGTTTTTAGCTTTTACTTTGTATGTGCCCGGTGTTAGTGCACTTGCTAAAAATATAGAAACAGAATCAAGATCAAAACCGGTGCTGCATTGCACAGTCGTTGCGCTAGTGGGGATAATAAGCGTACCGTTTGGTGCAATTACAGTAAAGTCTGAACCATCTGCCGCAAGGCTGTTACATTTCATTTTTTTATTTGTTCTTATTCTTATTTCTGTGCCGTCGCAAGGAGCTGATGCACTTAATAATTTAGGAAGCAATGGGTCAGTAATACTGGCAGTACCACCACCGAATGATAAAGAGTATCCCTCCTGTGAATCCTCAAAATGGCTAATCATTAATAGGTATTCGTGCCCTAAAATTAAATTGGGGTATCTTGAAAAATTTGGACCATTGTAATTATTTGTTGTAGCACATACATGTTGGTTATTAGCGTTACCAGAAGTGCCGGTGTCATTTGGTCTGGCAGACCAATTAGAAGCGATTACTAAATTATTATTTGTAAATACTGCATTTGGATTTTGCCCTGTTACGTCAAATAGTTGCCAGTCATAATCATCAGCTGGCTCCAAAGGGGTTATTCGAAAACCTAAAGTTCCAGCAGCAAAACAAGTGAATTTATACCAGAATGGATTTTTATCTTCATATCGTATCCCATCTCTTCCCGAACAACCGGGTACAAACAAATTACCATTTGTGCAAATGGGGACATTTTCTTGGTCAAATTCATCTTCTCCACAAACCGGAAAAGCCGTTGCCGGCGTTTGCCCTAAAGTGGTGCATTGTGCCTTTGTTTTAAGAACAATAAAATTGCATAAAAAGAGTAAGAAGCATACAATCACTTTCATAGGCTGTAAAGTTATCTTAAAAGATTGGTAGGCTAAAAATATGCTGCTTATGAATGCTAAAAAAATACTTTGTTACATTTTCAATGAAATTAACAGGTCGTTAAACAGATCTCGTTTTTTAGAACATGCTTTCTTTTTTTGAAATACAGATTCATTTCACTAATTTCCTTTTTTTGTACCAGCATTAATCAGCTAGAAATATTATTAACATGAAGATTGTAGAACTTAAAGCCTTGAGAGGACCTAATTATTGGAGCATACGCAGAGGAAAGCTGATACAGATGAAACTGGATCTCGAAGAAATGGAGTATAAACCTACAAATAAGGTAGAAGGGTTTAGGGAAAATCTGGAAAAAGTATTGCCTACATTATACGAGCACAGGTGCAGCGAGCTAAAGCCCGGTGGTTTTTTTGAAAGAGTAGATGAAGGAACATGGATGGGGCATGTAATAGAACATATTGCTTTGGAGTTGCAAACACTTGCAGGCATGGATCTTGGCTTTGGCCGTACAAGAGGTACCGGCAAAGAAGGTGAATATTATGTGGTATTTGATTATATGGAAGAAGCAGTTGGCTTATATGCTGCAAAAGCCGCTTTTCGGTTATGCGAACATTTAATTGCGGGTACAGCCTACGATATTACTTATGACATTCAGGTAATGCGGGAACTTAGGGAAGAAACAAGACTTGGACCAAGCACAGGCTGTATTATAGAGGAAGCTGCCAAAAGAGGTATTCCATTTATACGGCTCAATAAAAGCAGTCTGGTACAGCTTGGGTATGGCATCAACCAACAAAGAATAAGGGCAACTATTGCCGGCACTACAAGTTGCATTGGCGTAGATTTGGCTGGGAATAAAGACGAAACAAAAAGACTGCTTCAGGAAGCGGAGATACCTGCACCCAATGGAAGCATTATCAGGGGAGAAGATGAATTGCTTGATGCCATTGAAAGTATTGGCTATCCATGTGTGCTAAAACCGCTTAACGGTAACCATGGTAAAGGAGCCACCACCAACATTATTAACTATGAGCAGGCACTTACTGCGATGGAAGCTGCCCAAAAATATGGAAGAAATGTAATTGTTGAAAAATTTATTACCGGCTACGATTTTAGGCTGCTCTGTGTAAATTATAAATTTGTTTGTGCTGCTTTGCGCACGCCCGCCTCTGTGATGGGTGATGGTGAACATACCATTGAATGGTTAATAGAAGAAACGAATAAAGATGAGCGGCGTGGGTACGGGCACGAAAAAGTGCTTACCCAGATAAAAATTGATGACTTTACCCGAAAAGTGCTTGACGACAGAGGATATACGCTCGAAACCGTGCCACCCAAGGAAGAGCTGGTACTCGTAAAGCCAACCGCCAACCTCAGCACAGGCGGCACTTCTACAGATGTTACCGATGAAGTACATCCATCCAATATTTTAATGGCGGAAAGAATCAGCAAAATAATTGGCCTCGATATTTGCGGTATTGATATAATGGCACCCAATTTAAAACTACCGATTACAGAAAACGGAGGCGCTGTGCTCGAAGTAAATGCCGCACCTGGTTTTCGTATGCACATTGAGCCATCAGAAGGCATTGCCAGAAACGTGGCAGAGCCGGTAATAGATATGCTTTTTCCAAAAGAAAACACCGGGCGCATTCCAATAATTGCCATTACAGGTACCAATGGTAAAACAACCACCACAAGGCTTGTAGCACATATTGCAAAAGCCGCAGGCTATAAAGTAGGCTATACTACAAGCGATGGCGTATATATACAAAACCAGATGATGATGAAGGGCGATTGCACGGGCCCGGCATCAGCCCATTTCGTTTTAAAAGATCCAACGGTAGATTTCGCAGTGTTGGAATCGGCAAGAGGCGGCATTTTGCGCACGGGATTGGCGTTTAGAAACTGTGATATTGCCATTGTTACCAACGTAACAGCAGACCACATGGGCCTTGGCGGTATTGACAACCTTCAGCAAATGGCGAGGGTTAAATCCGTAGTGCCTGAAACAGTTTTTAAGCACGGCTACGCTATTTTAAATGCCGACGACGATTTGGTATATGATATGCGCAAAGACCTGAAATGTAATATTGCCCTTTTTAGTATGGATGAAAATAACCCAAGGGTGATAAAGCACTGTAAAACGGGCGGACTTGCTTCAGTTTTTGAAAATGGGTATGTAACCATTATGAAAGGCACATGGAAAATAAGGGTAGAAAAAGTGGCCAATATTCCCATCACTTACGGAGGCAAAGCCTTGCATAACGTAATGAATGCACTTCCCGCTATCCTTGCTACTTATTTATACAGAAATATTAAAGTGGCAGATATTAAACTTGCGCTAGAAACCTTTATCCCTTCTGCCACACAAACACCGGGTCGTTTGAATCTTTTTCAATTTAAACATTTTAATTTTCTGGCAGATTTTGCCCACAACCCGGCAGGCCTTCAGTTGCTTTGCGATTTTGTTGGTAAAATGGAAGGTTCGCCTAAGGTTGGTATTATTAGCGGAACTGGCGATAGGAGAGATGAAGATATCAGAGAACTCGGCGAAATTTCTGCAAAATATTTTGATGAAATCATTATAAGGCAAGATAAGCACCTGCGTGGCCGTACCGCCGAAAATATTGTGGAATTGCTTATTGAAGGTATTAAGTTGAATAAGGAAAAGAAAATTCCGGTAACAGTTATATTAAATGAAAAACAGGCAATCATGCACGCATACAACAATGCAAAACCTGGGTCTCTAATAACAATAATGTGCGATGTGGTTGCAGAAGCAATAGATCTAATAAGGTCTCTAAAAGAAAAAGAAGACAGCGAATAAAATAATTAAAAAAATAGTTTGGGCTTTTTTTATAAATCCCTATTTTTGCACTCCCAAACGAAAGAATGGGTGAAAGATTGGGTTATGGTGTAACGGTAGCACAACAGATTTTGATTCTGTTTGTCTAGGTTCGAACCCTGGTAACCCAACAAAGGGGCTGTCTCAAAAATAAGGGACAGCCTCTTTTTATTAGAGCAGGTGGTGGGGGAAAATTCCATTTAAATCATTCTAAAAGCCCTAAATTACTTTTGAGACAAACTCTAACTGAATCGAATTAAGTTACCTTTAAAATTAAATAAGGTATTAATGAATGATGTTATAACTGATATAAACCAACTTGACCCTAACGGTTCTTACACTTATGCTGATTATTTAAAGTGGAAGTTTAATGAAAGAGTTGAATTGTTTAAGGGAAGAATTTTTAGAATGAGTCCTGCGCCAAACAGGAACCATCAGGAAATTTCTATAAACTTAAATGGTTTTTTATGGAACTATTTTAGAAATAATGCATGTAAATTATATTCCGCTCCGTTTGATGTAAGATTAGTAAAAACTAAATCCAACGATACTAAAGTTATTACTGTTGTACAACCTGACCTAAGTGTAATATGTGATGAAAATAAGTTGGATGATAGAGGCTGTAACGGAGCACCGGATTTAATTGTTGAAATTTTATCGCCGGGCAATTCAAAAAAAGAAATGGGAATAAAGTTTGATCTCTATGAGGAAAATGGCGTGAAAGAATATTGGATTGTTGAGCCTGCTGAAAAAAGTATATTTATTTATACATCACAAAATGAAAAATTTATTGGCTTAAAACCATTAATTGAAGATGATAAAATGAAGAGCCCCCTTTTTCCAGAATTGGATTTTGATGTGAGGGATATATTTTGATCTCAATCTACTTATCACTTAACTACTTCTTGCAAAACCTTACCCACGCTGCCCGATGGCATTTGAATGTGTAACATGGCTGCAATTGTTGGTGCAATATCTGTCATGTAAACTTCTCTGTTTGTCTTACCCGGTTTTATATTCCATCCGTAAAATAACAAAGGTATATGTGTGTCATATGGGTTCCATAAACCGTGTGTAGTTCCTTTTAAACCTCCATCAAAATAACCCGGTTTTACTAAGAACATTATATCGCCACTTCTGCTTGAGGTGTACCCATTGGTTAGCATAGTTTTTAAAGGCTCTGCCAATACGGTTGTTGCAATTTTCTCTGTTTCAAAAGCACTGGTAACAAAGGGCATACTTTTTAAATTTTGTATGATTGCTTCTTTTACCGATGCAATATCTTTTCCGTTGTTTTTAAGTGCAATCAAATCCATGTAAATTTCGTAATTCTGTACAGAAAGTATATTCCGGGCTACACCAAAACTATCCTGTACCATTTTATTTAGCTGCTGGTTAATGGCAAAATCGCTAAACACACCTGCATCAATTTTATGCTCTTTTAAAAAAGCCGGAACATGCGCTGCACCATGGTCGGCACTTAAAAAAACGAGGTAATTATTTTTACCAAATCTTACATCAAGGTCATTTAAAAAATTTTCTATGTCTTTATCAAGGCGCAGGTAAGTATCTTCCGCTTCAATAGAGTTTGGTCCAAAACTGTGACCCATATAATCGGTAGAAGATACACTAATGGTTAAAAAATCTGTGGCTTTGCTGCTACCTAAGTTTTCATTTACAATGGCCGCTTTTGCAAAATTAAAAGTATAAGTAGCTGCATAAGGTGTGTACTTAAATGTGCTATACTTTACACTGTTTATAGTAGATAATTTATGTGGGAATGTAGGGGACGTTAAACCCGATAATGCCGATTCATATTCCTGATTATCTGCCGTGCTTTGTGTGTAGGTAGTTATAGGGTACAAAGTGTTCCAGTCGGTTTTCATCATGGTTCCTGCTTCGTCTTTTGCATTAAATGTGTTTACCCATTCAGGCAATTGTTGCATGTAATAATTGCTCGTAATCCATTTACCGGTTTTTTCATCATACCAATATGCGGCGTTGGCACTGTGCCCCGCCGGTAAGATAGCGCCTCTGTCTTTTAATGCGATGCCTATTACTTTGCTTTCAAAATTTGTACTTAGTCTCAGTTCATCTGTAACTGTGGTGGCCCACAAATTTCGTGGGCTCATTTTGCCCGCATTATCATTATTGCCTACGCCGGCTACCGTACTGTCATCTGTGCAGTACATGTTTTTTTTGATGCTTTTTTCGTACCAGTTGTTTCCCACTATGCCATGTATAGCAGGGATGCCGCCGGTAAAAATGGTTGTATGGCCAACAGCAGTGTATGTGGGCATATAAGGTATCATTGTATTTTCAAAACTGTAGCCTTGTGTAATTAATTTTTTAAAACCGCCTTTGCCGTATCGGTTGTAATAACGATATAAATAATCCCAGCGCATTTGATCTATTACAATCCCAACTACTATTTTTGGGCGATTGATTTGGTTGCTTGGAACGGTATTTTTTTGTGCTTGAATAGTTTGGGAAAAAGAAAAGATTGCGATTAAAGAAAAAATAACTTTCATGCGATGAATATGATTTTTTGCAAATCTACAAATTGCGAGCTGATTGTAGGGTTAAGAAAATATGAGGGTTTGTAGTAATTTTCTGAAATAATATAAACCTTGAGGTATTGTTTAATTGAAAAACAAAAGGTGAATGGCTGCGCTGCTTAGGCGCAAATCCTTTTTTTGCCTGCCTTTGAGGCAAAAAAAGATTGGAGACGGGCAGCGAACAAATGCCGGTTATTGTTTTCATTTCACAGCCCCTAAGAAAAAAGAGATTAAATTTTAAGTTTAAAACTTGGACTCCTAATTCTTGAAAGCACCTTGAGCTTAACAAACCTCGAACTTTAAACCTTCAACTTTAAACCTTTCCCCCTTTGAACTACCACCGATATTATTTACCTTCGCAGCATTAAAAAAAGCAATATATGATAGATGTTTTTGATAAATTAGTGAAGGATGGCGGACCTATTGGTCAGCACATGGATAGAGCTCATGGATATTTTGCATTTCCAAAACTTGAAGGAGAATTGGGGCCTCGTATGCAGTTTAGAGGGAAGGAAGTAATTGTATGGAGTTTAAATAATTATTTAGGTTTGGTGAACCATCCTGAAGTGCGTAAGATAGATGCAGAAGCTGCTGCGACTTATGGTATGGGGAACCCAATGGGCGCCCGTATGATGAGCGGAAATACCGCTAAGCATGAAGAACTGGAAAAAGTAATAAGCAAATATGTGCGCAGAGAAGATACGATGTTGCTCAATTTTGGTTACCAGGGTATAATGAGTTGTATTGATGCATTAGTAAACCGCCGTGATGTGATCGTGTATGATGCGGAAGCACATGCATGTATTGTAGACGGCGTGCGCCTGCACATGGGTAACCGTTTTGCATTTAAGCACAACGATATTGAAGATTGCGAAAAGCAACTTGTACGTGCAAAAGCATTGGCAGAAAAAAACGGCGGTGGTGTTTTGGTTATTACCGAAGGTGTTTTTGGTATGGATGGTGAGCAGGGAATTTTGAAAGAAATTGTTGCGCTGAAACAAAAATATGGTTTTAGAATTTTGATAGATGATGCACATGGTTTTGGTTATATGGGACCAACCGGTGCTGGGGCAGATGAAGCCCAAGGTGTGCAGGACCAGATTGATTTGTATTTTAGCACGTTTGTAAAAAGTATGGGAAGCATTGGCGCATTTATAAGCGGACCAAAATCTGTATTAAAATATTTGAGGTACAATACAAGGTCTCAAATATTTGCTAAAAGCCTACCGCTGTTAATTGTAGAAGGTATGCTGAAGCGTATGGAAATGGCGATCTCGATGCCCGAGTTGCGTGAAAAACTTTGGGCAAATGTGGAGCGTTTACAAACAGGTTTAAAAGTCAAAGGTTTTGATATTGGCGATACCAACAGCCCGGTTACGCCAATTTACATGAAAGGAGATGTACCTGAAGCCACACAAATGGTGATGGACTTGAGAGAAAATTACGGTATTTTTTGCAGCATCGTTGTTTACCCGGTAATACCAAAAGGCGACATTATTTATCGTTTGATTCCGACAGCTTCACACAGTTTTGAAGAGATAGATATCACCTTAAAAGCATTTGAAGAAACGAAGAAAAAGTTAGATGCAGGTAATTACAAAGCTGCTGATATTCCTGATATGGCGGAAGTGGGAGCGTTGTAGAAAGTCTAATTTTATTTTGAACCCTGTAAATTTTTTGCAGGGTTTTTTATTACAAAGAAATTAATTTGCTTTCCAAAAATAAAGTGTCTGGTGACATATCAATGTCATCGTTCCATTTTACTGTTCCTAAAAAAAGTGTTACATTTTTAAAAACATTTTCTTCCTTCAAATCTTCAAAAGCAGGATACTGCAGGTACGGTTTCATATCAAATTCTCGGATGCTGTGATCAGTAAACTTTAAATGAAGTAAAAAATTATCAAGAGGTTTAACAACTATTATTCTGGGATTCATTTTTTTATTTTAATGGGTCAATCCTAAAAATTTTATCGCCTGCTGCCGCCAGTTTCCAGTCAGCCATTAGTTCCTCCTGCCTAAGTTCTATCCATGCAAGTACCAGTTTTGTTTTATTGGATGGAAAGTTACCTTCAAGTAAATTACCATCAGGTAAACTGAAAACCGCTGAAAAATCGGAGTAAGATACATGAATGTGTGGTAAATTATGTTGTTTTGTATCTAAATAGTACATGGAAATAATAATACCGTAAAACATAGAAATAACAGGCATATTGTATAATTGTTTTGTAAATCTATATCAAAAATGAATACCGACTACATAATTCTCCCAAGCCATTTATCCTTTGGCCCTTAGGCAAAATACTTCGTGAACTATGTTTTTAATTTCTTGGAAACGGCCATTCCCTATTCAAGTTTGCTTTTACCAAATACACAATTATGCCACTGAACAAGACTGCGACAAAGCTTAAAATTATTGCTATACCTGTTGCGTAAAAAACAAACAGCCACATCAATATTGCTACAACAACCGGCAAAGGATACAGTGGCATTTTAAAAGGTAAACCGGCAGTTCCTTTTCTTTTGCGAAGTAGCATTAATCCCACACCTTGCCCAATAAACTGAACCATTATTCGCATTGCTAATATCCCACTAATTACATCGCCCATTCTAAAAAGCAGACTGAATACAAAAGCAAAACCAGCTAAAATTAATAAGGATACATAAGGGAAGTTTTTTGTGGGATGCAGCTTTGCAAAAATTTTAAAGAATGCCCCATCTTGTGCGGCAGCAAATGGTACACGGCTGTAGCCAAGCATCACAGCAAATAAAGAGGCAAGTGCTACCCACAGAACCATTATGGTTATTATTATGCCGGCGGTATGCCCGTAGAGTCTTTCAATGAATGTGCTTATCACAAAATTATTTATGTCTGCATCGTGCCATGCTTTTATTTCCTGCCAGGGTATTACGCTTGTTACGCTGATGTTCATTGCCAGATACAAAACAGCAATAGCAATGATGGAAATAAACATGCTGCGTGGAATATTTTTACCCGGGTTTTTTATTTCACCACCCAAGTGGCAAACATTATAATAACCCAAATAACTGTAAATCGTTTTTACACATGCCTGCCCAAATAAAAAGGATGCAATGGCATTAAAACTAAATGAATCTGCGGCATTAAAAATTGGAGCGGTAAAATTTCCGTGAGCAATTCCGCCAAAAATTATCCAGCCCAAAGTGCCTACCACACCCAGCCAAAGTAACACCCCAATTTTACCAATGCTTTCAATTTTTCTATACAATAAAAATGTTACAAAAATTATGACGGCACCACTGAGTGCTTTTTGTTGCCATACTTCCAATGGCACCAAGTAAATAAAATATTGGGCAAAGCCAATGGCGGCAGAAGCGGCAACCAGAGGTGCTTGAATAATCGTTTGCCACACGTATAAAAAGCTCATCATTTTGCCTGGGCCTTTTTCACCGTATGCGACTTTTAAAAAATTGTAACTGCCACCTGCAAGTGGATATGCAGCACCAAGTTCACTCCAGATCATAGCATCTACAAACGATAATACTGCACCTGCAACCCAAGCCCATAGATACATCCCGCCCAACAAGCCAATAACAATAGGCATGGTTATAAACGGACCAATTCCCACCATGTCTATCATATTTAAAACAGTAGATTGAAATAAACCGAGCGTTCGGTTTTGCGTATTTCCAGCAGCCATGCAATGAAGTTACAGAAAGCCTTCTAAATCTTTTGAAGGGTAATGCAATCAGTTTAAGTTTATTAATTGTCCTGTGGTTCAGCACAGGGATAAAATAAAAATAATAGGAGAGGCCTCATTCTCTATACCATGGTACTTGGGGCTGAAGCCCATTTTGTAGTAGACACTTTTTCACCGACTTAAAGGTCGGTGAAAGCCAAAAAATTATGCACCTTAAACCTTAACTAAGTCATTATCTTACACAACCCCTTCCAAATAATGCTCTTTTATACCAAACATATTTTTCAATTCCTGCACCTTATCCATATTTTCTTTGAAAATATTTTCGGATAAATTATTTTTTGTGCCGACAATCAATACATTTTTTGGCGTGTCTTCTTCCTCAATAAAATCAAACACTTTTGTTTTATAACCATAAGCCTCAAGCACCAAAGCACGAATGGTATCTGTCACCATTTCTGCCTGGCGTTCCATTAAGATGCCATGTTTGGTGATAAGTTTTAAAGCATTGTTTGGTGCCATTTGCCTGCGTACTTGTTTGTGGCAGCAAGGGGCGCAAATAATATATTTTGCATTTGCTTTTATGCCCTTAGCAATGGCATCGTCAGTGGCGGTATCGCAGGCGTGTAAGGCTATCAGCATATCTATAGCAGCAAGTGGCGTTTCATTTATACTTCCTCTTTCAAAATGTAAATTGGTATAATTTGTTTGTGCTGCAATGTCGTTGCATTTTAATACAAGGTCTTCTCGCATTTCAATACCGGTAACTTTTACAGCATCATATTTATGTTGTAAATAATCGTACAAGGCAAAAGTGAGATACCCTTTTCCGCTGCCCATATCTACAACTGAAAAATCTTTTTCAATTACGGCATCTTTTAAAATGCCTTCAATAATTTCAACATAGCGGTTTATTTGTTTGTATTTATGCTGCATCTCTTTTTTCACATTTCCTTCGGCAGATGTAATGCCTAGTGAATTTAAATAGACAGCTTTTTTTTGTATTATTCTGTTTTTCTGTTTATCGTGTGAAAGCGATTGTACTTCTTGTATTACATCGTTGTTTTTCGTGACCAGTTTTTCTTTGCCATCGTTTACAATGCTGTAATAGATAGTGTTCGTGCTGGTATAAACATCTGCATTATAAAAACTGGTTTCAAGCAATTCTCTTGTAACTTTTATTGCTTCTGTAAGTACAAAGTTTTTGGTAATATCTTTTGTGGTGTGGCGATATATAAAGGATAAATGGGGTTGTTCTTTTATTAATACAGCTTTAATAAAAACGTTTTTAAGGTCTGTTGTTTTATCTCTTTTATTGCCAAGCGTAATTTTTAAAAGGGTGTTGCTTTCAACAGCATCGGTAATTTGTTGTAGTAAAACTTGCTGTTTGCTCATGTTGTTGTTTTTGCAAAGGTAGATATCAAGAATTTATTATTTGGCATTTGGCATTTCTTAGATTTTATTCTGATAGGCTTTTATTGTGGGAAGGTTTTTTACATGTCGCTCCGACGGAGCTCTGCTTTATTAAATTCATTGTCTGGCTACTGACATGGCGCTCTGATGGAGTTAAAAAAGTATCTTAAATAACAGCAGTTTAAATTATAATCATTCAAAATTGTAATTTAGATTTATGGCTATCCTTCTAAA
>JBJXGJ010000253.1:0-3416 GCA_046153805.1 Ferruginibacter sp. | reverse complement strand
GTTAGAATAATGATGTCTGCAACGTGGTACGATTGTGATAATACCGCTTTTCTTTTACAGGGCTACTGTTTTACTGTATCTGTGCTTGGCTCAACTCCTCTTACTTTTTATTGTTGGGTACTGCCCTTTCTTCAAGTAAGTAGTTCGCTTATGGGGTTCGGTTGATTAATTGCTTCACTCAAAAACATTGTAAATCTTTCACCTTATTCTAACATTCAGTCCTTCTTGTTTGGGTGAGTCCTCCGATTTTTTTTTCGGCTCGTTTCCACAATACTATGACCTCTGCTGACTACTGATAATAGCTAGTAATATCGTCTTTTGAACTTTATTAATAGTGGCATCTTTTACACTCGTTCGTATATCCGACTGCGTATTGTCAGTTCTCTCAGGGTAAGCCCATTAGCTTTCTATTCATGTCCCCTCTAAATTTACGCCGCAATCTTCGGTGTAGTGTAGGGCTTTTGCTTCTTATGCAGCATCACCCAAATTGCAACGCCTTGTATTTAGTTTCTGTTCGTAAGGGCGAATATTTGCCGCCCGCTTCTTTCAGATTCCACTTCACATTGGACACCCTTGCGCTTGGCTAACGATAAGCACTACAACTCTCGTTCGGGACTTGCACCCTATAGCTAATGAACATGCCTGACACACATAAAAAAACCTCCTATTTCTAAGAGGTTTTAAAGTCAATATTTTAAAATTACCATTTGTCCACTTCTTCTGTACTTCCGTTGTCGAGCGGTACAGCAGGTTCTTCATGTGCTGTTTCTGTAAGTTTTGCTGTTGCAACTTCTTCGGTTGCTTCCCCATGCATTGTTGGTGCATTTTCAGAAGCCGCTACTTGTTGGTCTTCGCCACCTTCATACGGTGTATCGTGGTTAAATGCATCAAAATCAAAATCGGGCATCAGGTCTGTCTTTACATAATCAACCGCTTCATTCAAGCCTTTAATAAATTTATTAAAATCTTCTTTGTAAACAAATATCTTATGACGGTCATACCCATCTGAATCAAATCTTTTACGGCTCTCTGTGATGGTCAGGTAAAAATCGCTTCCACGGGTTTCTCTTACATCAAAAAAATAAGTTCTGCGTTTGCCAGCTTTGATACGTTTGCTATAAACGCTTTCCTGTTTTCTGTCGTTGTTCTCGTTTTGTTCGTACGCCACTTTCTTTGTTTTGTTTAAAATGAATTGTTTAATAAATGTCTCTGACAAAGATAAAATTGTTTTTGAAATTGCAAAATTTATATCGCACTAAAAAAGAATCGTGCGAATGGTTTTTTTCAAGCCCTTTATCAATTGAGATGTTCTGTTTCCTGTTGTTTATGATACATCTCAAAGTACATTCCTTTTAAGTGCATTAACGTTTCATGTGTACCCTGTTCTGCAATGTTGCCATCATCCATTACAACTATTTTATCAAACTTAAAAAGAGAAAATATACGGTGTGTAATGATTACAGCTGTCTTGTCTTTTAAATAATTATATAAATTTCCAATTACTTCATTTTCTGTCCTGGCATCTACTGCACTTAAGCAGTCGTCAAACAAAACTATTTCCGGTTTTTTTATTAATGCTCTGGCACTTGATATTCTTTGTTTTTGGCCACCACTTAATGTAACACCTCGCTCACCCACCATAGTTTCAAATTTTTCATAAAAATTATTTATTTCGCTAAATATACTAGCTTGTTTTGCTGCCTCGTAAACAGCTTCGTCACTTGCATTTTTTTCGCCAAAACGAATGTTATTTTTCACAGCTTCACTAAACAAAAATACATCCTGCGGCACATAACTTATCTGCGATCTGATGCTTTGCGTCTTTATGTGTTTTATTGCCACAGCATCGTAAGTGATAGTACCCGTTTGTACATCATACATGCGCAGCATGAGCTGTGCAATAGTACTTTTACCACAACCGGTTTTTCCAATAATGGCTATTTTTTCGCCTTTGTTTATTTGCAGAGAAAAGTTTTTTATAGCATGTATGCCAGTATGCGGATAAGTAAAATTTACATTGTCAAACAGAATATTTCCTTGCAACTTCACATCTTTTGAATTATGGGCATCTTTAATTACAGGCGTAGTCAATAAAAATTCATTGATTCGCTTTTGGGATGCTACTGCACGTTGGGTCATGCTCGCAGTCCACCCAATCGCACTTACCGGAAATGTGAGCATTTGAATGTATAAAACAAATTCAGCTATTTTACCTACAGATGCACCCTCAACATTATTTACTACATCTAGCCCTCCTACCAATATTGTAATGAGGGTACTAAAGCCAATAAGCAAACCCATAGACGGGAAATAAATAGCCTCCGTTTTGGCTAAACTCAAAGCATTGCCACGATAAGCTTCACTGTTTACTCTAAAAAAATTGAGCATGGCAGTTTCCTGTACAAATGATTTAATGACCCTAATGCCTGAATAAGATTCATGTGCATTGGTTGTTAGATCACTTAATAGGGATTGAATGCGTTCGCTTTTTTTGTTGATGATGGTGTTTACAAAATAAATTGCTACGGCAAGAATGGGCAAAGGACAAAGTGCCAGTATCGTCAACTTAACATCTGACCTTATCATAAAATACAAACTAAACCCAATGATAGCAGCCAGATTTATAAAGTACATAATGGCCGGTCCGGTATACATTCTTACCCTGCTCACATCTTCCGAAATCCTGTTCATAAGATCGCCGGTGCTGTGGGTTTTATAAAAGCCGGCATCTAACTTTTGATAATGTGCAAAGATTGCATTCTTTTGGTCAAACTCAATGTGGCGGCTCATTACAATAATCGTCTGGCGCATTAAAAACATAAAAAAACCACTAATAATTGCTATCAGTAAAAGGATTAAACCAGTGTATAAAATCTGTGTCTGAAACGTTTTATGGTTAAACCATTCAATGATTTGTACCACTATAAAATCATAATTTTTAAGGTGCGCATCATCTATTACTGTATTTTTCTGTTTTAAAACAGTAACCACAGTGTTCACCACATACCCGGTAAGTTGTGGTGAAAGAATTCTAAAATAGTTGGTAAGAATTACAAATAGTATTCCTAGAAAAAACGAATATCTATATTTTTTAAAGTATTTGTTTAGGGTAGATAATTGCGTCATTATTGCAAAAATAATGAATAATGACTGCATCTAAAATGAGAAATTAAATAACCAGCATGATATTTAAAATTTACAGATCAATAGGTTTCATTTTGGCACTGATAAATGCATAATAAGCCATGCAAGTAAAAGGCTGGCCCACATATCAAGAACATAATATAGGGCATCTCTATTTAATACCAAGATGTCATACAAACCAATATAGGCTTTATTTTGGTAATATATGGAGATGAAAATTAAAAGCATAACAGGCTTATTTGATGAACAAAATGTTTTAGCCAAACTAAGGC
>JBJXGJ010000252.1:0-17155 GCA_046153805.1 Ferruginibacter sp. | reverse complement strand
CGATCTATTTACTTTTTTTAACTGCTGGTTGCAAAAAGGGCACCATTGGCCTCGGTAAAAAATGATAACCACATCCCCTTTTTTTCTCAGGTCCTTTAACCTTACCATTTTACCATTCTGGTCTTTTGCTGAAAAATCAGGTGCTATGTCACCCACTTTTAATCCTTGTGGGTAATTGGTTTGTGCTTGTAGTGTGGTAAATGTGCAAAAGCAGAAAAACGCAACGGCGTAAATAAATTTATTTCTCATTAATTTTTATTTTGGATACGTGGTGGGTTATTTTTCCTTACACCTGAACGATATGAAGGTAGGCGAATCCTCGAAAAAAGCATTTTGCTATTTCGTCAAAAATGCAGATACTAAAACCCATTTAAATTATATCCTACCTGCTTTTCTTATTTTTGCACCTATGAAACTTGATTACAGTGTGGATGAACTTTTCATTTTTACAAAACTTGCAACTGCTGCGAAAAACCTTGGCGTGGAGAGTTATATTATTGGCGGATATGTAAGGGATAAAATTCTTGGTCGAAATACCAAAGATATAGATGTGGTATGTGTAGGAGATGGCATTGCATTGGCAGAAGAAGCGGCACAACAATTTGGTAAAAATATACACATAAACATCTTTAAAACCTATGGTACGGCACAGATAAAATTTGATGAAACTGAAATTGAATTTGTTGGTGCCCGAAAGGAAAGTTATCATATTGACAGTCGCAACCCGGCAGTAGAAGCAGGCTCTTTAAGAGACGACCAGCTTCGTAGAGATTTTACCATTAATGCCCTGGGTATTAGTTTAAACGAGCATGATTTTGGTGCAATAAATGACCCTTTTGATGGACTTAGCGATATTGAAGGCAAGATCATTAAAACACCCCAACAGCCCAATCAGACTTTTATTGACGATCCTTTAAGAATGATGCGGGGTATTCGTTTTGCATCAACTCTCGATTTTAGTATAGACCCACAAACCTTGCAGGCTATAACTCGCAATGCGAGCCGAATTAAAATTATTACCAAAGAAAGAATTGCCGATGAATTGAATAAAATTTTGCTGAGTAAAAAACCATCAGTAGGTTTTGATCTTTTGTACAAAACAGGATTGCTGCAAATAATTCTCCCACAAATGGTGGCGCTTGCCGGTGCTGAATTTGTAGATGGTTATGGGCATAAAGATAATTTTTACCACACGCTGCAGGTGGTTGATAATATTGCGCAAACGACAGATGACTTATGGTTGCGATGGGCGGCAGTTTTGCACGATATAGCTAAGCCCGACACCAAAAAATTTGAAGAAGGCCATGGCTGGACTTTTCATGGCCACGAAGCGGTAGGCGGTAGAATGGTGCCTAAGATTTTTGCACAACTAAAGCTACCGCAAAATGAAAAAATGAAGTTTGTGCAAAAAATGGTGGAGATGCACCTTCGCCCCATTAGCCTTATCAAAGAAAATATTACTGACTCCGCTATACGACGGTTGTTGTTTGATGCGGGAGAAGATATTGATAGCCTAATGAAATTGTGCGATGCCGACATAACGTCTAAAAACAAACAGAAAGTAAAACGCTTTTTAGAAAATTTTGAGATGGTTCGTAAACGTTGTGTAGAAGTAGAAGAAAGAGACAACCTTCGTAACTGGCAACCGCCCATAACAGGAGAAATTATTATGGAAACCTTTCAGCTAAAGCCTTCGAAAGAGGTTGGGCTTATAAAGGATGCTATTAGAAATGCCATTTTAGATGGAGAGATACCCAACGATTTCGACGCTGCCCATGCTTTCATGCTTGTAAAAGCAAAAGAGCTATTAAATTGATTTTTTGTGAAGTGCCTAATTTTACTAAATTTGGAAGAAACAGGGTGTGTCGCATAACATAAAACAATTAATTTCGCTGCATGGCAATTTTAAAATTCAGGGTTTATTTACAGGAAGATGAAAGTGTGTACAGGGATATTGCAATTAAACACACTGCAAATTTTAAAGAACTTCATTCAGCAATTTTAATTGCCTATGAGTTTGACAATAAACACCAGGCAACTTTCTACAGAAGCAATGACATCTGGCAACGTGGTCGCGAAATTTCTGTAGAAAAGTATGACAAAGAATACAGAGCTGAGCCATTGATAATGGAAGATACCGCGTTGGCCACCGAAATAAAAGATCCTAACCAAAAGTTTATTTACGAATACGATTTTACCAAGCACTGGCTTTTTATGGTGGAATTAATTAATGTAGATAAAGAAGAAAATAAAAAACTTACCTATCCGGTTTGTGTGCGCACTGAGGGAATAGCACCATCCCAATATGGTACAAAAGGACTGGTTGATAAACGCCTTGCAGAAATGGAAGAAAAGTATGATCTAAAATCTGACGCTATGCAGGATGGCTTTGGTGAAGAAGGAGAAGAAGTCGAAGCTTCTGAAGAAAGCACAGACGAGGCGGACCAGGGCAGCGCAGAAATGCAGGAAGATTTTTAGGAATTTTCTAAATTATTGCCACAATATAATAGTGGACCGTTTTTTAAATTTTCTTTCGCTAATTACTAATATGAATAGCCACTGGTGAATTCTTACAAAATAAACAAGACCTGTATCATTATAGCCGGGCCTACAGCAAGTGGCAAGACCGATTTGGCAATAAAAGTTGCAAAACATTTTCACACGGAAATTATTTCCGCAGATAGCCGCCAATGTTTTAAAGAACTAAATATTGGCGTGGCCAAGCCTACCATTGCGCAGTTAGCTGATGTTAAACATCACTTTATAAATTCGCACAGCATACAGGCAAAAGTTACGGTGGCAGATTTTGAAACCTATGCACTTGATGCATTAGAAAATATTTTCAAAAAAAATGATATTGCTGTTGTTTGCGGCGGTACAGGTTTGTACATAAAGGCTTTTACAGATGGATTAGACGATATTACAGAAGCAAGCGCGGAAGTTAAAAATGAAATAGCTCTTGGTTATCATCAACATGGAATAACCTGGCTTCAACAAAAAATACAGGCACTTGATCCGCTGTTTTGGGCCGAAGGCGAAGTGCAAAATCCGCACAGGTTATTACGTGCATTGGAAGTTTTTATTACGACGGGTAAGTCTATAATCACACTCCAAAAAGGAGAAAAAAAGCAACGGCCTTTCAATATAATAAAAATAGGGCTTACTTTGCCACGCCATGTTTTATATAATCGTATAAACGGCCGTGTAGATGCTATGCAGGCAACGGGGTTGGAAGATGAAGCAAAAAGTCTTTTACCTTTTAAATCGTTAAATGCTTTACAAACGGTGGGATACAAAGAATTATTTCAATATTTTGAGGGAGAAATAAGCCAGGAAAGAGCCTTTGAATTAATAAAGCAAAACAGCAGGCATTATGCCAAAAGGCAACTTACCTGGTTTAAAAAAGACGATGAATTTATGTGGTTAACCCAAGAGGAGGTAGTACCATATTTAGAAAACTGCATAAAGAAATAGTGAAAAAGTTTCATTAGAATTTTACACCAACAGTAGCAACCACATTACTCGTTTGTTGTTTAATGGCTGCATATACGTTCTGCAAATTCTGCACGCGGTAGGGAATATTAAAGGCGTTGTTAACCAAATAAACGTAAGTGAGGTCTACAAAAAAACCTTTGTTGCGGTAACCCAAGCCACCACTCATGGTCGTTTTATTTGCCTTTACGGGTTGGTCTTTGTATGGGCTACCATAATACCCAAACCCAAGCCTGGCCATTATGGTATTAAATTTTACCTCGCCACCAAGTTTTGCATTTATATTGCCTTTGTAAATATCTTTTACAACATTGTTCAGGCTTTTATAATATGCCTGGTCGTCTACAGTTGGCTTCTCTGCATCGCTGCTGAAACGGGAGCCTTTATGATTTACAAATTCTATATCTGCAGAAATAAAACCTTTTTGTTTTGTAACATCTTCTACTTCTCTAAAAACATAAGAGCCACTTGCAATTATTTTTAAGGGAGAAGATTGAATATAGCGGGCAACACCACGTTTTCCTTCTGTGAAGATATCAGATGATACATTGAAATTTCCAACAGGGTTTTCAAGTTCTGTTTGCAGAGATGTTTGCCTTGAGTCTGACAAGGCCATATAACTTGGCGTGTGCACCGCAAGGCCTATTCTGATATAATCCTGTGGCCGGTAAATAACACCGATTTTTGCATTTAAACCTGCGCCTTTTGTTGTAAAATTATCATTAAACGAAAATGACTTAAAGCGGTTGTTTGTATTTGCAGAAGTGTCGGTTTCAGAGAATACAGTATTGCTTTCATAATTTATAATCGGAATCCCAAGCGAAACGCCCCAAAAAATTTTTTTATAATCAGTACCTGCATAGGTAAAGGCAAGTTCGTAAAAACCCCCTTTTGTTGTTTTTGTCATTTCCTGCTGCAAAGCCTGGCCTGCATCTAAAATATATTCCGGTGCTCCTTTTACAATTGTTACACCGCCGTTTGAAACTGTATCAATTAAATAAGTATAGAGTGCAGTGGCCGCTGTGAACGGCGCAATGCTGTTGCTGTTTAACACATTGTCGATGCTAGTTTTCAATCCTGAGAATTCTTCGGCAAACT
The DNA here is from genome assembly GCA_046153805.1 of Ferruginibacter sp. Taxonomy (GTDB): domain Bacteria; phylum Bacteroidota; class Bacteroidia; order Chitinophagales; family Chitinophagaceae; genus Ferruginibacter. Next base: position 12,565 of record JBJXGJ010000252.1, on the reverse strand, counting down.
GCTCGCTGTAAGAACTGTAGTTGTTAAGCCCTCTAAAATGTACTATGTTATTAAAATTTGCATTTTGCGTAACGGCAAACGAAAAAGCACTGCTTTTTTTCTCGTCAAAATAATTGGGCACTGCTATTACAACACCAGCGGGAGCAAAGTTATAGGCCTGTTTTTTTTCTGTGAGTGTCGTTGATCGGTAATTTGTTTTTATGCTGCTAAGTGCAAAGCCTGAACTGATTGTTGCTTCGTTTGTTCTATAAAAACCAATACCGGCTGGGTTTACAAAGTTAGAAGTAATATCACCGCCAAGGGAACCAATTGCACCACCAATAGCTAACGCACGAGCTGTACCATTTTGAGGGTACCAGCTAAAACGAACGGCATCTTCAGGTACCTGCGCAAATGTGTTTGTGGCAACTAATAAAAATACTGCTGTTAAGATTTTTTGCATAGAAGTTATATTCCCTTTTTGTAAAAGCAAGTTTTGAAGAATGAACGCTAAAAAACTATTGTCCTCTTGTCGGTCTTGATATGCTCGAGCCTGTAGAGGCTGGCGCACTGCCACCAGTATTGCTGTTGCCGTTAGCAGGTGCATCAGAGTAAGACCTCGCTCCGTTATAAACCGGATTATTATAAGTGTTATTTCTTACGGGCTGGTTGTTGCTATTGTTGTAACCTCTTATCACGGTTCTTGTTCCTGTATTGTTTGCACCTTTAGGTACTGTATAGGTTGTTGTAATGGTATTATTGTAAGAGGCAAGATTTGATTTGCGGATGGTGGTATTTTTTGGATTTACAAAAACAACGCTTTGGCCATACACCGGGTACGAACAATAATAAGGATTGTAATAATAGCCGTAGTTATAGCCATAATTGTAAGGAGAATAAGTATAATCGTAATCATATCGTGCATCCAATGAGCGCCAGCGATAATCGTATACCGCCATTCTTATTTGCCTTTCTTCATACACATTGTCCAGTCGTTCATATCTGTTGCTTTTTTTAACAGCAACGGCTTCTTTTGGTTTTGCATAATACAAATCATCTGGCGTTTGTCCACTTTTGTAAATAGTGCTACAGGATGCTAAGGTGATAACAGCCAATAAAAGTAAAATGGTTTTCATTTTAAATAATTTTGTACGTTAAAGGTAAACGATAAGTATGATTTCATTTAACGGAAGACCATTTTGAAAAGCCTTTTGATGTTAAAGATGTGCTAATCCTAAAGAGCAGGTTATTTGAAGTAAATTATTTTGACTGGTCGGTCTGTGATTTGCTGATTTCCTGTTCGCTAAAAACATTTTTAACGTTGGGGTTTGTTACCAATGCGCCACCTCGTAGTGTAGCACCCAACACAATTCCTGCAGAAATAAGTACGCAATTTTTTATGATGTATTGTCCCAGTAAAGTTGGTACAAAAAAATAGTCAGTCCAGGTATCCTGTCTAAAAATAACCAACGGCAAGCAGGCACAAACCATTTGAAACAACAATAAAAGTAAAGTGATGTGCATCCATTTGTGAAAGAAAAAACCAATACCAATCAAACATTCTAATGTGCCGAGTAGAGGCATGGAATATTCAGTAGACATTTTGCTACATGTGAGCCAATGAATAGTTATGGATTTGGCTAAAGCCCCAATTGTGTTTTTTTCGTCCCCTCGGGCTTCGGGTCGGGGCAGTTAGTAAACATTACGATTTAATCCATTCCTTCTTTTAAAATTTTAAATCTATAAGATGAAAACAATGAGTAAAAAAGCAATATTAAAGGTGGAAACAAATATAGAGGGTGGTTATTGTATGATGGGCAATTTATAACTGATAATGAAGCTGTAGAAATAGCAGAAATAATAAAAAAGCACAAGACTTCAAAGCAATAATAAAAACCTTTTTCGCATTATTTCTTAAATCCTATTCTTTCTCTATCCTTCCACTTTTCTTTTGCTACAATTTCATCTTGTTTTTTATCCAGCATATTTTCCAATGCATCATAAATGGCATTAAGTTGCACATCATGCTCTCCAAGCCTGGCTTGCATTTCTACTTTTAATTCCTGTATTTGTGCTACCAAATCATGGTTATTCGTAACAAAACGGCACATTGCTGAAAATGCCCTAACAATGGCAATATTCATGTCTATTGCTTTTTTGCTGCGCAATACGCTTTCAAGCATTGTAACTCCGTGTTCAGTAAAAGCATAAGGCAAGTATTTCCCGGTTCTGTTTTTAGGTAAATCCATCATCACAATTTGTGATGATGAAATAACATTTGAACTCATCACATTTTGTGATGAGTTACTTTCATCTTTTCTATTAAATTGTATAAAATCCCACTCTTTAGCAGTCAATCTAAACATAAAATCTTCGGGAAACTTATCAATATGTCTTTTGACAGCTTAGTTCATTATTCTTGTTTCCACTTCATATAATAATGCTAAATCAAAGTCTAACATAACTCGTTCGCCCCGTAAATCATGAATATTGTTTTGAATGGATTTTATTAGTTGCATAAAATTTTATATGAACTCAAATTTTTTATGGTATTAGTTAATGGTTCAAAGATATATTTTTTGAATATGGCTTGTTACGAAATATGTGTTTAAATACCAAAAGAAGATTAAAAGTTTAAGTAAACTTACACGCTGAAAGTATTGTAAAACCTACATTTTAGGCACAAAAAAACCACCTTAAAAAGGTGGTTGAGTGCCCACGAAAGGAATCGAACCTTCACACCCTTGCGAATGGCAGATTTTGAGTCTGCTGCGTCTACCAATTCCGCCACATGGGCATTTAAATTATACCAATCTGTCATTGATATTTATCCGGGCTGCAATATTACATTAATCATCTAACCTATCCAAAATACGTTTCAAATATTTTTTCTTGTAATAATACGCTTTGAGTTTTTTAAGATCATTTTCATCCAAAACAGCGCTTCTCTCAACCGATATTAAATCTGCTATATCTGCATCTAATCCATTTTCAAATTCATCTATTTTTGTCTGAATAGCCGCATCCTTCTCATCAATTGCTTCGTTAAGGTCCATCATTTCCATTAAAAAATCGGGAGGCAGATGATACTTTTCATCAGCTGTAATAACACCATTGAGCTGTAAAAAATATTCTATGGTTTTTTCTTTATTACTAAAAATGTTAAACCCTTTATTGATAGCAGCAGATTGCTCTAAAGCATTTTCTTTGTCAGCCTCTGTTTCGTTCGTAAAAAAATCAGGGTGAAACTTTTTTTGTAATTCAAAATACTTTTTAGAAATCCCTGATCTATCAACCACAGGTGCAATAGGCAACTCAAATAATTCAAAATAATTCATGCCTCAAATGTACGAAGTATAGAAAATGTAACCGTAAATTGCCATTCTACAAACGAATTGCATGATAAAAATTGGCCTGATAAGAGAAGGTAAAATACCTGCAGATGCCCGTGTGGCGCTCACCCCGGCGCAATGTAAATGGATACGAACTAATCGGCCTGATTTAAAAGTAATTGTTCAGCAAAGTGAAAACCGTTGTTTTACTGATAAAGAATATTTATCAGCCGGAGTGGAGGTTAAAGAAAATATAGAAGAATGCAATATCATATTGGGTATTAAAGAAGTGCCTGTAGATATGTTGATTGAAAACAAAACCTATCTTTTCTTTTCTCACACTAAAAAACTGCAGCCTTACAATCAAAAATTACTACAGACCATCATACAAAAAAATTGTACGTTGGTTGATTATGAATGTTTGGAACATGAAGATGGCACACGCATTATAGGGTTTGGTTTTTTTGCGGGCATTGTTGGTGCGCACAATGGCATGATGGCTTATGGTAAAAGAACTGGTAGTTACGATTTACAAAGAGTGAACTCAAGCAAAAATTTGCAATACTTGATTCATACATATTTTGGGCTAAAATTACCTCCAATAAAAATTGCTGTTACCGGCAGTGGGAGAGTGGCGCATGGTGTGTTGGAAATTATGAATTTGATGGGCATTCACGAAGTGGAACCTGAAGATTATCTGGAAAAAGAATTTGTGTATCCAGTATACGTTCATTTAAAAGGGGCAGATTTATACGAGCATAAAACCGATAAAAGCTATAATAGAAAAGACTTTCACGAAAATGCAGCCAATTATAATTCTAAATTTTCGGCTTATATACCGCATACAGATATATTAATGAATGGCATTTATTGGGAGCAAAAAATACCAAGACTGTTTGAATTACCAGCTATTGAAAAAGAGAACTTTCGAATAAAAACCATAGCAGATATCACTGATGATATGGGCGGATCGGTACCCTGCAATATTGGTGATTCCTCCATTGCCGATCCTGTTTATGGCGTTGATAAAAAAACTTTTTTACGTACCGCCCCATTTTTAGAAAACTCGGTAGATGTAATGGCGGTAGGCAATTTGCCCAATGAATTGCCACGAGATGCGAGCAGGTATTTTGGTGAGCAACTTTTGAAATATGTTTTCACAGATCTTTTTAGCGAAGAAAAAAGCCGATTGATTTACCATGCAACGATTGTAAAAAAAGGAAAATTAAATGATGGTTATGAGTACATGGAGGAGTATGCGGCCCAGTCATAAGTTTAAGGATTATAAAGTTTAAAATTTTAAAATTGAGTGTTGAACATTGAATATTGAACATTGTTCAGTTCGAACTTTTAAATGTTCAATATTCAACTAACAATTTTCAATGTTCAAATAGGGTTCTTTGTAAACCTAGGCCCCTATACAACCCATTCCACAATTTCATTCTCCCATTCCTGTTTGTGTGGACTTGTAATTTTAATGTAGTTATCGGTGTATCCTTCCATCATGCCATTCTTGTTTACGTGTTCAAATAATACCTTTGTTGTTTCGCCAATATGCTTGTCGGTAAAAGCCTGCATTTTTTCGTAGCTAAGGTTGCGTAAAATTTTGTTTCGCTCATGCCGAGTCTGCATGGGTACAACGGGAGAAAGTGTAAGTGCATGTGTATTGTCACGCTCGCTGTAGGTAAATACGTGCAGGTACGAGATATCAATCCCACGGAGGAATTCAACTGTTTCGGTAAAATCTTCTTTTGTTTCACCAGGGAAACCCACAATCACATCAACCCCAATACCGCAATGGGGCATTAATAATTTTATGAGTTCGATTTTTTCAGCATACAATTCTTTTTTATAACGCCTCCTCATTGCTGCCAAAGTATTGTTACTGCCGCTTTGTAAAGGAATATGAAAATGCGGCATAAAATGTTTGCTCTTCGCCACAAATTCAATTATCTCATTGCTGAGTAAGTTTGGTTCTATAGATGAAATGCGGTAGCGTTCAATGCCGGGTAAGGCATCCAATTCTTTTATCAAATCAAAGAAATTTTCCCCATGCTTTTTTCCTCCGGTGTATCCTTTGCCAAAATCGCCAAGGTTAATCCCAGTTAATACGATTTCTTTTGCACCACCTCCTGCAGCTATAGCTTTTACATTCTCTACTACGTTTTTTATTTCATCGCTTCTGCTTTTGCCACGTGCCATTGGAATGGTACAGAAACTGCAATTGTAATCGCAGCCATCCTGCACTTTTAAAAATATCCTTGTTCGTTCATTTATTGAGTTTGAAGGTACAAAAATGTTGACGTCTTCTACATCGCAGCTGCAAATTTTGGTAGGATCATTTTTAGAAATTTCCTTTAAATGCTGTGCAATATTAAATTTTTCAGCAGCACCTAGTACCAAATCCACACCAGGTATTTCTGCAATTTCTTTTGGCTTAAGTTGCGCATAACAGCCGGTAATAACCACTAGGGCCTCCGGAGCTTTTCGTTGTATTTTCCGAACAATCTGCCGACATTCTTTATCGGCATTTTCAGTAACTGAACAGGTATTTATCACGTAAACATCTGCAACATCATCAAAATCTTTTTTTGCAAAGCCGTCGTTTTCCAGCATACGCCCAAGTGCAGTGGTTTCGCTGAAATTTAGTTTGCAGCCAAGTGTATGAAGGGCAACTGTTTTTTGCATAAGGTCGCAAAATTAGGTAAAAAAGCCCCGTTTTTGCTATCAAAAAGTAAAGCATACAACCTTTATTATTTCTATTATTTCATTCCCCAATACAGTCTATAAGGTTAATAGAGTAATTCGTATTTTTGAACAAAAATTTTATTGTATAAAGGATATATTTTAAAAAGTAATCTTCCCGATCGTGATGCTCTGATGTTATTTACAGCTAATTTGTACCAATAATTATTGCCAGTGGTAGAAAGTGAAACAGCCTGCTTACATAAAAAATCATCTGCACTGCGGGCTTGCTTTTTTCCTGCTTTAATAGGTTTCATTTCCTCTATTGCTTCTTTTATTTTGCTCATTAACTTTGCCTTTGAGTCTGTTAATGGTTTTGTCTTTACGTAAGGCAGGCTTTTTATTACATCTATAAAAGAGCTTGATTTATTGTATGGTATGTCTGATAAAAATTTTCATCGTTAAATTTCGCAATATGTTAGTTTACTATTTTTGAACAAATTTAATAGTAAAAGCGTCGTTTTGGTCAGATCAACATACCCCTTGTTTATTCCCTTATTTTCCTTACCTTTGCGCCGCTAAAAGGTTCAACAAATATTATTGTGGATGGAGGTTGAATGATTTAGCATTATATGAGAGAATAAAAAACATATCGACGGCCTGGACCCCAGGCTCCCTTACTCCCCCCAAAGTGGGGAGATATGCGGAGATAGTAGCGAATTTCTACGCTGCGATAAAAGCTAAATATATAGATGAAATGTGTCCCGCAGTAATGCGGAATCACCGAAGCCGCCCATAGCTATTGTCTTAGCTTGGCTAGCAAAACAAAAAATCGAAGATTTTATACAAGATATTAGATGATTTATCGAAGTATCATTTAACAATTAAACAAAAAACAATTTAATTATTACAAAATGGGAGACTTACGTTATCAACGAAACTTTGGTATTGCTGCGCACATTGATGCCGGTAAAACCACAACTACAGAGCGTATCCTTTACTACACCGGTGTAAACCATAAAATAGGTGAAGTACATGATGGTGGCGCTACAATGGACTGGATGGCTCAGGAGCAGGAGAGAGGTATCACTATTACAAGTGCTGCTACAACTTGTTTTTGGAACTTTCCAATGGTAAATGGTAAAAAAATTGCCGATACCAAAGAATATAAATTTAATATCATCGATACTCCGGGTCACGTGGATTTTACCGTAGAGGTAGAGCGTAGTCTTCGTGTATTGGATGGTTTGCTTGCATTGTTCTGTGCAGTTTCTGGTGTAGAGCCACAATCTGAAACAGTTTGGCGCCAGGCTAATAAATACAGAGTACCTCGTATTGGTTTTGTAAATAAGATGGATAGAAGTGGTGCTGATTTCTTAAACGTGGTAAAACAGGTTCGTGAAATGTTGGGTGCAAAAGCGGTTCCCCTACAGTTACCAATTGGTGCTGAAGATAACTTTACCGGGGTAGTTGATTTAATTACCATGAAAGGTATCGTTTGGAACGAAGAAGACAAAGGAATGACTTTTAAAGAAGTTCCAATCCCTCAAGATATGGCGGAAGAAGTTGCTCAGTATCGCCAGGAATTGATTGAAGCTGTTGCTGAATACGATGAGAAACTATTGGAAAAATTCTTTGATGATCCTAATACGATCACTGAAGCTGAAGTGCATGAAGCGATTCGTAAAGCAACAATCGATATTTCTATCATCCCAATGATGTGCGGTTCTTCTTTCAAAAACAAAGGTGTACAAACTGCGTTAGATGCAGTTGTAAGATATTTACCTGGTCCATTGGATATTGAGGCTGTAAAGGGAACAAATCCTGATAACGACGAAGAATTATTGCGTCATGCAGATCCTAAAGAACCATTTAGTGCTTTGGCTTTTAAGATTATGACAGATCCATTTGTGGGTCGTTTGGCTTTCTTCCGTGCATACAGTGGTCGTTTAGATGCAGGTAGTTATGTGTTGAATACCCGTACAGGTAAAAAAGAGCGTATAAGCCGTATTATGCAGATGCATGCTAACAAACAAAACCCTGTTGACTTTATTGAAGCAGGAGATATTGGTGCAGCTGTAGGATTTAAGGATATTAAAACTGGCGATACATTGTGCCACGAAGATCATCCGATCGTATTGGAATCAATGACATTCCCTGAGCCAGTTATCTCAATTGCAATTGAGCCTAAAACACAGGCGGATGTTGATAAAATGGGTATGGCGATTGCGAAATTGGTAGAGGAAGATCCTACTTTACGTGTACGTACAGATGAAGAAACAGGTCAAACCATTTTAAGTGGTATGGGTGAGTTGCATCTTGAGATTATTATTGACAGGATGAAGCGTGAATTTAAAGTAGAGATTAACCAAGGTGCGCCGATGGTTGCTTACAAAGAAGCGTTCAGGCAATTAATAACTCACCGTGAAACGTATAAAAAGCAAACGGGTGGTAGAGGTAAATTTGGTGATATCGCTTTCGATTTAGGGCCTGCAGATGAGGAGTGGTTAGCAGCAAACCCATTGGGTGGCTTACAGTTTGTAAACGAAATATTTGGTGGTAGTATTCCAAAAGAATTTATTGCGCCGATATTGAAAGGTTTTACAGGAAGTATGACTAGTGGTGTACTTGCAGGTTACCCTGTAGTGAACATGAAAGTAAGAATATATGATGGTAGCTACCATGATGTGGATAGTGATGCAATATCTTTTGAATTGTGCGCTAAGCAAGGATACCGTGAGGCTGGTCGTAAAGCAAAGCCAGTATTGCTTGAGCCAATTATGAAGGTAGAAGTGCTTACACCAGATCAATACATGGGTGATGTAACAGGAGATTTAAACCGTCGTCGTGGTATGTTGGAAGGTATGGACAGTCGCCATGGTGTACAGGTTATTAAAGCTAAAGTTCCATTAAGTGAAATGTTTGGTTATGTAACACAACTGCGTTCTTTGTCTTCTGGTCGTGCAACTTCAACCATGGAGTTTAGTCATTACGCACCTGCGCCAAACAATGTATCTGAAGAGATCATTGCAAAAGCTAAGGGTAAAATGAAGATTGAGGAATAAAGAATAGTATCAAGTATTTAGATATTAGTATCAAGATAAAAGCCCGTTCCGAAAAGAACGGGCTTTTGGGTTTTATAATTTTATTATCAATAACTTTTAGCTGCCCATAAAATTGACTATTTTCCTTATTCTTGAAGGGAAAAGCGAGCCATTGAAAAACGGGTTGGTATTCGCGTTTTTGACCCGTCCTGAAAAAAGTTGCCTCGTTAACAATAAAAAATCCTGCATTCTGTTTGCTGAGATAAATCATCCTTAATAAGGTTGATTAAAAAGGTTTTTGGCGGTGTGTTGGCACAAGACAAGCACTTAGGAAGGTTGGCTTTGTGTCGGGGTCTTGTGTGCCTTGCAATGTGCTAAAGATAGCGTGGCTGTTTAGGGCAAAGTGTAGGGGTTTTGAATGTTTACGAAATGCTGAAATAGGGTGGCGCATAACTGCCGGATTTGCTTTTTAGAAATTTTTTTTAGAATATTTTAGATCCGCATCTTCATAGCGGATTTTTTTTTGCTTAAATTGTAATACTATTACCTATTACCATGCAAAACATTCGTACCGAAGATTTAATTGTTATTGATATTGAAACCGCATCTGTATCAGCATCTTTCAATTTACTAAATGAGCAATGGCAAGAACTTTGGCAGGAGAAAACGGCAAGAGTGTTGCCGGAAGGTTTAACAGCAGCTGAATTTTATCCAATGCGTGCAGGTGTGATGGCAGAGTTTTCAAAAATAGTTTGCATAAGCATCGGGTATTTTATAAGGGAGCAGCAGCTTAAAATACGGGTAAAATCTTTTTATGGAGAAGATGAAAAAAAGATACTTACAGATTTTTTACAAACTGTTTCTAAAATTGAAAGTTTTAATAACAAGTGGTGTTTTGCGGGGCATAATATTAAAGAGTTTGATATTCCTTTTATTTGCCGTAGGCTGCTTGTAAATAATTTGCGGATACCACCTTACCTCGATTTTCAAAATATGAAACCCTGGGAAACCAACATTGTAGATACTTTTCAATACTGGCGTTTTGGGGATTATAAGAACTTCACTTCTTTAAAATTATTGGCCGCAGCTATGGGTTTGCCTTCTCCAAAAGACGATATAGATGGGAGTATGGTGGGAGAATTATTTCACAGTGGTACAGAAGAAGAAAGAGCAATAAATAGGAAACGTATTGCTACCTACTGCCAAAAAGATGTTGTTACAACGGCTAATATTATTTTACGTTTTAAGAATGCAACTGTCATTCATGAAGATGATGTGGAGCTAGTAGAATAGCTGGTAATCATTTGTTGGTGATACATATAAAGAATGGCTGCTTCTATCACGAAAGCAGCCATTATCTTATAACGAAATAGAAACCGATTAACCAATCATAATTTTCTGCCCAACCCCACAAATCATCCATTCCAACCCCATAAATTAATACATGCCACCACCACTTATTACGCCCCACTCCATACCATACAAGGCAAGAAAGCTTTGGGTTAGCAGTTGTAAACTTATTTACTTGTATTGAACCCTGCTGATAATTATTTAATTCATTTCCTGAATTATTAGCCTAAGAAAAATGGTTGTGTTCAGATATGCCCAAATAATCTCTGCAAAGAGCATTTTTTGCAAAATCATAATCTTGGGTAGGAATAAAACCTGGGTTATCAGCGTTACCAGCTGAATGATCTGAGTGGTTTGTAACCGCAAAAAGAATCTCTGTAGTTTTTGCAATTACTCTGCCTTCACCTACCTTATCGCCAATGGAATAGGTTTAATTATTGATAGGGTTGTTTATAAGCGAACTAATTGTATTCATTACAATAAGATAACTATCTGTTGCAGGGTTTGCTGCGGTAAAAATTGCGGCAATAGGGGCGGCGGTTATCGCACCAAATACGAAAGAAGTGGCGGGAGCTGTAGGGATCGCACAAGCTGTACTTGCCACAGCTGCTACATTCAACTTATCAATACTTATTTTTTTTACCCACATTAGACAACGGACAACCAAGGACAAATAATCCTGGTGTTGTGACTATAATAGGATTTGTTCCTGCTCTGCTAATTGCAACAAATCCATTCGCGGTAAGGGCAGTTCCCGTTAAATAACTAAAATCTTCTAATAGTGCCTGGGCATTCATTTGTATCGAACCAAAGCAGAGGAAAACAGAAGCCAATAAATATTTTATTGTACATGGTTTTGTCATATTTGTAGGGAGATCTTTTAAACGTGTGCGAAAATAATAACATCATAAATTAAGCCAGCACTCATTTTAATGTAAATATTTTATGAACTAATTTGACATCCTGTCAGCGAAAGCTAGTATGGCATTTAGTTTGACGGCGTGTTGTGAACATTAATAAATAATTATATGCAAAAAGGAAGTATAAGGGTACAAACGGAAAACATTTTCCCCATCATTAAAAAGTTTTTATACAGCGAGCACGACATCTTTATTCGTGAATTGGTAAGTAATGCTGTAGATGCTACTCAAAAACTTAAAACGCTTTCATCTATTGGCGAAGCAAAAGGCGATAGCGGGGAGTTAAGAATTGATGTAAGCTTGGATGCTGAAAAAAAGACATTGACCATTAGTGATCGTGGTGTAGGTATGACAGAAGAGGAAGTAGATAAATATTTAAACCAGGTAGCATTTAGCGGCGCAGAAGAATTTTTGGAAAAATACAAGGGTCAGAATGAAAATAATATTATTGGACATTTTGGCTTAGGATTCTATTCTTCCTTTATGGTGAGTGAAAAAGTAGAGGTTGTTACAAAAAGTTTTAAAGAGGGTTCAACAGCTGTTCGCTGGGAATGTGATGGTAGCCCTGAATTTACCCTAGAGCCGGCAGAAAAAGAATTGCGTGGCACGGATATTATTCTGCATATTAACGAAGAAAGCAAAGAATTTTTAGATCCGTATAAAGTAAAAAGTATTTTAGAAAAGTTCTGTAAATTTTTGCCTGTTCCCATTTATTTTAAAGATGTAAATGCAAAAGTTGAAGAGCCGATTGAAGAAGTTAAAGAGGGCGAAGAATCTGAAGAGCTAAAAGAAATTGTGGCTGAGAAACCATTAAACAATACTGCTCCTGCCTGGACAAAAAAACCTGCAGATCTAACAAAAGAAGATTACGAAAATTTTTACAAGGAACTTTATCCATACAACGAAACGCCTTTATTTTGGATACATTTAAATGTAGATTATCCATTTAACCTTACCGGTATTTTGTATTTCCCTAAAATAAAAAACAGCTACGAAATACAAAAGGATAAAATACAATTATACAGCAATCAGGTATTTGTAACCGATGAAGTAAAAGATATTGTACCTGAGTTTTTAATGTTGTTACAAGGTGTAATTGACAGTCCTGATATTCCTTTGAATGTAAGCAGAAGTTATTTGCAGGGCGACCCTAATGTGCGTAAAATAAATGCACACATCACAAAAAAAGTGGCAGATAAATTAGAAGAGCTGTTTAAAAACGAACGTACAGAATTTGAACAGAAATGGGAGAGCC
>JBJXGJ010000251.1:0-2898 GCA_046153805.1 Ferruginibacter sp. | reverse complement strand
GATAAATGGTATAAATCTGCGGCTTGCTGGTGTGTCCCTTTTTTCTTTTTTAAATAGTCTATTACTAAAATACGTTTAGTTTCTTGGCTATCTTTTGTACCTCTTTTTTTCATTATCCAAAGATACAGAAAAAATATTTAATATAGCACTAAATTATGCACTTATTAATATAAGGATTTTTTGTAAGTCCTCTAAAATGAAATTGGTTTTGCTTTCATCCCAAGTATTTATTTTTTGTTTTTGAGAGATGGAACTCGCAGAGCTCGTTTCGTCAAATTTGTCAACATCATCTTCATTGTCGCCTTTGCCTCGTTTGGCAACTTCAGTAAACAATTCTTCTGGTCTTAAAAAGTAACCTAATTTTTCGAGTGCTTCTTCTTTGATGGCTTCAATAAATGCTGCCCCGTCTGCAGTCTTTGGCGTTATGTCCCTAAACTTAATATTGTCTTGTTTCAATATTTCATCAGCGAAAATGTTCATTTTCTCGCTTAGGTATTTATAGAAAATGAAACCCAAAATGTAGTCGCGAAATTCGTCTGCATTCATTTTGCCACGTAGTGTATTGGCAATGTTCCACAGTTGTTGTTCTAGTATTCTTTTGTATTCTTCACTCATTGAGTTTGTCTTAAAAATTGATTGCGAATTTACAGCTTAATTGTCTGCGTGTTGCTAGTGAGGCAAATATCCGTGGCGTGCTAAGGTAGGCTGGGTGCAGCAGGGCAAAAAATGTGTGGCAAGTACATATCGGCCTTTTAAGTTGGCTGTGTTATACTCGTGGTTTTATAAATGTTAAAGAGTTTCTTACTCAAATATATAACGGCTTTCTAAACTGAATGGTAACTTGTATTATTTTACAGACGGTTGTATTATCTGTCAATAGAAATTAAATGCTTCTTAATACACCGAACTCCAAACCACCTCTTATTCCTGCTAACCCGCCCAAACGGTCTGTGGCAGAATAGCCTTGGTTTGTTCTCTTTATCGAGATGTTCCAACCAATTGACCAAAGTAGAACATTAAAAAAGCCCTGCAAAAATTGCAAGGCTTGTAAAATTGATGCTCCCACTGCTGGACTTGAACCAGCGACCCTCTGATTAACAGTCAGATGCTCTAACCAACTGAGCTAAGTAGGAATCTCCCAGCTAATTTCTCAACGGGATGCAAAAATAAAGATTTTTGTTTCTAAAACAAATATAATTTCAATTATTTTAACCAACTAAATATTCCACTTTCGTCTATCCCAACAAAAATGCCGTTGACCCTATTTTCTATTAAATATGTTTTCAGATAATATCCTTCACCGGTAATGTTTTTGCCTGTTGCTAACGCAAATTTATAACGATGTATGGGGCATACAATGTTTCCTATTGCATCAATATAGCCATGGCTTAAATTACCGCCTGCATGTGGACATTTGGCTGATGTGGCATACAGTTGGTCTTTAAAGAACGATATGCAAAGCTTTTTTCCTTGTACTTCCACAGCACACAATCCCTCCGTAGAAAAATGAAGCTCGCCAAGGTGATCAGCTACTTTATACCATTTGTAAGATTTGCTCATAAAGCATTTTTAAGTTTAGTAAAAATACTCGGCTTTGTATGGATACCTTATTTGGTACATTTCTCTCACTTTGTGTAATATAGTTTGTCTGAGGGTATCGAAGTTCTTTTTATCTATGGCTGATACAAATACACAGTTTCCTTTTGTTGTTTCTTCCCATCTTTCTTTCAACTCCCGCATTATGTCTTTCTTCACATCGTCTTCCAGCCATTTATCAAACGTAACCTCTTCAAACTTATCCATTTTATTAAAAATAGTAATGGTAGGCTTTTCTGCACAGCCAAGCTCAGCAAGGGTTTTATTTACTACAGCCAGTTGTTCTTCATACTGTGGGTGCGCAATATCAACCACATGCAGCAATACATCCGCTTCTCTTACCTCATCTAATGTGCTTTTAAAACTCTCTACCAAATGGTGCGGAAGCTTGCGAATAAACCCAACGGTATCACTTAATAAAAAAGGTGTTTGTTCAAATACACATTTGCGTGTAGTCGTATCAAGTGTGGCAAAAAGCTTATTCTCTGCAAATACTTCGCTCTTGCTAAGTCCATTCATAATTGTGCTCTTACCCACGTTTGTGTAACCCACAAGTGCAACCCTTATAAATTCGCCCCGTTCCTGCCGCTGGGTCATTGCCTGCCGGTCATAATCTTCCAAGCGTCTTTTTAAAAGGCTTATTTTGTCTTTTACAATACGACGATCTGTTTCAATTTCTGTTTCACCCGGGCCACGCGTACCCACACCACCACCCTGCCTTTCCAAATGCTTCCACATACCTTTGAGGCGAGGAAGAATATACTGGTATTGTGCAAGCTCCACCTGCGTGCGTGCCTGTGCAGTTTTTGCCCTGCTGGCAAATATGTCCAGTATCAAATCACTTCGGTCTATTGTTCGCGTATTTATTTCTTTTTCTATATTTTGTATTTGCGAACCCGTAAGTTCATCGTCAAAAACAACAAGCGTAATATTTCCTTTGCTAAGAATAAACTTTCTTATTTCTTCCAGTTTTCCCTTGCCTACAAACGATCTCGCATCTGGGTGTTTTAGTTTTTGCGTAAATCTTTTCAAGGTTTTTACACCAGCTGTTTCTGCTAAAAACTCCAGCTCATCTATGTACTCGTTTACCTGGTTTTCAGTTTGTTCAGGTTGTATTACACCAACTAAAATCGCTCGCTCTTCTTGGTTAATTATGTTTTTTTTATCTATCAAGTTTATTTAATTTTTAGTCGTCACCTAACCCTTCTTTTTGTCCTTCCCTTTCGGCGAGAATGAGTAAGACTCTTAGTACGCACAAGGTAACCATTTAAAGAAAATGCCAGCCTATTAAAGCCGGCATCT
>JBJXGJ010000250.1:0-3589 GCA_046153805.1 Ferruginibacter sp. | reverse complement strand
CGCTCCATGCATTGTCCGGGTCAATATGGCTTTCCAGCATCAGGCCGTCAAAATCAAGATCAATACTTTTTTGGGCAACAGATTGCAGCATACTTCGGTTGCCGCAAATATGCGATGGATCGCAGATAAGCGGCATATCCGGGTACCTTCTTTTCATTTCAATCGGCAGGTGCCACATGGGCGCATTCCTGAACTCGGTATTACCATAGGATGAAAATCCCCGGTGTATCATCCCAACTTGCTTTATACCAACTTTTTGCAATCGTTCTATACCACCACTCCACAATTCGAGGTCGGGGTTAATGGGGTTCTTTATCAATACCGGAATATCAACTCCACGTAATGCATCGGCTACTTCCTGTACGCTGAAAGGATTTACTGTAGTTCTTGCACCGATCCAAAGCATATCCACCTCAAACTTCAATGCATCCTCCACATGCTTTGCAGTGGCTACTTCTACCGTAATGGGCAGACTGGTTATTTTTTTTGCCGTTGCAAGCCAGGGCAATGCAACAATGCCATTGCCTTCAAACATACCCGGCTTGGTACGGGGTTTCCAGATACCTGCACGCAGGATATCCACCTTACCAGTTGCAGCCAGCCTGGTGGCAGTATCAATCATCTGCTCTTCTGTTTCGGCACTGCAGGGTCCGCTTATGATCAAAGGCCTTTTGTTCCATTTCTCCTGCATGATATCTTTCATCGTATGTGTTTCTGTTTGCATTGTAAATGTAGTTTTATGTTACAAGACCCGATAATCATCAGGATAATGCTGTTGTACATCCTGGCTCTGCACTCCCATAGCGAATAACATTTCTGAACTTTTATCAACTCTTTTTCAAACCTGGTCAAACGTGGGCTTCAGACCAGGTAGAAATATCCATTTCAAATTTTATCTCTCCATTTCCATGAACGCCCACTTCCTTCCAGCCCTGCATCTGATAAAACCGGTATGCCCGGCTGTTGGGATCTGTACCCAGCCATATTTTTTCCTTTGTATGCAAAAAATACCATTCCATCATCATCTGGTGCAATTTTTTTCCAATCCCTTTCGCTTCAAATTCGGGAAGCACAAAGAGTGCCCAAACATTGTTTTCTATCAGATCAACAATTGCAAAGCCAACTATCTTATTATCAGCTTCACAAACCCATCCCTTTCCTCTTTTGGTCATATACTCTTCAACATCCTGGTCGGGCACCAGTGCAGGGTCTGATAAGCGGTTTTCATTTACCGCGTTGCGTACAAACTGTATTTGTTTTATATCAGCCGGTTCTGCTTCCCGATAAATCATTCTTTTATTTTTGAAGGCTTCCGAAATTCCCTTTTGAAAATTTACGTAACTTTATTTCAATATTCTTTTGATCTTATTTGCATTTTCAATTAATTCCTGCAAATAAGTGTAATTGTCTTTTTCCAGGCAGCTTTTAATTTTTCGCAACTGCAAAATGTGTTCATTTAATACATCCAGCACATTGTCTTTGTTCTGTTTAAAAATGGGTACCCACATGGCCGGGTTGCTTTTTGCAAGACGCACGGTACTTTCAAAACCTCCGCTGGCCAGTTCAAAAATAGCATCTTCCTCTTTTTCTTTTTCCAAAACAGTTAAAGAGAGGGCGTATGAAGCTATATGGGATATATGGCTTACATATGCTGCATGTACATCATGTATGGCTGCATCCATATAAACCAATTGCATACCTATCGTTTTGTACACGCTTTCTACCTGTTGCAATGCATCTTCATCGGATCTATCTTTGTCACATACAACTGCCACCCTTCCTGTAAAAGCATCTTTTACAACTGCCGTTGGGCCATCTTTTTCGGTTCCCCACATGGGGTGCGTTGCCACAAACCTGCCACGCTTTATATTGTTCGATACCGAACTGCAAATAATTTGCTTTGTAGAACCTACATCCATTAAAACCTGTTTATCCAGTTTACTTAACAGGCCCGGCAACAATGCTAATGTTGCATCTACCGGGATGGCAATAATAATCAATTTACTTTGTTGAATGGCATCATCCAGGGGCAGCGTTTCATCAATCCAGCCCAGTTGCAAAGCCATTTGTACATTTTCCGGGCTATTGTCTACTCCGATTATTCTTTTTGCAAAGCCGGTTTCCTTTAGCCTGTTTGCCATGGAACAACCGATAAGCCCTGTACCAATTATTGTTGCTGTCATATAAATAAAAATCCCCCGTGTTGTCCGGGGGAAGTGTTTATGTTAATCTGTTTACGTTCAGTTTATAACAAAGCCCCCTGGTTATTTGTAAAATAATAGGTAGCATAAAACCAGGTATTGGTGCTTTTGTTTGTCATTGCAGGTCAAAAATAGGTTTTCTTATTTATATAGCAAAAAATTACCCCGCTTATCAATAAGCGGGGTAAATATGATTGCTTGTCAAAAGAAAAATCTTTATATAGTCCGTGTAACAACCAGCAATCAATAACCTGTTTTAATTACTTTGCTACAGCAGGAGAATCAATTTTAACTGCAGGAGAATCAACTTTTACTGCAGGAGAATCAACTTTTACTGGAGGAGTTTCAACTTTTGGTGAGTCAGTTGTTGTAGGATCTGTTTTTCCAGTGTCATTACAAGCAGCAAAAGATACAGATACGATTGCTAAAGCTAAGATTACTTTTTTCATTTTGTGTTTTTGTTTAAATTTTAAAATTATAATTTGATATTTATACCGGTAACAGGAAAAGGTAACCCGATTTTTTTTAAAAAGTTTATTTTCGCTGTTTTTGGGTTACAAATTGTACCAAAACGTATTAATAAATATATAGCAGGTGAGCAATTTTGAACAGGAAAAGCAGTTGCTGGAAGGTTTGGCATTTAATGATAGAGCAATAGTTGAAGCGATATATCGTGATAACTATCCTGTTATTCAATCGTTTATACTTAATAACAACGGCAATAGCGATGAGGCAAGGGATATTTTTCAGGAAGCGATGATCGTTATTTACGAAAAGGCCGTTTCGGGGAACTTTGAGCTGAACTGCCTCCTGAAAACTTACATTTATTCGGTTTGCAGGCGGCTTTGGCTTAAAAGATTGCACCAATTGCAGCGTTTTGGAAGCCTGGTTGAGAATTTGGAGGAGACAGTTGTAGTTGAGGAAGACCTGGAATTGCACGAAAAACACAATACCGATTTCATTTTAATGGAAACGGCCATGAATAAAATAGGCGAACCCTGTAAAAGTTTACTGGATGCTTATTATTTACAAAAAAAGAATATGCAGGAAATAGCGGCAGATTTTGGATATACCAATGCAGATAATGCAAAAACCCAAAAATATAAATGCCTTGTACGTTTAAAAAAGCTGTTTTTTGCACAATATAAAAACGGGAACTGATATGGACGAAATTTTATTGATAGAAACGGTTGAACGTTACCTGAGGGGCGAAATGACAGCCCAGGAAAAGACTTTTTTCGAAGAGGTGCGTAAAAAGAACCCTGATATTGACCAGCTCGTAGTGGAGCATACCTATTTATTCAATGAACTTGAAAAGCTGGGAAAGATCAAAGCATTTAAACACAGTTTATACGAAGTTGAGAATAAACTGACCGAAGAAGGCATCA
>JBJXGJ010000211.1:0-7969 GCA_046153805.1 Ferruginibacter sp. | reverse complement strand
TTTTGTTTGTAATCAGAAAAAGTTGTTTCAACATCTATCTCACTTCCATCAGGCCCTTTGCTTTTACCTTTAGTCTTTACAATTCTGTTTGTTTTGGTATCAACAAAATAGTTTGACACTTTTGCCTGATGCGTAGGTTAGTTTAATATTGTAAGCATCTGCACCATCCACTTTTTCTGTACCAACGTATTCAACTTTTGTCCCTTTTTCTTTGTAGTTAAAAAGTGCTCCTTGTACATCGAACTGGCTTTTGAAAGAGTTAAGCTGGTCAGCTTCCATTTCTTTTGGCTCCGACATGCCCATTATAGGCATAAAAACAAAACCCTTTTCATTGTTTGCCAATTGATAATTTGATGTTCCCATAACTTCCATATCCATACGAACACCTTTAGCCTGAGCTTTGGTAACTGTCATGGCTACATCTGTACCCTGTACACTCATTGAACCGGTCAACTTTGCCGAGTTTAGAGAAGAAAGTTTGGCAGCACCACCCATTGCCTCAACATGCTTAGCAACAATTTCATCTGCTGTTTGTGCAAATACGTTCATGCCTGTAAAAGCAAGACAAACGAATAATAATTTTTTAAACATTTTCATTTTTTAGGTTTTATTTTTTAGGTTTTAATATTACTGATTCACAAAAATCTAACACAAATGTAATGTATCAATACATTTGCAATAATAAACAAACGATTAATTTTTAACTATTATATAAGTGGCTTAACCGCCGTATAAACGATGAAAAACTCATTTAGCATACAGGGAAATATTGTAGATATACTTAACAAAAAAATATTCTTTGGAGAGGTGGAAATTGTAACAGGAACGGTTCAAAAAATTAATATGTTGGATGAGAGGCCGAAACTGGAAGAAGATTTTATTATGCCCGGTTTTATTGACAGCCATGTTCATATAGAAAGCAGTATGCTTATACCCTCAGAATTTGCGAGGCTCGCAGTAATACATGGCACGACGGGCACTATTAGCGACCCCCACGAAATTGCAAATGTTTGTGGGATAGAAGGTGTACAGTTTATGATAGACAATGGCAAAAAAGTACCTTTTAAATTTCATTTTGGTGCGCCAAGTTGCGTACCTGCGACCATATTTGAAACAGCAGGTGCAGCTATAGATAAAAATGATGTGGAGCAATTACTAGCCTCGCCTGATATTTTTTATTTAAGTGAAATGATGAATTTCCCAGCTGTTTTAAATGGAGATGAAGAAGTAAAAGGAAAAATTGAAGCGGCTAAAAAATTAAATAAACCAGTAGATGGGCATGCACCGGGGCTGCGAGGTGCAGACGCTAAAAAATATATTGAGGCAATATCGTACCTGCCTTATGTAAATGGAATCCCCCCTCTGGGGGGCGGAGGGGCCACAGACCATGAATGTTTTACAGCGGAAGAAGCGCTCGAAAAGCTTTCATACGGAATGAAAATTTTAATACGGGAGGGAAGTGCCGCAAAAAATTTTGACGCTTTGGCTGGTCTCTTAAATGAACATGCTGAAAATATGATGTTTTGCAGCGATGATAAACATCCTGACAGTCTAGCAGAAGGGCATATAAATAAGTTGTGTGCCCGTGCTGTTGCAGTTGGTATAGATTTGTTTAAAGTTTTACAAGCAGCTTGTGTAAACCCCGTATTGCATTATAAAATGAAAAACGGATTGTTGAGAGAGGGAGACGCAGCAGACTTTATAATTGTAAAAGACGTCTTAAGTTTTAATGTTGCGCAAACCTATATTGATGGTATTTTAGTTGCTGATGATGGCAAAACTTTTATAGAGTCAGTACCAAGTAGAGCAATAAACGAGTTTAATTGTAGTGAAAAAATAATCACAGATTTTGAATTGCGTGCAAAAAAAGATCAGACAGAAATTTTTGTGATAGAGGCACTTGAAGGTCAATTAATAACCAATAAACTTGTAAACCCTGCAAAAATTAAAAATGGCCTATTACAGGCAAATGTGGAAAATGATATTCTAAAAATAGTAGTGGTAAACCGTTATAAAGATGCACCGGTTGCCATTTCATTTATAAAAAATATTGGGCTCACAAACGGCTCCATAGCATCGTCTGTGGCACATGATAGCCACAATATTGTTGCAGTAGGAGTTGATGATGAGAGTCTCTGCACGGCTGTGAACCTTGTTATAAAACAAAAAGGTGGTATAAGTGCAGTATCTAATGATGAAGAGCTGGTGCTTGCTTTACCAGTTGCTGGGTTAATGAGTGCAGAAGATGGCTTTAAAGTAGCTGCTGATTATACTGCCATAAACAAATTTGCAACGACAGAACTTGGCAGCAATCTCGCCGCCCCTTTTATGACATTGTCTTTTATGGCATTGCTGGTGATACCGCACTTAAAACTTAGTGACAAAGGCCTGTTCGATGGGGATACTTTTAGTTTTATAAATTAAGTAGGTGTACAAATCAGTACTTGGCTCCTGCTATTGAAAATGCCACGCTGTCTGTTCCTTTTGGCGTAAAATATTTTGATTTAAATTTCTTGGTAGTGCCAGGTGCAACTGTTTCGTAAATTATTTCATGGTCTTCTTCCAATAGCGTGCCGGTTTTGCTGTAAAAGGAAATTTTTACATCAATGTCCTTATAGGAAACAATTTTTGCCCTGTTTTTTATCTTCCCTTTCACAACAGATTGTCCCAAAATATTATTTTTTCTTTCACCATCTGCTACAAGAAAGTTTGAGGGACTTTTCTGCTCTATCTGCTCAAGACTCATTTTACTCTCATCATAATTTTTACTGGAACTTACGTCGTAGTCAGTTTTGTTTTCGCATGCCGCAAAAAAAGACAATGACATTACAATGAAGAAGATATTTTTCATAACAAATTTTTAGTTGAACGAAAAAGAAATACTAAATATAAGATTACCCCACGATTTTCTTTTAGATTTGAGGTTAGATAAAAAAAATTAACTTATTCTTCTTTAAAGATAAATTATTAGGAACAGATGGTACATAATTTTAGCAAGGAACATTCATTAATAAGCAACTGGGTAAGCGAGCTTCGCTGTATTGATATTCAAAAAGACAGAATGCGGTTTAGAAGAAATTTAGAACGTATTGCAGAAGTAATTGGCTACGAAATAAGTAAAAACATGGAGACAGAAGATGTAGAAATCACAACTCCTATGGGAAGGGCCAATTGTAAAATATTAAAAGACCAACCAGTGCTTGCTACTATTTTGCGGGCGGGTCTTGCCATGCACAATGGCTTACTCAGTTATTTTGACAGGGCAGATAATGCTTTTTTAAGTGCTTACCGAAAACACAACCCTGATGGAACATTTGAAATAGCGCTAGAGTATATGAGTTGTCCGCCAATTGATGGACGGGTGGTAATTGTAAGTGACCCAATGCTTGCAACAGGTGCATCTTTGGTAAAAGCCATCCAATATATAAGAGATGCGGGCGATATAAAAGAGCTTCATGTTGTGTGTGCTATAGCTACAACAAAAGGGATAGAGACTTTGTTAAAAGCAGAACCTACCGCTACAATTTGGTGTGGCGCAATAGATAATGACTTATCTGCCAAAGGCTATATTTTACCAGGCTTGGGCGATGCGGGCGATTTAGCTTACGGTGCTAAAATGCAACAATAAATACGGGTTAAGCTCCCTAAATAAATTTAGGAATAACAGGCAGCATTTTAACAGAAATACTTATCTTTAAACGACAGAATATTTTAGCAAATGAGAAAAATTTTAATTTCAGTCTTTATTGTAGCATTTTCAGCAGCAGTTCATGCTCAAGATCCTCACTTTTCGCAGTTTTTTGCATCGCCACTTACCCTTAACCCCGCTTTTACGGGTAAGTTTGATGGGCAATGGAGGCTTGCGGCAAACCATCGTGACCAATGGCCATCGATACCAAAAGCTTATGTTACTACCAGCGGTTCTTTTGACTTTGGCGTAATGAAAGATAAATTGCCAAAGGGTGATGTTTTTGGTATTGGTATATCGGGCGTATCAGATGCTAGTGCAAATGACCAGCTAAAATTAAATTTTGGGTCTGTATCATTGTCGTATCATAAGGCGCTTGATGAAGACGGATATAATACAATTGGTGCAGGCTTTCAGGGTACGTACAGCAGTCTAACACTTGATGAAGGGAAACTTACTTTTGAAGATATGCTAAGACAAAACGGTTTTACAGGTGCCCGTACAGATTTTTTAACAAATGGAAATAACCAAAATTATTTTGATGTAAATGCAGGGCTCTTGTTTTCAGGATCAAGCAATGGAACTAACAATTATTACGCAGGTATTTCAGTTTATCATGTAAACAGACCAAAAGTTGGTTTTCAAGATCAAAATTATTACCTCGCCAATAGAATTACACTTCATGGTGGCGGCTCCTTGCCAGTTGCGGATGCACTCACCTTCAATGCATCTATCATACACCAACGCCAAAGCAAAGCAAGCGAAACAACGCTGGGTGGAGCCCTCGCATACAATTTAAATGCTAATGAAGGAAATCCTTCCAGTATATATATAGGATCGTGGTTGCGTGTAAATGATGCGCTGATTCCTTATGTCGGTTTAGAAGTTGGCGGGCTAAGGATTGGAGCTAGTTATGATGTTAATGTAAGCAGTTTAAAAACAGCTACTGCAAGCAGGGGTGGCTCAGAATTTTCTTTAATTTACATAAAGAAAAAAGCAGAATCAATAGGCATACCTTGCCCTAAATTTTAAAAGACATTTATTGTTAATGTATAGGATCATCACATTTTATGTGGTGATTTTTTTATGAGATAATCATCAATATTTAAAAAACTGTTACTGATTATTTTACCGGTTTACCACTTACAAACTTATTTTCTCTTATGAAAAACGATACGGTAAGAAAGCATCTTCGCCTGCACCATCTATACCTATACGCCTGCTTGTACAGGTTTCTTTTCATTTATAGTAAAGCCATCTGAGTAAATATTTATTTCGTTATTGCCGTATGTTAAGCCTGAAAAATTTTTATTGATACCAAAGGCTTTTGCAACATTGCCTGGACCTTTCGTAAGCGTTTTATCAAATACTTTTTTTCCTGTTCTAATAGGCATGTCATCAGTTCCCTTTAATGGTTCTATAGCTCTTATAAAACTGCATCGGGTAAATCAATATCGTTCGTAACTACATTAAGCATGTGGTGTATGCCATAACAAATATAAACATAGGCTGTGCCGGCTGCTCCATACATATGTTCGTTACGCTGTGTGCGTTTGCGTTTATAAGCGTGAGATGCTTCAGCAATATTTGCCATGTAAGCTTCTATCTCTACAATTTTGCCACTTGTTATTATCCCGTCAATAATTGTTTCCACAACTTTGCCCAACAAATCTTTTGCAATTTGCACTACATCATTTCTTTGATAAAATACAGCGGGCAATTTTTTCATTTGAGATATGTAACTTTAAAGCGAATTTAAACATTCATACCACTACACGATGCTTAGAGAAATCATTATATCTATACAATCCTATTTTGCTGCACACCAATTTATAAATAAGCATCGTTTGTGGAAATGGATAATGATACCTGGGATAATTTATTGTATTTTATTTGTAGGTGGATTGTACCTTTTTGGCATCAGCAGCGTGAAAGCCATTGATTTTATTTTGCAGCAAAGTGGCTTAAAAGCATGGCTGGAAAGTATGCAGGAAAGCTGGCTGAACCTTTTGGTAATTGTAGGGCAAGGAATTATTGTAGTTGTGCTGTTCTTTTATTATTTTTCTTTGTTTAAATTTATGTTTTTAATAATTGGCTCGCCCGTTTTTGCTTATTTAAGTGAACGGACAGAGAGCATCTTAGAAGGCAGGGAATTTCCATTTACCTTGCCTCAACTTTTTAAAGATATGTGGCGGGGAGTAAAAATTGCTTTGCGAAATTTACTTTGGCAAACGGTTTATGTACTTACTATTTTAATATTATCTTTCATTCCTGTAATTGGGTGGATAGCTCCTTTAGTAGCGTTACTCACTGAATGTTATTATTTCGGCTTTTCTATGTTAGATTATAGTAGCGAACGCAACAAACTATCAACCACGCAAAGCATTGACTTTATTGGTAGGCACAAAGGGCTTGCAATAGGCAATGGACTGGTGTTTTATATAATGCACTTTATCCCTATTTTGGGTTGGCTGGTGGCGCCAAGTTATGCTGTGGTGGCAGCCACACTCAGTTTGCACAAAGCAAGAGAAAAACAAATCATCCATTAAATAAAATGATGCCTACAATTTATTTAATTCCTTGCGTATTGGCAGATGATGCTGCTGAAACAATACCTACTTACGTTATTGATGCAGTAAAAAAGTGTAACGTAATTTTTGCAGAAAATGAAAGAACTGCCCGTCGCTTTTTGAAAATGATGGATAAACAAATCGTAATTGATAATTACGAATGGTTTGCTATACACAAGGCTGAAGAGTCAGCGATTTCCAATTTCACACAAAAAATAAAAGAAGAAAAAAACATTGCTATTATTAGCGAAGCAGGTTGCCCAGGCATTGCAGACCCCGGGCAAATATTAATTGCAGTTGCGCAAAAATTAAATTGTATTGTTAAACCATTGGTAGGACCAAATTCTATTTTACTGGCGCTTATGGCAAGTGGTATGAATGGGCAACAGTTTGAATTTGTTGGTTACTTACCAATTGATAATGCAGAAAGAACAAAAAAAATTAAAGATCTGGAAAATGCTTCCCAAAAAAACAACAGTACAAAGATCTTTATTGAAACACCTTACCGAAATAATGCGTTGATTGAATCATTATTGAAAACATGCGATCATGAAACCATGCTTTGCATTGCAGCCAATTTAACTGCGGCTAACGAGTTAGTAAAAACAATGACCATCAACCAATGGAAAATAAAAAAGACGGAGCTCCATAAGCAACCGGCTATATTTTTAATGTATGCAGGAAATTGATTTTTCAGAAAATTAAGGCTCCACAGTTACCCCATCTACTATGTACTCACTATCTCCCCGCCAAGGAAGTGTTCCTTTTTTTTGCTCATAGTGAAGCTTCACTTTTTTGCCTTCGTAGTCCATCATCCTTTTCGCAACACTGTCAGAAGCCACGGAAAAAAAGAACTTTTCAGAAGCCAAAGCCACATTGTTTGTAGAAGAAATGCTGCTTAACACCAGCTCCCCTTCATAAGTTTTCATAAGGTTACCTTTATGAGAAAGCTTTTGTAACATACCGGAACGGAAACCATCACTGTAGGTGTAGTAGTATTTCCAATAAAATATTGCGCCGCCGATAACAATAAAAATCAAAAGCCCCATAAAAATATACTTACCGCAGCCACCCTTTTTCTTTTGAAGAGTTGGGGTTGATCCTGCTTTTAAAAATTCATCTTTTGTTGTTTCCATTTTATTATTGTTTGGTTATAAAATATTAATCTTATCAAACAGCTAGAATAAACTGAATCTATACTTCGATTAAAATGTTCATTTGAGAGATTGAGGTCTATAAACCGTATTCGCTTACAAGCCATATTAAAGCGGCCATATTTACTGCTCCCAAATCTAATTCTCTTTTACTCATCGTCTCAAATACATCAGTTTCTGCATGGTGAAGATCAAAATATTTTCGGCTATCAGTGCCCCAGCCGGCAAGCGCTGTGCCTAATTCTTTTAATGGTCCAATATCAGACCCGCTGCCGGTTTCCTTAAAATCGTAAACACCATAATTATAAAAAAGGGGTGCCCATAATTTTATTTTTTCTTTTTTTACTTCATTTATATCTAACGAAAAACCCCTTGGTGTAAATCCTCCTGCATCGCTTTCCAAAGCAAATATATGCGCTTCTTTATTTTGCTTCGCATTTTGCAAATACGATTTTTGCGCCACGGCCATCATTTTCTTCATTCATAAACATAACGCAACGTATTGTTCTAGCCGGTTTAACGCCTGCATTTTTTAGAGCCCGAATTATTTCTATGCT
>JBJXGJ010000241.1:0-5442 GCA_046153805.1 Ferruginibacter sp. | reverse complement strand
TTTAATATAATGGTCTATTATAGGCTTTTGAGTCCCGCTCTTTAGCGGGAAGCGTGGGAGAGACTATAATAGCTATTATGTTATTTAGCTTCCCTCATCTTTTTTTGGCGTGGGTTTTTGTTCGTGGTTGTGGCTGCAGCTCTTTTATTTTTTTCCTGTCTTTTAAAAAAATAAATGTGCTGCATGTGTGTTGGCTTACAAAAACCATGACCCCTACGGCTTTTTAGCCATAGGGGCGCAGCAAAAAAAGTGAGGGCAACACCGCATAAGGCTTGTGTGTGCTGGTCCCTACACCTGTGTAGGGATACGTGGGTTCAAGCCTAAGCCGTGCCTGTGGGTGGGTTGTGTTCGGCTTTGCTTTCTGCTGATGTTTATATTCAACTGCTGGGCTTTATTCCTAATGCAAAAAATTCCAATCAATGACTGGAGTCTTTCAATTTTAAATATTATCTGGTTTAAAACCTATTCGCTTTCTCGGTTCTTGTGGCGGATTTAATAACTGTTTCAAGGCTTGAAAAATATTTTTTATATCCTCGTCATGTGATGTTACTTTATTTTCTAATTGCTCTACTTTTAGTAAAAAGTCTTTATTCATCAATAGCATTTCTTTTATCTGCGTAAATATTCTCACTATTTGTATATTCACTTCTATTGCCCTGTCGCTGTTTAAAACACTTGCCAACATTACTGCTCCATGTTCAGTAAAAGCAAACGGTAAATTTGGGGAGTATTTCAAGTTTTTGAGGTGGTCGCAATTTGCGACCACCTCGTCTTTCTCTTCCTGTGTAAGCTGGAACATAAAATCTGCAGGGAATCTTTTTTTATTACGTTTCACTTGCTCATTAAGCCGCTTTGTTGTTACGCCGTAGAGTTCTGCAATATCTTTATCAATCATAATTTTTTTATCTCTCAATACTAATATTTTACTGATTACAACTTCATCGGGAATGATTAAAGATTGCTTTACTGCCTTGGTTACTTTTGCCATGTTTTATTTTTAAAGATTTGCAAATATAATTTATCCAAACGGATGATGTTTTGTAAGTTGGTCGGTTAATGTTTCTAATTCCTGCACTTCATACATTTCGGTGCTGCCAATATATTTATGACCTGCCATGTATTGCACCTGTCTTTTGTTATGCTGTCTCAACCAATGTAAAATTACACTGGCTCTTATGTGCAACGCATTTTTTATTTGTGGATTGATGCCCTGTAATTCTTTGCTTAATGCACTGATGGTATTGTTTAGATTGCCTGGCAATAGTTCGGCTGCTTTAGGTTTTAAATTGTCTCTTGTGCCGCCGTGTATGTATGTGTGTAGTGTGAGGATTTGTTGTGTAGATAATTTTAATTCTCTGCTGTTGCCTCTTGCTGTACTTGGGATATAAATAATTCCTTCGTTTAAATTAATGTGATTGACTTCCAATTTTTCCAACTCTCCGCTGTGTAAACCTTGCCAAACTAATAAACCAACAATAACAATATTTCTTTGATGGGCTAAGGTTGATTTTTCTTTTATGTGGTTGGGTACTTCTTTTTGTAATGCTTTGTACTCGTTGTATAATTTTTCTAAGTCTGCATATTTTAATGGTTGCTCAATTACTTTTTTTAAACTCCCTTTTATTCTCAATGTTCTTGCTGGGTTCCTGGTAATGCTGCCACTTTCTTTTAAACAATCAAAATATTTGCTCACACTGGTTAACCTTAAATTTAGTGTGGCGGTTTCAATCTGCTTTTCTTTTTCATATTGTACATAGTTCAGTAAATCGTTGTAACTAATATTTTCAGCTTCATACATGCCATTTGTTTGCAACCATTGCATAAAGTAGCCAACGTTCTGTAAATGGCCGTTAATAGTACTTTCTCTAAAACTTCTTTGCTGCAGGTATTCTTTAAACTGTTCCATCGTCTTTTATTTCATTTACAATATGTGTATAAATCTGTGTGCTTTCTAAACTGGCATGCCCTAAAAATTTTGCAATCTCTTCTATATCCATTCCACTTTGTAAAAGATGGGTTGCAATGCTGTGCCTTAATCCATGTAGTGTTACATTTTTTTCAATGGCTGCCCTTTGTTTCATCAGCTTTAACCGTTGTTCTACATGTGTTAACCTGCCGCCGTATTGACTTGCAAAAAATGCATTGCCTTCTGTGGTTTCTTTTTTTAGTAAAGGTTCTCCATGTCTTTTACTGTGGTGCATTTCGTTGCTGTCGTGGTGGTATAAAAACCATTCCCTGCCTTCTTTTAAATAATCTTTAATGTCTTGTAAATGTTTGTTGGCTATTGGTACATATCGTTGCTTATTGCCTTTGGCTTTTCGTACAAATAATAATTTTTGCTGCAAGTCTATATCTGTAATATTTAACCGTATGCCTTCGCTTCTTCGTAAACCACAACCATAATATACTGCTATAATTGCCCTGTCTCTTTGCCCCATTGCTATTGAGTTTTCTCGGTATGGTAAAAATGTACCTTCATATAATTGTTTGGCTTCTGCTATACTCAAAATAATTTTTTCGGCTGTGTTGTTGTATTCTCTTTTGGGTGTGCTGTCTAAAATATATTTTCCTGTGCTGTTTAAATATTTTGCAAAGCAGTTAATGGCATTGATAATTTGATTGATATGGTTTGCACTTAAAGCTGTTCCTTTTTTACTTTTGTTTGGTCGGTGTTTTACATAGTGTATAAAGTCGTTGATGTGTTTGCTTTCTGTTGTGGTGATGTGTAAAATATTGTGTTGTTCTAAATAGTATAAAAACTCTCTTACATGCACTGGCCAACGCTTGGCCGTCTGCTCTGCATAGCCTAATATTTGCAACCATTCTTTGTAAGATTGCAGTAAATATTTATAGTGCTGTGATTGGATAATTAACGACTTCATTTTTTGTGGGGTATCATTTTTAAAAAACGTTGAACTACTGAACTACTGCCGTCTTTCTCTTTGCTGTAGCGGCTTTAAGTGGTTTACTATCCTGTTGAACCTCTTGTAAACTACTAGCCCCCTTCAATTCCCCCGAAGGGGGAAGGCATTGTAGCGATTGTAAAACTTCGTTCATGGTATTGTTGATGCTTTGCTGCAGCCTGTCGTATTCTTCATGGCTCATTACTTCATACACAAACCCTTTCTTTTTATCGCCGTCAATTTTTTTTACTAAGCCGTACTGCTGCAACTCAATCATAAACCGCTTTTGCTTGCTGGGATGCTCTCTAAATACTTTTCTGATGCTGCTGTTTACAAATGTTTTTTGTTTGGTTTCCTGTAAATAATTTTTCAATTGCTCAAAATATTTTCTGGTTGCATAGCCTAACTCGTCACTCTTTTTTAATAAAATTTCTTTCATTAGTTCATTGGCTTCCTGTATATCTTCTAAAGTGGTTTCAATAAATATTTCACCGCTTTCTTTATCTACCTGGTGAGGTCGTTGGTATTGTTTGTAAAAGGTAATGGCTTCTATAAATGCGATGTAGTGGGCATTGGTACGCCTTAGTTTAAAAACTTCCTTGGGTATTATTAATTTTTCTGCGTATGGATTTCTTACGCTGATGGGCTGCAATACTCTTTGTACATTTTGTAAAAGCTGTTGTATGTTGCGTTGCTCTGTCGTATCTATTTTACCTGCTGATAATTTTCTTTGATACTCCATTACTCTTTCGTCCTGTGCTTCGCTTTCATCCAAGTAAATTAAAAAACTTCGGTTTGCATTGTCCTCGTATATGTGTTCGCTGGTGGTGCAACCGCCTATGCTCACTGGGCCTTTTACTTTCAGGTGTACGGTTCGTTGGTTGCCGTTCCTGTCTCTCATGGTAATAGTTTTGCTTATCTTTTGTTTGCTTTGTAATTCTCTGATGGGGTACAGTGCTGCAAATACACCGTCATAATCTTCTATTAAAATTAGTTTATGCCCTAAGTCATCATCTACATAATAATAAAATGCGTTGCTGCTGATGCTGGTTAATTCAATCTTATCTTCTTCCGGCATGAGCTCTCCAACTTTTTCCTGTAAATGGCTTTTGCCTACGCCGCTACTGCCAAAGCTGATGATGTGTAAAGGCTTGTTTGTTTTCCTGCTGGTAAAAATTAAAAACATAATGAGCCTGTTTGTTTCTTCGCCAATCACTCCGCTTTGCCCTATGACTTCGTTTGTTTGTTGTAAAAGATTTTGCTGCTTTAAAAAATTGGTGGCTTGTTCTTCCTGCTCTTTGGTTAATGTAATTTTTGCTTGCTGGGTTTTTAGTTTGTTGTTGTCTATTTGTTGTAGCCTGTAATCTTCAATAAGGTTGATTAAATTTCCAACAGCTTTATGTACATACACAGTTGAGAGTGTAAAACGTTCTGCAATGCTCTTTATTAATTTATCGGTTTGGTTTTCATTGTATAAATCTAAACTGTGGCGGATGGGCTGGAAGTTTTTAAATTCTACTTTTAATGTTACCCTCATGCTTTGTAACCCTTCTATTCTGATGCCGCCCAATAATGCAAAAAGTATTTCTTCGTATTTCCATGTTACATATTCGGGGTTGTGGTGGTTTAATTGCTCCATGTGCATAAATATTTTAAAGTTTCTTTTTAAGACTTATAAGTCGCAAATGTAAATGATTGTTTCGTTTAAAACAAGCCACATTATCATTGCTAAAGACTTTTTATACACATATATTTGCAAATACACTGTTTTATTAAGTCTTTTAAATACTTATCAGTATGACAATAGGGGAACATATCATGCTTTTACGCAAGCAAAAAGGATTATCACAAGCCGAACTGGGTAAAGCCATTGGCACTTCGGGTGATGTGATTGGACGCTATGAGAGGGATGTTATTACGCCGTCTATTGATGTGATTGTTAAAGTAGCCGAAGCTTTAGAAGTATCTATTGATTTTTTAGTAGGTAAGAGTAAAATGGTTTTGGATAAGCAAGCTGTAAAAAGATTAGAAGATATTACCAAACTCCCTGACGATAATAAAAATTTTGTACTCAATCTTATTGATATGGCACTGAGAGATTTTAAAGTTAAAAAAGCTCATGCTTCATAAACTAAAAAACCGCCGCACTTTTTTAAAATGCAACGGATTACTTCCTTATATTTTATACTTCACTTAAAACTTGCCCCACAGAAAGCCTACACACAAAACCTTCGCATCATTTCTGCGGTAGGTTTTAATCTGCGCCAATATGTGGGTAGGTTCTAATCTGCGCTAGTAGGTGCTTTTACTTTTACTTCTTTTACGAACTCTATTATAACTTGCCGCACAGAAACCCCACCGCACTTATCTCTGCTGCATTTCTGCGCTAGGGGCGCTAGTAGGTGTAGTAAACGCATCGCCGAGTAGGCAAGGGCATTTCAGCGCAAGCCTCTCACAGAACCGTACGTGAAGCTCTCACTTCATACGGCTCGTATCATATCATCAAACATGTTTAAAAATTGTCCAATAGTAAAACATT
>JBJXGJ010000238.1:0-25876 GCA_046153805.1 Ferruginibacter sp. | reverse complement strand
ATCAAAGTTATACCCACGGGTTATAAATCTTGAGAAACGTTCCAATCATTTAGGGGGTTGGTGGGGTATCATTAAAAATTAAATCCACTTTTGGGATTTTATTATTTTTGGCTTTGTTTATAAAATGTAAATCTTTTAAAACTTTCAATGTAATTACAGGACTTCCTTCTCCACCATTTTCATAAATCCCCTCACCGCAAAACAAATCAAATAAATTTATTTTTTCTGTAAATTTGTCGTTAGAGATAATACTCAAATACTTTTGTAAATATTTTTCAAGCAATTCTACTTTTGCTTTCGAATGATCCATCATTATGAGCTGAGACTTTTTTTTCTTTGCCATATTTACAGTTAGTTTTTATAAATATAAATTCTTTTACTCAAAACAATTTCCCCTGCCCTCCCGGCACCCTAAACAAACGCGTATTTAAACTCCATTCTTCTGCATTCATGTTATAGAGCAACCCATATTTTTTATACTGTTGTGCTACCATTTGTGCAATGTTTCCTTCGCCACGCATGCGTACACCAAAGCGGCTATCATTCACTTTTCCATCGTGGCTTTGCTCTATTAAATGCCACACTTTATCTGCATGGTTTGGAAAGTTTTTATACAGCCAATCGTGAAACAAAAATTTTATCGCACCATTTAAACGTATAAAAGTATATGCTGTAAAAGTTGCCCCATGGTCTGCTGCTTCTTTCATTATGCGCTGCATTTCGTGTTCGTTTAAACCAGGTATCATTGGTCCCATCATTACACCCATCCGTACGCCCGCTTTACTCAATTCTTCAATAACTTTCAGCTTTTGTTTTGCAGTGGTAGTTCGTGGTTCCATGCTTCGGCGCAGGTCTTCGTTAAAAGAAGTGATAGATACCATGGCCGATACAATATTTTTCTTTGCCATTTCCTGTAGCACATCTTTGTCTTTCAATATCCAACTGTTTTTTGTAAGTATGCCTACTGGTTGGTTAAATTCATTGCATACTTCCAGCAAACCACGGGTAAGTCTATATTGCTGTTCTGCGGGCTGGTAACAATCTGTATTACCACTCAGCATAATTGGTGCGCATTCCCATTTTGGGTGTTCCAAAAACTTTCGCAGTAATTGTGGTGCATTTTTCTTTATTAATATTTTTTGTTCAAAATCCAGCCCTGCACTGTAACCCCAATACTCATGCACATTTCGGGCATAGCAATATATGCAGCCATGTTCGCAGCCCGCATACGGGTTCATACTATAACTCATACCCACATCTTTGCTTTCCACCTTATTTACAAGCGTTTTCGATTGCATTTCTATGTACTGTGTTTTTATATTTTGTTCCTCCCAGTCATCCACAGCTTCCACATTCTCTTGGGTTATTTCATTTTTTATGAAGCGGTTATTAGTGTTGTACTGAGCCCCACGCCCATGCTTATATTGCACTTTTTCTTCCTGCTCATTTGCTTTTACTTTATGGTGGTCTTGTTGTAGCATAGTGTTTATGTGATGTGCCTCATGTCCCATGGGTTGCACCCATGGTTACTGAAGCGTAACCCCGTTGGGGTTTGTTGTTATGAAAGTTATTTCTGTTTTATTTTTTATTGGGGGCTGTGAGCAGATACCATTTTTCAGCATTTGTTAGGGCTATCCGCTGTACCTCCGCTGCGCTGCGGTGCCGCTTCTATCCCTCACCGTGTTCCTACGATTATGTAGGAAGCCCTTCATTTTTTTATCTTGTTTAGACTTTTATCAGCGTGCAGTCTATCACTGCTTTGTCCATGGGCTCCACCCATGGTTAGTCAAAGTTGAACCCCCTCGGGATTCGCTTTAAAAACACTCCTCTTATAAACTTTAATCCATCTGCCAATCAATCTCTAAGTCCTCCCCTGCACTCCCTGCAGAGAGACCAAGGGTGAGGTCTTGCCGCTCCAATCTCCCAATTAATCTTCGCCATTTCCTCACCCTTCGGGGGAGATAGCGTGGGCTAAAACAACGCACCTTGCGCCACCCCCACAGGCAAATTCTCAAACTCAAACCTTGCTACAATTTCATATTTCATTTCACTCACAGGGCGTTTCAACAACAACATAGCATCTGCAATAAACCTTCCTGTAAAATGGCGGTGACTGTATTCTAACCAACCCTTTTCATATTGCCAAGGTTGCAGTTTTCGGGCAATTGATATGTAAGGTTCTAAGATAAAATGCGGCTTATTATCATTGTCCACTTTCATTAACCTTTGCGTTTCTGTACGTATTTTCTTTACCAATGTTTGTATGGGAATTTTGCTGGTAACGTTTATAAAAATTGTATGTGCCGGAAAACTGCCATAATCCTTCAGTTCTATTTTCACCGGCTTTGATCCCATTGCCACAACATGCAGTTTTTCCATAATTCTCCTTTCTGCAATTTCGTATTGGGTAAAAGTTACTAAGCTGATTTGGGGCTTACTAAATAAAGCCGCAGATGCTTTATAGCTTTCATAAAAATCTTTTTTAATATTCATAATCTTGTTGCGCAATTCTTCATGCGGATTTAATACCAATATGTACTCACACAATTTATAGCCAGGCACTGCAGTAATATTTTTCATAACCAAATTTTAAAAAATTAAAAATTTTATTACCAATTATTTTAGTATAAATTTACTAACTATTTTAGTCATTATAAAATATTTTTTATGGAAGTGGCAAACTTTTTTGGCAGCAGCTATACCGGTACAAAACAATTCACGCAGCACAATGTACCTACAACAAACGCAACGGGTTTTGGCGCAGCTGCAGATGACTACGCAGAGCGGGGAATTGATTTAAATGAACAACTCATTCGCAACAAGCCCGCAACTTTTTTTATGAAAGTAAGCGGCAACAGCATGATAAACGCAGGTATTTTTAACGGCGATATAGTTATTGTAGATAAAAGTGTACAACCTGCAAATGGCAAAATAGTTATAGCAGTTGTAGATGGCGAAATGTTGATTCGCCGTTACGAAAAATCATTTGATAAATTATTGCTCGTTGCAGATGCGCCAAAAATTGCTACTATAGATGTAGGTGAAATGAGTGACGTAAAAATATGGGGAGTGGTAATGTGGGTACTGAGAATGACTTAATTGATTTTATTAATCACATTAAAAAAACCATGAAAGCCATTATAGATTGTAACAGTTTTTATTGCTCCTGCGAGCGGTTGTTTCGCCCTGAGTTGGACGAGAAACCTGTTGTGGTACTTAGCAACAACGATGGCTGTATCATTTCCAGGTCAGATGAAGCAAAGCAAATTGGGGTGGGAATGGCAGGTCCCTATTTTTTGGCAAAGCCGCTCATAGAAAAACACAACGTGGCCACATTTTCGTCAAACTACAATTTGTATGGAGATATGAGCAAGCGGGTAATGGACACACTTCGAACTTTGCTAGGCGATGAAAATGTGGAAGTTTATTCTGTAGATGAAGCGTTTTTAGATTTGAAAGAATTTAAGCAACAAGATTTTTATAAAGTGGGCTTATACATCAGAGAAACGGTAGAGCAATGGACGGGCATTAAAGTTTCTATTGGGCTTGCACCTACAAAAGTATTATGCAAAGTGGCCAACCATCTTGCAAAAAAATACAAAGAAAAAACACAATGTGTGGTCGTGTTGGATACCAAAGAAAAAATTGAAAAAGCTCTACAAGCCACACCGGTGAACGAAGTATGGGGTATAGGCAGGCAATATGCAGAAAAACTTAAAGAAATGAATGCTGTTTACACCGCACTGGATTTAAGTAAAAAATCTGCACCATGGGCATATAAAAATTTAGGTGGTGTGGTAGGTTCAAGAATGATAAAAGAACTAAACGGTGAGCCAGCTTTAGCATTGGCCGATGAACAACTCACCGTAAAAAAAATGATTGCAAGCAGTCGTATGTTTGGGCAAACGGTAACCAGCAAAGCAGATATAAAAGAAGCGATAGCAACCTACACTAGCCGTGCCGCAGAAAAACTGCGCCGGCAAAAAAGCGCCGCTACTATTATCAGCGTTTTTGTGGTTACAAAAGAACCCTCCAACAATGGGCGCTTCAGACATGGAAATACGCTGAGCCATTACACAATTATGCCCGTATCAACAAGTGCTACTAACGAACTTATAAAATTTGCTACTGGTCTGGTTGATAAAATTTATGACAAAACCAAGCAATACAAAAAAGCCGGTGTAATGCTCAGTGGCTTGGTGCCAGATGATACCATACAGGCTAACCTATTTGTAGCAGAAAAAGATAACGGAAAACGTTTACTCATGGATATGATTGACAACGTAAACTTTTCAATGAGGGATGATGTTTTAAAATTTGCAGCGAGCGGCACAAAACGAGACTGGAAAATGCGAGTAGAAATGCGCAGCCCACGTTATACTACAAGGTGGGAAGAAATGTATGAAGTGAAATAGAAACGGGATGAAGCATAGTATTCCTTTTTTAAAGGAATAAATTTTATTGAGATCTTTTTAATAATCTTTCATACCCTGCAATGTTCATCATAACCAACAACATTCCATAAAAAATATCTTCTACAGGAATAGTATAAATGCGGATAGCAAGGTTTTCAGCATTATTGTAAGTTATAACTGGTATAGCAGTAAGGAAACCATTGACAATTAAAAATGGTATGATGATGATTAAATAGGCGATAAGGAAAACCTTTGTATTAAAAGCTGCAAAGTATTTTCTAAAAATAAAGAAGATAAAAATAAAGCCTGATAGAAAAATTGCCGTATAAAAAGTATAGTGCAGATGATGAGTGAAAATTGAAAAAATTAACAGCGCTAAACCTAAAATGAATAAAATGTTATCACTCGCTTTTGTTGTTTTTATTGCAGGGAAATAGGAGAAAATACACTCATAAACAAACGTGCAACAATAAGGAACTATAAAAAAGAAAAGAACCTCTTCGAGTGGCAGGTTGTACAAAAATGTTTGAGCAAGTACGTACGGTTCATTAAAAAACCAAACATTTAGAGAGGTGAAAATGCTATCCCACACAATATAAAAAATTGCGGGTAAAAGCATAGCGGTAAAAACTGCTTTCCATTTTTTATAGAATGCTACCTTTTTATCGAAGCTTAAAGCAAAGGGACCTGCTAAGGAACAGGCAAGTATTAAATAATAAGTGTAGTGAGTATTCAATTTTAAATTTATTTGTAAATATAAGATGAAAAAAAATTGTACATAATTTAGCGTTGACTTATGCGCATAATTTAAATAGATGCGTATATTTATGTCATGAAAACAAGGCTGAATATTACAATCGAAGAAAATATTTTATCTGAAGTGAAGCTTTACGCTTCAAAACAAAATACCAGTGTATCCGAATTGGTAGAGGATTATTTTACTACACTCACAAAAATTCCAAAGAAAAAAAACATCATTCAACTGATAGAGAGTATGAAACCCGCGACCATTGAAAAAAATGCAGATTTAAAAGAACTGTTTTATAAAGAACAATCAGGCAAATATGGCTTCTAAAATTTTTATTGATGCCAATATTTTGCTTGATTTTACGCTGCAACGCACGCACTACGACGAAGCTAAAAGTCTGATAGAATTAGTAATAAATGACGAATTACAAGGTTATATAAGTCCGGCGATTGTTCATATCGTAGGGTATTGGCTTACAAAAGCCTATGGTGCAAAAAAATCAAAAGAAATTTTACTAACGTTATTAACAGATATAAAAGTGATTGATATCAATCATAGTATCACAGTTAATGCCTTGCACTCAAGAATAAATGATATTGAAGATGCTCTACAGTATTATTGCGCCTTGCACCATAAATTAGATTACTTCATAACAAGAGACGGTCAATTAAAAAAGGAATCGGTGCCTGCTTTGCCCATTTATGGCTTAAGTGAATTTCTTAAAATGCGGTTATGACCAGTGAGCCACTGCGTGAGGGACTGCAGCAATGTACCACACAGGAACCGCCTTGGCAGTGACGAGGAGTACATGCGGAAAGCCAGGCGCCCCTCGAGAGGGCGCACGCCCAAATTGTTTTTAAAAAGCGTTTCTTGCTTTATCTGCTCGTACTTTTTCCCAGTATTTTTTGGCTACGTACAGCATTCCGAAACTTTCGCCGTGCTCTTTTCCGATGTGCTTGTGGTGCATTTTGTGTGCCCAACGGATGGTGCGTACATATACATTATTGCTGCGGGCAAACCATTTAAACCGCTGGTGAATAATCACGTCGTGTACCAAAAAATAGGCAAAGCCATATAGGGCAATACCAAAACCAATTGCCGCTGCAATGTAGTTTCCGTTTTGCAAACCCAGCATAATACACAACCAGCTTGGTATAGCAAATATTAAAAAGAAGGCGTCGTTTTTTTCAAAAAACGACCCGTGTGGATGGTGATGATCTTCGTGGAGGTACCACAAAAAACCATGCATTACATAGCGATGCGTTGCCCATGTAATACCTTCCATTAAAAAAAACGTACCGAGTGTTATTAAAATATATAAAATGAGGTTCATAAAAAAGTTCTTATCAACATGAAAAACATCATCATTATCAATAGCAAATTTACCGCAAAAATATTTTTCTTTTCGAATTTTAAGAAAGTGAAAACACCCATTAATCCCATGCTAATAATAAACCAACACAGGTAATTGTAAGCAGGAATCTCACCATCTCCTAACCATTGCCAGTAGCCGAGTTTAATGGCTGCAGGTTCCATGATCCAATCAAAAAAAACAGCCAACATAGCACCATCAGAAATTACCGAGAAATAACGAATGGCAGGTGATGGCGCACCGGTTACCGTCTCCAATTTTGCCGACAATCTTTCCAATAACATATGCACAGCAACACCGCTGCAATAAATAATAGTGATCCAGTTTATTCCGATTACCCACGGTACATTCTTAATAGTTGGTCCGAGCGCACTTCCATATGCATATTCGCCAAACAAATACCCTGTAGAAGTTCCGATTATTTCAACCGAAATACCTGTAACAAAACAAACAACCATAAGTACTACAAACGGAATATTTATAGTGCGCTGGGTATATAAAAGCAACAAAAACATCAACAAAAGGTTGAATGGTGTAGCGGCTAAAAAAAACTCCTTATTAAAAAACATCCCTACCAAACCGATCATGTGAAAAAAAATCGCAAGCGCAGTCGCTATTTGTGTTCTGCTTTTAAGCATGTACCGTTCTATCATTTTTAATATCATGCTTTACAAGATCACTTACAATTTTTGCACTTTTTAAACAAAGTGGTATGCCGCCACCGGGGTGTACACTGCCGCCGCAACAATACAAATTTTTAATTTTCTTTGAAAAATTTGGGTGACGTAAAAAAGCTGCCGTTTTAGAATTGGAACTCGTGCCATACAATGAACCCAAATAGGAGCCCGTGTTTGCTTCAATAGATTGTGGGTGCAAAAATGTTTCGTTCACAATATGGGATGCGATATCTGTTTTTAAAACTCGGTTTAATTTTGCGATAATGTATTCTTTTGCGATGGCTTTTACCGCTTCAAAGCCATACGTATTTGTTGCCGCTACGTTGATCATTACGAACCAATTTTCGCAGCCTGCAGGCGCCTGGGCTTTTTCTATTTTGCTGGTTACGTTTATATAAATTGTTGGATCGCTGTATATTTTTTTGCTGTTAAAGATATGATCAAACTCGGCTGAATAATTTTCACTAAAAAATATATTGTGCAACTCGAGTTGCGAAAAGGAAGTGTTGATGCCCCAATAAAAAACCAGCGCACTGCTACTTCTTTCCTGTTTTAAAACTTTTTTTGCTTTAATACTGTCACTGAGTAAATTCTTGTAGGTAAAATAAACATCGCTGTTACTTACCACAACATCAGCCATTATATTTTCGTTGTTTACTACGATGCCTGCAGCGATATTATCCGGACAAATTATTTTTTGAACCGCTGCATCAAAGTGAAATTGAACACCCTTTTTTAGCGCCAATTTGTACAAGGCGTTTGTGATGTTTATCATGCCACCATGCGGGTAATAAGCACCTTCTGTTTGTTCTAAATGTGGGATTAGGCTTAGCATAGCCGGCGCTTTGTACGGATTGCTGCCATTGTAAGTTGCAAATCGGTTAAAGATTTGCTGCGTTTCTTTTGCCTTAAAACTTGTGTTGTATTTGCTTAAGGATTTAAAGATATATGGAAACTTGACCGAGCTAAAAGCTTTGAAAGATCGAGGGTTAAGCCATGTGCTTTTTTTGTGCAGCGAATAATTTAAAAAAATATTTGCAAGATTGTTATAAAGCTTCTCAGAGCGACCTAAGTAATTTATGATATTCTCTTTTGGTTCTCCGGTTTTATCCTGCATTTCGCTTGCAAACAAATCCTGGTTACTGTATGCATTTATTTCTTTTCCGTTTTCAAAGAAATATTTGCAGGCGATATCTATTTTATGATAAGATAAATAATTTTCAATTGGCTCGTTTGCCAGCACAAACAACTCCTCTATATTTTGGGGTTGAGTAAACAAAGAAGGACCTGCATCAAAATGATAACCATCAGTTGTAAATGCAGATAATTTACCACCAGGATAACTATTTTTTTCAAATACTGTTACAGCAAAACCCTGAATGGCAAGCCTTATCGCACTTGCCATACCGGCCACGCCACTACCAATTATAACTGCTTTTTTTTGATGCATAAAACTTTACTTATAAAGAATTGAACGAACTGCGCAAACCTGCTTTAAGCAAAATAACTGCTTTAAAAGTGTTGCTGATGCGTACCCTGTTCTCCAATAAAATTTGTGGTTGTGCCTGCTGAATTTTTCTGAATAAAGTGCGGTAGTATTTGTACGCTACGTATACACCAAATCGTGCTTTTACCGGAAGCATCAAAATACCTTCATACGCATTTTTAAGATCTAATGCAATGTCTTCTTCAATTATTCTCTTATCTTCTTCCGTAAACTTTTTAAAATTTACGCCCGGGAAATAGGTTCTGTTTAATTGCTCATGATCGGCTTTGAGATCTCTTAAAAAATTTATTTTTTGAAACGCCGCACCCAATGATTGTGCTGATGGTTTCAGTTTTTCATATTCCGTTTTATCGCCATTGCAAAATACATACAGGCACATTAACCCAACCACTTCTGCACTACCATAAATGTAGGTGGAGTAGCAATCTGCGTCATATTCTTTTTCACTCAAATCCATCTCCATGCTATTAAAGAAAGCCTCTATCAATGCATGGTCAATATTGTATTTATTTACGGTAATTTGAAAACTATGCAGGATGGGGTTTAAACTAATTCCCCTTTTAATAGCCTCGTATGTTTCTTTTTTAAATTGGGCCAATAAAGCTTGCTTATCAAACTCATGAAAAGTATCTACAATTTCATCTGCAAAGCGAACGAAACCGTAAATGTCGTAAACAGGCATACGAAGGTCAGCATGTAGCATACGTATAGCACTGCTAAAAGACGTACTGTAGCCTTCTGTAGTTATTTTGCTGCACTGGTGACTTACCTTATGAAATAATGATATCATTTTTTATTTCGCATTTTTAAATTGTTTTATCACCTGCTTTGCAGCTACCTCGCCACTTATTAAAGATGGCGGCACCCCTGGACCCGGCACAGTAAGTTGCCCGGCATAAAACAGGTTGCTTACTTTTTTGCTTTTTAAAGCAGGTTTTAAAATGGCCGTTTGCATCAATGTATTTGCCAAGCCATAAGCATTTCCTTTAAAAGCGTTATGGTCATGTACGAAATCTGATACAGAATAAGATCTTTTATAAATAATACTCTCTTTAATTTCCTCACCTGTCTGTTCCTCAAAACGTTTTACAATTTTATAAAAATAATCATCTCTCAGTTTTTCATCATCACCCTGTAAACCTGCTGCAACGGGTATTAGAAAAAACAAATTCTCGCAACCCGCCGGGGCTACGGTTTCATCTGTTACCGATGATGCACAAACATAAAAAAGCGGTTCCGTAGGCCACATAGGCGTATCGTAAATTTCTTTGCCATGCCTGTTAAAATCTACATCAAAAAACAGCGAATGGTGATGAACATTTTTTAATTTTTTATTGATGCCCACGTAATAGAGTAAGGATGATGGAGCCATTACCCTTTTATCCCAATAAGCATCGCTGTAAGTTCTGCTTTTTTTCGGTAATAATTTCGTTTCGGTAAAATGATAATCGGCGGCTGAAATAACTGCATCAGCAAAAAAAGTGTCCTTATTAGTCGTCACAGAAACAGCTTTACCGTCTTCGACATTTATACTTTCAACATTTTGCCCAA
This sequence comes from Ferruginibacter sp., assembly GCA_046153805.1. Lineage (GTDB taxonomy): Bacteria > Bacteroidota > Bacteroidia > Chitinophagales > Chitinophagaceae > Ferruginibacter. The sequence continues at coordinate 15,606 of JBJXGJ010000238.1, read as the reverse complement.
AAAGGCATTTCACTCCTAACTCTTCCGCCAGTTTATGCATGGAAGATGCAACCGTATTCAATCCACCATCAGGATACCAGGTTCCCAATTTTATATCAGCATAGTTCATAAGGCTGTAAAGAGCAGGAATGTGTTGTGGTAACGCTCCTAAGAACAGCACAGGAAACTCCATTAACTCAACAATATGTGGATGGGTAAAATATTTGCTGATGTGTTTTTTCATATCTGTAAACACATCAAGTTTTAAAATACCTTTTGCAAGATCAATATCTAAAAACTCTGTAACGGAAAGACTTGGTTTATATACGAGTTTATTTACGCCAACTTCGTATTTGTAGGCAGCTTCGGCAAGAAATTTATCCAGTTGCTCACCGCTTCCTTTTTCTATGGATTCAAATAATCTTTTAAGGGCATTGTAATCTGCAGGAATGTCCATTCTATTATCAGGATAATACACAGAATAAGATGGATCAAGTCTTTTGAGAGAATAATAATCCGAAACTTTTTTACCAAAACAACCGAAATAGCGTTCGAAAACATCGGGCATCCAATACCAGCTAGGTCCCATATCAAACGTAAAGCCTTCTGCTATAAATTTTTGTGCACGACCGCCGGGTTGCAAATGTTTTTCCAGCAAAGTAACCTCCCATCCATTTTTTGCCATAAATGAAGCGGCAGATAAACCTGCAAACCCACCACCGATGATGATTATTTTGGGCATTTAAAAATGGATTCGTTTGAAAATATCAGCTAGCAAATTTAAAGGTTAAAAAATAACAGCTTGTTTTCAATTTATCGAAAGAGGGAATTAATAAAAGAAATAATACAGGGTTTAAACTAAAACCTTCTTACGGGCAAATCTTTAAAAAATTTTGAAGCCAGTTTATTTTCCGGAAAAATAATGGACCAAGCGGTAAGGAAGATTATTTTGAAATCGGTTAGTACGGAAGCATTTTTCTGGTACCACATTTCCAGCTCACCTTTAAAAGGAAATATTTCACTGTACGTAGCTTTAGGATCTGCAGCTTCTGAAACAATCTTTTCTTCATCCCTAAAAATTAATGATCCTATACCTGTAATACCAGGTTTCACATTGTAAATATTTTTACGAATATTTTCATCATACTGTAAAAAACTTACTTCCATTAAAGGGCGAGGACCGACAAGGCTCATATCACCCTTTAAAACATTAAAAATTTGTGGTAGCTCATTAATTTTTGTTTTACGAAGAAATGAGCCGAAAGGCATTACACGTGGATCGTTACGTAAAGTAATTTCTCCTGTACCGATGCTAGGACTATTTTTTAGCATAGTGGCAAACTTCCATATACTGAATGATTTATTTTTATACCCAAGCCTTTTTTGAAAATAAAATATTTCATGCTCGCCTGTAAATTTTAAAATAATCATTACCGGTATAAGTATGGGCGATAAAATAATAAATGCAAAACCAGCAATTAAAATATCTAGAATTCGTTTGATAAATTTATACATAAGAAGAACTGTTCAAGAAAATATTACTTATGATTGTACTATATCCTTAATAATTTTTAGATGATGATTGGTGTGGATATTTAAAAATTGAATAGATGAATTCAGGTGTAACTTTCCAAAATATGGATGGGTAAAATAGCTGTGTTTTGGAAAAGTTTTTAGTTCCTTTATCATCATTTTAGAAGATTCAACCATGGCCAGTAAATCGACTACTGACGATACTTGTAAGGGATTTACGAAGGAAGGAGATTTGCCTTTACCTCTTGGTATTTTATTCATTAAAAAAACGAGTGTTCTCCACTTGTTAAATCTGTATTTGTATTCAAAGGAATCGGACTTTTTTAATTGGTCTGAGATTGCGGTTATTACCATTAAACTATGTTGTACATGCCAGCCCACAGAAGATGATGATACTGCAGGATTTATCTTTTCAGCGTGTTCAATCTTTTCAGCTAATGCTTCTATATATGCAGAAAGCTTTTGCATTTAAATAAATACTTCTTTTATTCTATTGGTAACTGTTTTTAAATCTGCATCGGTAATATAAGTACTGCAAGGTATGCTTAAGCAATGCTGGTAAACAAAATCTGAACGGTCATTGTTCTGTATGTATAAATCATTTTTAAACATTGGCAATTGGTTCATTGGCACCCAAAATGGACGACTCTGCATTTTGCTATCGTTCAATGCTTTTAAAACTTCTTTTTGTTTGGTTGTAAAAATTGTGGGTAACCACCAATTAGGGTTCACATCTTCACTTATTTGCTGAAACCTAATATCTCCTACGTCTTCTAATTCTTGCCTATAAAAAGCAATGATTTCTTTTTTGCGGGCAATAAACCCTGGCAATTGCTCCATTTGTGCTACTCCCATAGCGGCTGCTACGTTTACAAGGCGATAGTTGTAGCCTATTTCATCGTGCATATACTCAAAAGGATCGCTTTTGGCTTGAGTAGTAAGATGCTTTGCTTTCTTAGCAAGTGCTTCATCATCGGTTAAAATCATACCGCCACCACCAGTTGTAATTATTTTGTTTCCGTTGTAACTGAAGGTTCCCATTAAACCAAAACTACCTGCATGTTTGCCTTTATAATAACTTCCTAATGCCTCCGTACTGTCTTCAATAACTACTAAATTATATTGCTTAGCTAATGCTAACAATCTATCCATGTCACAAATATTACCCAATACATGTACGGGCATAAGAACCGGAATACGTTTGCCAGTTTTTTTATGGTAACAAACATTCTCTTTTTGCTCGGTTTCATTTTGTAAAAACGTATCCAGAATATCCAAATCCATTTGCCAGTTATCTGCATCTGTATCTATCAGTATTGGACACGCCCCTGTATATTTTATAGCATTGAGCGTTGCAATAAAAGTAATGTTGGGTGCTATAACCATATCACTTTGCCCAACGCCAGCAAGTATTAAGCAAATGTGCAATGCTGTGGTGCCGCTGCTTGTAGCAACCGCATATTTTGTACCTGCATACTCTGCACTCATTTGTTCAAACTTATCTACATAACTCCCCACACTACTCACCCAACCTGTTTCTATACATTCGGTTACGTATTTCAATTCGTTACCGCCCATGTTTGGACCACTTAGTAAAAGCATAATATATTATTTAAAATGGCTTCAGTAGCCTAAAAGAAGTTGCAAATGTATTAAAAACCCCGTTCTTTATGAACGGGGTCTAAATATTAAAATTTAATAGCGTATTATATATTTCTAAACTTTTGTGAAAAAGAATCAGTTACAATACCTGTTTTTAATAAAGTGTAAATCTCTTTTACACCATCAGGTACTGTTTTCGTAATTGTATAACCGAGTTCATTTTTAATTTTGTCAAAATTTACACGATAGTCACGAGGGTCCTCACTCATTTCTACATAATCAACCTTCACGTTAGGCACTACTTTACAAACCTCTTCTATAATCATTCCTTTATTGTAGTTTTCTTCTGTGCTACCTACGTTAAATACGTTTGCACGTACTTTTTCTTCTGGGCTTTCTATTACTAACACAACGGCACGTGCAAGATCATCTACATGGCAATACGGCCTCCAAAATTGTGCTCCCCAAATAGGCTGTTCACCGTTTACTGTAGCATTTCGTGTGAACTCATTTACCGTTAAATCGAACCGAATGCGTGGGCTAAAACCGTACACTGTGCTAAAACGCAACGCTGTACTACACATATTGGAATCTTTTTTTTCTTCCAACAAATATTTTTCAAATTTTACTTTTAGTTCAGCATACAAAGAAACAGGGTTTAGTTCAGATGTTTCTGTTACAAACGAATCCGGATCTGCCATTTTACCATAGTTACTGCAAGTGCTAGCAAATACAAAGCGTTTGACTCCTGCCGCTTCTGCCGCATCAAATAATGCTACGCTACCATCCCAGTTTGTACTGTTGGCATCATCGCTGTATTTTTTACAGGCCGGATCTCCAACTATTGCTGCTAAATGTGCTACTGCATCAACTCCTTCCAACGCAATTTTTACATCGTCAGCATTGCGTACATCGCCCTTCATAAATTCAAAATTTGGGTTCAACATTACATCTATCAACGCATCGCCACCAAAGTTTAAATTATCCAAAGCTCTTACACTGTAGCCTTTATCTAACAATTGACGAACCAATACAGAACCGATATATCCTGCGCCGCCTGTAACCAATACTTTCATTTTATGACTATTTGAATTTTTAAGGCTGCAAAGATATGGGTTCTGTATTTAAGGAGAAAAGTATAGACCATACTAACACAAAAGCTATTTAATACGTTTGTTTTATGGTAAATATATATAGTTAGATTTCTAAATAATTTAATAAGTGTAGGATTTTATGTAATCAACTGAATTTTTTGGATAAGCACTTTTATTATCTAAATGGAAAAATACAAAAGGCTCGTTTAACTTATAATCCTTTTCAATTTCAAAATTAGAAAACTGTGTAAACCAAATGTCAAAATGATTAAGTAAATTAATTAAATGCATTTGTAAATCTTTAGGCCAATAATAAGCATTATCTAATATATACTCATAAATTAGGCTATTACTTTTTTTAATACATAATGCATGTAAATAAAATTTTTCTTCTAAGTAATTATTAAAAGCTTTATCTGATAACTCAAATAACATTCTTAATTTAATAAGTCTATCATGTAGTTCAATTTCTTTGATCATAAACTTTAACTATTTTGCAAAAGGAATTTTTTATCATGAAAATTGAAATACGCCCATTTTTGTTCTCCGAAAGTTGTAGCCTTAATTCTTTTTTCAATTTCTTCTAAATTCATATTTAAATCTAATTTACATAAATCATTTAATTCTTTTCTTGTGTAAGCTTTACGCAGCCATTTTTCACCAGATAATGTTGGCATTTTCCCTGCCACTAAACCATCAACAATTTCATAAAAAACATTGTTTATTTCTGAGTAACAACGTTGAGTTAAACTATAAACTGTATCGCTTTCATGAATAGGAAATCTTTTAACTTTTATTATGCCACCTGTATCTACTTTTGGCAACATAAAATGGCAGGTTATTCCAAATTCTTTTTCATCATTATAGATAGCAAAATTTGTGCAACCAATACCAGGATATAAGGGACTGCCAGGATGTAGATTGATACCTCCAATTTTAGCATTTGCTAAAACCATATTAGGAATTATCCATTGCGATAAATACGAAATGATGTAATCTCCTTTCCAATTAATCACCAAATCGGGCATGGTCTCATCTCTTAAACTAAAAACAACTTCTGTTTGTGGAATATGTGTTTTGATATATTCCGAAGCTAATGTAGAAAAATAATCGTTTTTTTTGCCGATGAACAATATTTTTAACTGACTTTTATTTTGCATTTTCGTTTATTAAATAAGAATTAAAGTATTAATTTTTATTACCCATAATCGTTATTTAGATTAACAGGCTGATTATTTATTTATATAACATTTGCTTTTTGCAAGCAGGTAGTAAATCCATTCTGTGTTAATAGTAATTTTAATTTGTTTATAATGGAGTGTTATCACTGTTCATTTTAAAAGAAGTTTACTATATTCTTTATGTATGGCATCCCAAATATTTTCTTTTTTGTAGAAGGTTATGATATTTTTATACAAAAGTTGAGACATAATTTTCATTTTAAATGGTTGCCCTATCGCAAATTCAATATTTTCTATTATTGTTGTTACATCATTTACGAAAAATAAACGTCCGCTCACATTGTTTTCAATTAAATCAACATTCCCGGCAATTTCTGAGCAAATTATTGGTAGTTCTAATGCCCCTGATTGTAATAAAACGTTTGGGAAACCTTCTCGGTGCGAAGGAAAAATAAATAAATTGGCAATAGAAATATAATATTCCACATAAGGCGTCCACTCAATGTGAATAATATCTTTATTCGAAATTATTTCGGTTAATATATTTTCCGGTAAGGGATCGAGATCTTCTTCAAATTTCCCTACGAGAATCAATTTTACTTTCTCGAAATTACCCTTGCTTTTAAATTTTGTAAACGCATTAGTTAGCTCCGTAATTCCTTTGTCTTTAACTAACCTCCCAATTGTCAACAAGTAAAAATTATCAGGATCGTATGGAATACTGTTTTTTACATTTTGTAAAATTGCAGGGTCAAGATTATTTTTATCAAATCTTTTAAGGTCTATTCCGTTTGATGAGCCTTTGCTTATTACTTTAATCTTTTTAGACCTACATATTTTTTGCTCGCCTATATATTTTAAAAGAGAAAAACTATTGGGCCACACTTGCGTTGCACAGTGGTAAGTAAGGCGTTCCACATTTTTAAGTAATAAAAATTTAAACCCTTTTTCCACCATCATAGGCAGCCCTGCCACAGTGTGGATGCGAATCTTAACACCTGCGATTTTTGCTGCTATCATTCCCAGAAGCCCAGCTTTAGGTGTATGTGTATGTACGATATCTGGCTTTTCTTTTTTAAAGATCCTTATTAATTGGTACAAACATTTAAGATCCGCCACGGGTGTTATTTTTCGTGTAAGGGGTACAATTATGTGCGGGCAATTTTCATTTTCAATTACTTCTAATCTTTCTTTACCGTCGGCACTTATCATTAATACGTCAAACCCATGTTCCCTCATATATTTCATTTGCCCGTGCAGCAAATACTTTAGTGCCATGGGTACAGTGGTTATTCTTATTAGCTTAGGCATGTAGATAGTTTTTTTTGTGCCATATTTCCATTGAGAACATCATCCATAAAATTTTTGCTCTTTTTTCCGACGGAATTTTTATTTTATTACTTAGCAAATTTTGAATAAAATCGTTCTTCACAAACTCTTTTGACAAAGCGTTTGAAGATCCAACATAATCATATATCATATCTTTTAATTCTACATCTACCCAATTCTTTAGGGGGATTTCAAATCCTCTTTTAGGTTGATTTATTAGTTCCGTTGGCAAGTATTCCTTTGCTATATCTCGTAACAAAAATTTAGTAGTGGTGCCATTTATTTTAAAGCTATCCGACATAGAAGGCACATATTCCAATAAATCTTTACACATAAACGGGCTTCTTCCTTCAAGTGAATTTGCCATTGTTGCAATATCCATTTTTACCAACAAATCGCTAAACAAATTTGTGTCAAAATCCATATTCATTATTTTTTGCAAGCCGCTCATTTCTTTATTTTCTGTAATAATGTTAAAATCAGTACGAACCGTTTCTAAATAATCGAAAGTTGGCTTTATAATATTGTTCTCATAGTCTTCCATTATATCTACACCTGCTGATAAATAAATCTCCAAATTAGATTTCGAAGCCAACGACGCAAGGCGATACAGATAATTATATTTTGATTTCTTATTATGCGGTTGAGGTAAAAATCTCTTTAGAACAGATGCTGTACCTTTCAAACCGATATTATTTTTAAAAAAATCGTATTTTGCAAAAGGGACATATCTTCGATAACCCCCAAAAAGTTCATCGGCACCATCTCCGTTTAGGATTACCGTCAAATGTTTTTTGGCTTCTTTGCTTACATAATAGCTAGGGATAGCACTACTATCAGAAAAGGGTTCTCCATAGTTTGCTAATATTTTTTCTACATCATTTTTAAGATTATCAAATGATATATTTATTTCAGTATGATGAGTATTGTATTTTTCTGCTACAAGTCTGGCAAGTGGGGCCTCATTGTAAGCACCATCAAATGCGACAGTAAAAGTTTTTAGTTTTTGGGTGAATGTACTTCCGATAGCCGTTACGAGTCCACTGTCAATTCCCCCGCTTAAAAAACAACCAACTTCTAAGTCAGAAGATTCTATTCGCCTTTTTACCGCTTCGGTGAGATAATGATTCACCATTTTTTTACTCTCCTCAAGGTTATCCTTGTTGGGTTTACAATAAAAATCATTGATATTCCACCATTGAGTTTCAATAATAGAAAAATCTTTAGTATTTATCTTTAAAAAACTGCCACCCGGAAGTTCTGTTACATTTTTATAAGGAGTTAAATTTCTATAAAAAGTACCAACTCGGGTGTAATGATAAAAATTATCTTTGTTTATTTCCAAGGGCAACATCCCTTTTAAACAATTTAGCTCACTTGCAAACACAATTTTCTCTCCGTCTTTAAAATAATACAAAGGCTTTTTTCCAGCTCTATCTCGTGCTATAAATAAACTTTTTTCTACGTTATCATAAATAGCAAAAACAAACATACCTTCTAAGTAATGTAAACAAGCGTTTCCTAATTTTTGATACAAGCGTAAAATTGTTTCAGTGTCGGACGATGTATCGCAGATTAAACCAAATTGCTTTCGAAGATCATTGTGATTATAAATTTCTCCATTAAAAATAATGGTAAACTGATCATCAAGAACCATTGGTTGCTTACCACCGCTAACATCCAATATGGAAAGTCTCAAATGATATAGATCTACGTTATCTTCAACACTATCATTTTGTTCATCAGGTCCTCTGTGAAACATATTTTTTTTAATAATTTCATAAGGAAGTTTATAATTTATAGACCCTGCAATACCACACATTTTCCTTAAATTTAGTGATGTAATTTTTTAATTATTATTTATCCATTTATCATACCACATCTGAAACATGAGTACGTACCAAATTTTTTCGGCTCTTTCAGAATATCCATTGTAAAAATCCTTCCTTATTCGCTGTATTTCCTTATTATTAAATATATTTTGTTTTTCAATATATGCCTCGTCTAAAAATTTGTCTGCAAATGGTTTAAGTTCATTTTTTAACCAAACTTCTACCGGAATTGCAAAGCCCATTTTAGGTCTATCCATCATTTCTTTAGGTATATACTTGTGAACGATTTCTTTAAGAATAAACTTTTTGCTACCGTTGCGGTATTTAAAATCCATTGGTAATTGTGCAGCCCATTCAATAATTCTGTGATCTAGAAATGGTTCACGACCTTCAAGGCTCACAGACATGCCAGCTCTATCTACTTTTTGCATAATATCATCAGCAAGATATGTTTGATAGTCTATGGCCATTGCATGAGACAATGTAGAATGAAATTCCGCTTGCAATTCTTTACTGTCGAACGCAGTTAACAATTTTTTTGTTGCTGTTTTAAAGAGGGCTTTTATTTCGTCGTCAGTATTTTGTTTAGTTAGGGCAAGTAAAATATTGAGTTCATCTGTATTTTCTAAACCTGCTTTTAATTTTTGATAACGGCTATGAAACTGATATTTTTTGTTAAGTACCGGTATTGAAGATGATGGTATGGCACTCATTATTGCTGCTGCTGTTTTGCGTATAATAGGCGGAATTTTTTTTAACTGCCGTCCGTATTTCATAAGATAATCGTAACGATGATACCCAGCAAAAATTTCATCGCCTGCATCTGCGGATAAAGCTACGCTTACTTTTTCTTTGGCAATTTTGCTTACCAAAGTTGTTGGTATGGCACTACTGTCAGCAAAAGGTTCATCATAAAAAAACGGAAGCTGCGGTACTATTTCGAGTGCTTCTTTTTGTGTGCAATAGTATTCTGTATGATCGGTACCAAGATGTGCTGCAATTGCTTTTGCGTGAGGAGCTTCGTTTAAGCCGCTGTCGGAAAAACCTATTGTAAAAGTTTTTATCTGCTCATTATTATTTTTTTGCAGCAATGCAGTAAGACAACTGCTGTCGTACCCGCCGCTTAAAAAAACACCGACCGGTACATCACTTACCATACGGTATTGAAATGCGCTCGTTAATAGTTTTTCTGTTTCTGCTGTTGCTTCGGGTAAATCAATTTTTAAGGGAGGGGTATTGTAAGCGTCATAAGCATTCCAATATTGCTCCAGTTTTAATGTTTGATTGTGTGTGTTTAATTGTAAAAAATGACCGGGATTTAATTTATAAGTATTATTAAAAATACAATGCGGTGCGGGCACATATCCGAATTGCATATACGCAGCGGCAGCATCGATATTAATGTCTTTAGTAAAACTAGGATGCTGTATGATGGCTTTAAGTTCCGATGCAAAAAGAAACAAACCATCTTTCCAATAATAGAAAAAAGGCTTTATGCCAGCCCTGTCTCTGCAGGCAAATAATGTATTGGCGGTTTCATCGTAAATTACAAATGCAAACATTCCAATAAAATGGTGCAAAGCGCCTGTTCCCCATTCTTTATATGCATGCAAAATAACCTCTGTATCGCTATGACTATGAAAAGTATGGCCTTTTTGTTCCAAAACAGCCTTTATCTCTGTGTAATTGTAAACTTCTCCGTTGTAAGTAATGTGTAGTCCTTCAAAAACCTGAGGCTGGCTTCCACCTTCTGTAAGATCTATAATACTTAATCGGCGATGACCTAGACCAACTATCGAATGATTATTTTCATAAATTCCGTAGCCTTCGCCATCGGGACCTCTGTGAACAAGCATCCTGTTCATTTTTTCTAAAATAAGCCTATCTGTCTTTTTCTTAAAATCTACAAAGCCTGAAATTCCGCACATCTAAAATTATTATTTATGAACCCGCGAAAATAGCAAATTATGGCATGCATCGTGTCTTTTTAATACGTTAACATTAATAATCGCTGTTAAATTATGATTATATAAAGATTGAAAATATAGATATCATTTGACAAAAGCTATGGAGGCAATTACATACATGAATTATTACTTTACAATATTAAAAAGATATTGTCCATACCCGCTCTTTTTTAAATCATTTGCCAATACTAATAATTGATTTTTGCTAATAAAATTTTTTCTAAAAGCAATTTCTTCCGGGCATCCAATTTTCAGTCCTTGCCTTTTTTCAATTACACGTACGTATTCACTCGCATCACTAAGAGAATCAAAAGTGCCTGTATCTAGCCACGCAAAACCACGGTTAAGCACAGCAACTTTTAAATTTTTGTTTTGAAGATACCTCTTATTTACATCAGTAATTTCATACTCCCCCCGTGGACTTGCCGGAATGCATTTTGCAATTTCAACCACGCTGTTGTCGTAAAAATAAAGTCCGGGTACGGCGTAATTGCTTTTTGGTCTTTGTGGCTTTTCTTCTATGCTTAATGCTGTAAAGTCTTCATCAAACTCCACAACACCGTATCTTTCAGGATCGCTTACAGGATAAGCAAAAATAACTGCCCCGCTTACTTTTGCTGCTTCTTTCAAGATATCACTGAATCCGCTTCCATAAAAAATATTATCACCAAGAACCAATGCTACGCTGTCTTTACCAATGAATTTTTCTCCGATTACAAATGCCTGCGCAAGTCCGTTTGGCACTTCCTGCTTCGCATATTCAATATTACAACCCCATTTATTTCCATCACCAAGTAATCTTTTAAACTGCTCTTGATCTTCGGGTGTGGTAATTATTAAAATATCCTTTATACCAGCAAGCATTAATGTACTAAGCGGATAATAGATCATTGGTTTGTCGTAGATGGGCATTAGCTGTTTGCTTATTCCCATTGTTATAGGATAAAGCCTTGTACCGGAGCCGCCTGCTAGTATTATTCCTTTCATAATAATTTAGAGTTTTTGGGGTTAGGATAGAAAAAAAGGGGTTAGGTTGTCATTTTGTGTTGCAGAGAATTTTAAGTTCCAGAAACAAGTCCAAAATCTACATTCCTAAAACGAACTCCCGTATTGCAATTCATAATATGCCTTGTAGTTTCCACTTACCACATCATTTAACCAGTCTGTATTCTGCAGGTACCAATCTATCGTTTTAGAAATACCCTCTTCGAACTGAAACGAAGGTAACCAGCCCAATTCATCTTGTAATTTAGTGGCATCTATTGCATATCGAAGGTCGTGACCGGCTCGATCGGTTACATACGTTATCAGTTTTTCAGATTCCCCTTTTTCTCTGCCTAATTTTTCATCCATTTGCTTGCACAATTCCTTAACGAGTGCAATATTCGTCCACTCATTGTGCCCGCCAATATTATAGGTTTCACCGATTTTTCCTTCATGAAAAATAACATCAATCGCTCTCGCATGGTCTTCAACAAAAAGCCAATCACGCACATTCTCCCCTTTGCCATAAATAGGCAAAGTTTTTTTATTAAGGATGTTATGAATACAAAGCGGTATTAATTTTTCGGGAAAGTGAAACGGGCCGTAATTATTACTACAATTAGAAATTTTTACGGGCAATTTGTAAGTGTGGTAAAATGCTCTTACAAAATGATCGGATGATGCTTTTGAAGCAGAGTAAGGGCTCTGGGGATCGTACGGGGTATGCTCATAAAAGAAACCGGTATTTCCTAATGAACCGTACACTTCGTCAGTAGAAATATGATAAAAAATTTTTCCGGTAAAATCGTTTTTCCAATTGTCTTTTGCCACCTGTAAAAGAGTAACAGTACCCAAGACATTGGTCTTTACAAAAGCAAGCGGGTCGCTTATTGAACGATCTACATGGCTTTCGGCAGCGCAATGCAATACGCTGGTAAATTTATATTTGTCGAAAAGTTGCTGCAACAAGGTGGCATCCATTATATCACCTTTTACAAAAGTATAATTGGGGGCAGCTTCAATATCTTTTAAATTTTCAAGATTTCCTGCATAGGTAAGTGCATCGAGATTTACAATTTTGTAATCAAGATCTTTTGTAACAAACAAACGGGTAAGGTGAGAGCATATAAAACCCGCCCCGCCTGTAATCAATATTGTATTCATAAATTTTATTAGGTAGTAAAAGTACAAAAATGAGTTCAAACAGGCGTACTAGGGTTTTAACCTGTATCTGAATCTGCGTAACTGATGTACCAGTTTTTTACATTAAGAATCATTTGCGCATTTTTTTCATCGAAGGGGCGTACACCAAAAAATAATTGTTGCGGCCTAAGTTTCTCCGGCAATGTATAGTATCCACATTTTTTATAAACATTGTAATTAAAACATTCCGGGATACTCCATGCAAGAATGGTATCGGCCTGCTGTTTCCTGCATTGTTTAGAAGCAAATCTTAATAATTGTTTACCTGCATCTTCGTTCTGAGGATTATAAATTAACTCCATTAGGTAACCGATTAATCCGCCGTGTTTTCTTTTGATGGTAAAAACCACTACGCCCTGTAAGTTTCCGTTTGCGTATAGCCCATAACGGTAATAAACTTCATCAGGCTTATCTACAAAGCGCCAGTTCATATAATCAGCACTTCTATTTGCACATACCTTTATTTTTTTGGATACCCGTGCCCAAACTGTATCAAATTCTGCCTCAAATTTATTGAGCAGTTTTATTTCTGTATCGCTGCCTATTGCTACAGTTGCAGGTGCATTATAACTGTAATTGCCATCCGGTACATCGCTTCGTTTTTTTCTTTTTAAAATCTTATTAATAAAATAAAAAACGTTTAGCGGCTTTAATAAAAAAGGTACCTCCCCAAAAGATGTCCATTGCAGTTTATTAAAAAAACCGGGGCCCGAACTTTCATTTGGGAAACCGTAAACAAGAGCGCAATTACTATCTGCTGCATCAGCATATAATTTTTTAGCGAGTTTGGGAAACAAGCCTTTTCCACGATGAGCAACATCGGTTAGGGTGTCAATGGATTGAAGTGCAGGTTTTACCTCATCACCTATTTTAAAAAGTACCGGCAGTGCCGTATAAATACCTGCAACATCTTCATCATGCATAGCATAATAAATGGTGTTTGCCTTTACCAGGTTTTTCTGGTGCAGCCATTGCAGGTTGGTTAGAATTCTTTCGGTACCGTTATTTACAAAACAAACACGGTATTGCTCGAGCTCCCTATCATCTGCTGTTCCTTTTACAATATTATACGGATTGTCTTTTTCTTCCATACATGTTTTATTTTTTGGTTAAAATATTTGCCAGCTCCGTCATGGTATAACTCGTAAAAGAGTATTTTTTGTTCAGGATCAAGTAATGATCCAGTATTTTTCTAAGAAAAGCAAAATTTTCTTTTTGAAATGTTCCAAAATTATGTGGATGCCACCAAAGATGATACATTAAATTATTTTTTGCAGCATGTGTCATGCTGTTTTTTATTCTTGCCAAACGCATGCCATCCAAAAATTTCAATTTTTCGGAGTAAGGTCGCAAAAAGGAACTACCTGGAATGTTAACAGGAAACTCTGTTGACATGTGTTCGTTTGAATAACAATTATGGCCTGATAAATTTACATATGCATCTACAAGCCTGCATGCTCTCCTTAACAGGCTTTCATTTTGGGTACTGCGTGCGTTATACAACCACGATACCGGATTATTTCTATAGGAAGTTATTCCGTTCTCTTCACATATTTTAAGATATTCCCTGTTTATTTGATTACGCGGAAAAATGATACTTTGCAATTTGACCCCACGAAGTGCAGCTGCTTTTACTGCTGATTTCATATCTTCCTTAAAAGCATCATATTTTTGACCAGACTCCAAACAATAATAATGACTGAAAGTATGTGTACCTATTTCCTGATCGGCCGTGTTTTGAATTAATTTCAACAAATGACTTCCATAATGATAAGGATCATTTGGATATGACTCACCCAGTTTTTCCAGATAATTGTATTCGTACGGGGAGAGATTTTTATCAATGTAAGCAGGTTTTTCTGTCGGAAGATTATCCTGAAGCTCTTCCTTATTGTCAAAAAATAAAAAACCAACCGTTGAAAATGTACCGTGAATTTTATACGCTGTAAAAACTTCAAGCAGCTTGGGTAATGCCTCATGTACCCCACAAATATTTGCGCCGTAAGTAGCCGGTGTAGCGTGGTCTCTTACCCCCCACATTAATTCAAAATCCAGGGATATTACAAATTTGCCTAAATCTTTTTGTTTGTTCATTAATTTTTTTTGAGGTATGAATCAAAAATTTCAGAAAATTCATTGCAGACATTTTCAATTTCAAAATCATTAGATTTTATCATCCCTTTTGATTTAAACTCGCTCAGTTTTTCTGGATGCAATAAAGCCCATTTCATAGCGGCTACCATTGATGTTTTGCAATTGGGAGCAGTAAGGATGCCATACTCTGCCACTTCAAAATCATTCTCGCCAATGACGGAATCGTAGGATGTACCCGGCGCTAATGATTCTCGGGGTCCTACTTTGCAATCAACCGAAATAATTGGTAGACCGCAAACCATAGATTCTATCAATACGTTGGGAAAACCCTCACTGAAAGAAGGCAAAAGAAAACAATCTGTTTTACTCATATACTTGTACGGGTTTTCTGTAAAATTAATAAATATTATTTTTTCTTCCAGGTGGAGATCTTTCACTTTTTGTTTCAACGGTTCCAGCGTGGGGCCTTTGCCGATAAGTATCACTTGAAAAACTAGCTCCCTCATTTCAGCAACTACATCTATTATCAATTCCTGATTTTTTTCTTCTCTAAAAGTTGCAACGTTTAAAAATGTAAACGTTTCAGAAGGTAATTTTTCTTCCACGGGCAGAGCCATCAACCTTTTTATTTTATTAATTTCGGTGGGGTTTTTTACTACTGTAAATTTAGATTTAATGCCATAATAGTTTTGAAGCGCTGCTAGGGTTCCCCAGGAATTGGGTAAAATCCCATCTGCTTTAGGATAAGTCCATTTGAGCATGGCTACTTTTATTTTACCTGCAAAGCTGTTAGTGTTGTACGTATATG